>CP133959.1:340911-681822 GCA_036251705.1 Orbaceae bacterium lpD01 | reverse complement strand
AAATCGATGAGATAAGATTTTTTACCTGCACGGCGTGCCAGCTCAGCCAGGCGATTTGAGTTAGATGAGGTTTTTGAACCCACCACCAATACCAGATCCGCCTCATGCGCCAGTCCGCGCACCGCCTGCTGCCGATTGGTGGTAGCATAACAGATATCATTTTTACGCGGCCCTTTTATCAGCGGGAATCGCGTCGTTAAAGCTTGAATAATCTCACTGGTATCATCGACTGACAGGGTCGTTTGTGTGGTGAAACAGAGATTATGCTCATTTTTAACCACTAACGTTTGCACATCTTCGGTAGACTCGACTAAATAGATACCCCCCTGAGGATTGCTATATTGGCCCATCGTGCCTTCGACTTCAATATGTCCGGCATGACCAATTAAGATAACCTCTTCCCCCCGATAACTAGAACGCGCCACTTCCATATGGACTTTGGTCACCAAAGGGCAGGTGGCATCGAAAACTTTGAGGGGTCTGGCCCGGGCTTCTTCCCGAATGGCTTTAGACACGCCATGCGCCGAGAATATCAATACCGCCCCATCCGGCACTTCATCAAGCTCCTCAATAAACCGTGCACCCAAAGCAATCAGACGATTAACCACGAATAAGTTATGGACCACTTCATGGCGAACATACACAGGCGCACCAAATATCTCCAGTGCTCGCTCGACAATACTAATGGCACGATCAACACCGGCACAAAATCCACGCGGGTTTGCAAGCAAAATTTTCATTGGATACCTTTAGTCTGCTTTTTTGGTCGGCCTAAAACTACTATACAGCAGTAAAATAACACCAATACAGATAGCGCTATCTGCCAGATTAAAGGCAGGATAGTGCCAGCTACCCAGATAAAAATCTAAAAAATCAACCACAAAGCCATGATAAAGACGATCAAATAGATTCCCTAGCGCACCGCCCAGTACCAGTGCAAAACCGATATTATTGAGATAATCGTTTTTCTGTGATTTATAGAGAAAGCGAATGATAAACAGACTGATAGTTAAAGCAATAATTGCCAAAATCCAGCGCTGTCCTAAAAAGAAACCAAATGCTGCACCATAATTACGAATATACGTAATGGAGAAGAAAGAGAGCAGCGGCACCGATTCGTACAACTGGAAATGGGCCAGCAAGACAAACTTGCTGGCGATATCGGCAATAAAGACAATCAACGCTAACCATAAAAAACATAGGCCGTTTTTCTTTTTTACATCCATATTCATATGACGGCAAACGCCCCTTGTTTTATCTTAAGCAAAATGACGTGTTTCGCCTTGACCATTGACATTGGTCTGGCAACGCTGACAAAGATGCGTGGTTGGATCATTATCCACCGTATAGTGCCAGCAGCGCGGACATTTTTCACCGGCCGCTTTTGCAAAACCGATCTTCAGATCGCTCATCTCGGTCGCTATAGCTTGCTCACCTTTTTCAAACGGCGCCACACTGGCCTGCGAAGTCAATAAGACAAAGCGAAGCTCATTGTGTAACTGGCCTAACTGTGCAGCCAGCTCAGGTTTCGCGTATAGCGTCACATTCGCTTCGAGTGAACCACCGATCACTTTATCATTGCGCGCTTGTTCAAGCACACGATTCACTTCACCACGAACCCGTAAAATTGTTTTCCAGTAATCGTCGCTCATCGTCTCATTATCGGCTAAGGTAAACAGACCTGAGTAGAACTGCTCGGTAAAGACAAACTCGCTTCGCTCACCCGGTAAGTACTGCCAAATCTCATCAGCAGTAAATGACATAATCGGCGCCATCCAGCGAACCAGCGCTTGGGCGATATGATATAAGGCCGTTTGGCAACTATGGCGCGCAAGGCTATCCCCTTTCGCGGTATATTGACGATCTTTGATAATATCAAGATAGAACGAGCCCATTTCAATCGAGCAGAACTGCATCAGACGCTGCACGACGTGATGGAAATCATAGTTATCATAAGCCGCAATGATTTCATCTTGTGCCGCTTTAGCCGCCCCCACCGCCCAGCGATCGAGGACCACCATATCTTCTGGTGCGACCATATCTTTTTGCGGATCAAAACCATTTAAGTTAGCCAGTAAGAAACGCGCGGTATTTCGAATACGACGATAAGCATCGGCAGAACGTTTTATGATCTCGTCTGAAAAAGCGATTTCCCCAGAGTAGTCCGTTGACGCAATCCATAAACGTAAAATATCCGCACCCAGCTTATTCATCACCTCTTGCGGAGTGACGATATTACCAATGGATTTAGACATCTTACGGCCTTGACCATCGACAACAAAACCATGTGTCAGCACTTGCTTATAAGGGGCTTGATTATCAATAGCAGTTGATAGCATCAGTGAGGACATAAACCAACCACGATGCTGATCCGACCCTTCAAGATAAAGATCAGGACCATGGCCATTGAATTCTGGACGTGCCTGCACCACGGAATAGAAGGTTGAACCTGAGTCAAACCAAACATCCAAGGTATCGGGCACTTTCATATAGTCATCCGCGTCTGGACCGAGAAGATCTTTAATATCGGCATCCCACCATGCCTGAATCCCTGATTTTTCAACTAATTGCGCCACCTTTTCAATCAACATCAGCGTATCTGGATGCAATTCCTGCGTATCTTTATGCACAAACAGTGCCATCGGCACACCCCAGGTACGTTGACGCGAGATACACCAATCAGGACGGTTTGCGACCATCGTGTCGATACGTGCTTGACCCCATTCAGGGATCCAGCGAACCTGTTTAATCTCTTTTAATGACTGGGCACGTAAGCCTTTTTGATCCATGCTAATAAACCACTGTGGGGTGGCACGGAAAATAATCGGCGTTTTATGGCGCCAGCAGCATGGATAACTGTGCTGTAATTTTTCAACATGCAGTAATGCACCTTTCTCTTGCAATAGTTCAACAATCACATCATTAGCTTTAAACACAAACAGGCCATCTAAACCTGCGCCCGTACCATCCACAAAATGACCTTTGCTATTGACCGGATTGGCTACTTCTAACTGATATTTTTGTCCGACTAAAAAGTCTTCCGGGCCATGGCCTGGCGCAGTATGTACGGCGCCGGTACCAGCATCGAGCGTCACATGGTCACCTAAGACAATCGGCTCATCAAAAGCCAGAAACGGATGCGCAAAGCGCAGCAGCTCTAAATCGCTCCCTTTACAGCTTCCTAAAACCGTCCAGTCACTGATATCGGCACGTTTCATCACCGCTTCAACCAGATCAGCGGCTAAAATAAGGCACTCATGTTGATTGACCGCGATCAGCTGATAGTCAAATTCAGCATTTAAAGCAATACCTCGGCTGGCCGGTAAGGTCCACGGCGTTGTCGTCCAGATGACTGCATAAATCGGTAAATCAGTGTGTACACCAAATCGTGACATCACCGCTTTCGGATCTACCGCTTTAAATTTGACATCAATCGCCGGCGACGTTTTATCATAATATTCTACTTCAGCTTCCGCTAAAGAGGAGCCACAAGCCGTACACCAATGCACCGGTTTGGCGCCTTTTAATAAATGGCCATTACCGATAACTTTACCTAATGCACGAATAATATTGGCTTCAGTCGAATAGTCCATTGTACGGTAAGGATTTTGCCAATCCCCCATCACACCCATACGAATAAAATCTTTCTTCTGCTGTTCGATTTGGGTACCGGCATAGTCACGGCAAATCTGGCGAAAATCAGCCGCTGTCACCTGTTCCCCAGGCTTACCAACCTGCTCTTCCACTTTTAATTCAATCGGTAAACCGTGACAATCCCAGCCAGGAATATACGGCGAGTCGTAATCCATGAGGGTTTTAGACTTGATAATAATATCTTTAATAATTTTATTTACAGCATGACCGATATGAAGGCTACCATTCGCATAGGGAGGACCATCATGTAGGATAAAGGATTTTTTGCCTTTCTTCGCATTACGAATATGACGATATAACTCTTTATCATACCAATTTTGTAACATTGCCGGCTCTCGCTTTGCCAGATCGCCGCGCATCGGAAAACCTGTTTCAGGCAGGTTTAAGGTATTTTTATAGTCTGTCATGCTTGTTGTTCCAGTTATCTTAAATATTACATACAATGTTAAAATGCAAAACCATGCAGCTCTAAGCGGCGATTGTTTTGCAAAATAGATGATTATCAGCAGCTGACAAGCGCGTCAGACACCTTATCTATAGTGCTTAAAAAACAGAATAAGCTAGGTATAAATTAACTACTTTTAGCCGTACTTGTACGGCTTTCGTCTGTTCAATAGAGTTGATGATTAAACGACGAAACGATCAAATGATGATTAGAATTTTGCCTTAATCTCTCTTGCGATGCAAACATCTTGTGCAATTTGTTTTTGCAGTGCATCGAGTGAAGTAAACTTTTGCTCATCGCGTATTTTTTGTCGAAAGAGCACCTGCAAATCTTCACCATAAATATCCTGATTAAACTCAAAAATATTCACTTCCAGCGTGGTTTTCTTACCCTCAACCGTCGGCTTTATACCGATATTGGCGATGCCGTGATAAGTTAAACCCGTTGCAATACGTATCACCTCTACAGCAAAGACGCCCTGCAAAGCCGCTTTGTTACGCTGCAGATGCACATTCGCAGTTGGAAAACCTAGCTGACGTGCTAACGCATTACCATGGATCACTTTGCCACAAATAGCATAAGGTCGACCCAATAACTTTTCAGCTAACACAAAATCAGCTTGTGCTAAAGCATCACGAATCGCGGTGCTACTCACTCGCAGACTTTGATATTCAAAGGCCTGTAAACTTTCAAACCGAAAACAGCCTTGCTGCGCGTAATGATCAAGCAGCTGCTTATTGCCTTGTCGCCGGGCACCAAAAGCAAAGTCGTCGCCTACAATCACATACTGAGCGCCAAGCTGTTTCACTAACCACTCTTGGACAAACAGGGTCGCTGAAAGTGAGCCAACATGCTCATTAAAGGGAATACAGAGTAAGTAATCGATCCCTAACTGACAGAACTGATGATATTTTTCCTGAAAAGAGGTTAGACGCGCCGGCGCACGATCCGGTGAAAAAAACTCCAATGGCTGGGGTTCAAAAATCATCACAACCGTCGGTAAATCATATTGACGCCCCACTTCACGTAATCGAGCCAATAGCGAACGGTGTCCTAAATGAACACCATCAAAGTTACCCATAGTCAAAACACACTGGGCAAACTGAGCATGAAGATTAGCAATACCGCGGATAATTTTCATCAAATATCAGGTTATACACATAACGAATTAATTGGCTGATTATATCAGGATGTTAGCCATTGTTGTAGAGGCAGATAGCATGTCTTTACGCATTCAGTCATTTTCGATGATGCGAGCCGTTGATAAAAAATCCCCGACTTACATTTAACCAATCATCGGCCGTCAATCTAATCAGACCGCTAGTCACCGATTCAACATAACATTAATGCTTAATCGAACGCAAAAACTCTTGCCGCGTACTTGGGTTAGTTTTAAAACCACCCCCTAATGCCGTGGTGGTGGTCATGCTGGTTGCGTCCTTAATACCGCGCGCTTTCACACAGTAGTGCACCGCATCAATAGAGACCGCGACATGTTTAGTGTCCAGTAACGTCTGTAAAGCCACTAAAATTTGTTGCGTGAGCCGCTCTTGTATTTGGGGGCGCTGAGAGAAAAATTCAACAATACGATTAATTTTAGATAAACCAATCACATAATCTTTGGGAATATAAGAGACGGTCGCTTTACCATCAATGGTGACAAAGTGATGTTCACAAATACTGGTTAAGGTGATATCACGTACAGTCACCATCTCATCAAACTGCATCTTATTTTCGATTAAGGTAATTTTAGGAAAATTTTCGTAATTTAAACCAGAGAAAATTTCATCCACATACATTTTCGCAATACGATGTGGTGTTTCACATAAGCTATCGTCACTCAAATCGAGTTCCATTAACTGCATAATCTCAGTGAAATGCTGTTTTATTTTCTCTTTACGCTCATGCATCGTCAAAGGAACGCGTTTGAGTGGCGTCTCAAGACCCTTCTCTTCCAGTGCCGCTTTCACTATCAGGGCTTCGTTACTTAATGCCGTCATTGTCTCTCACTTAAGGAATGATTTTTGTGATTAATTTACGCTGAATTAGCATGAAACAAAACTGTTTTTCAATCTATCGCTCAATTATTTTTGTGCACGTGATTTTTTTAGTGTCAACATCCATAATACGGTAAAAATAAATAAGGCATACAAACTCTTATAACCAATCACGACTAATAATCCGAGACAAATGAAAGCACTCAAGATAGCCAGTAATTTTGAGGTGTGTTTGAGTAATTTGATCGCCGAGAGCATAGCCAGTAAGTAAATTAATACAAATACGCCATTGGCATAGGCCAATAGATGACCCAAGGGAATATTTAAAAAATGTAATAAAGTTAATGAACACAGGCAGAGTAATATCACCAGCGATAAGGCATTGATTGGACTTTGCTGTTTTGATAACCGCGCCAAAATACTCTGCGGATAATCTAGTGACATTTGTGACCAGATTAAGCGTGCGAAACTTTGCATATAGATATTAATGGAAGCAAAGCAAGCTAAATAACCAATAATACAGAAGGTCCACAGTGCCTTTTGACCAAATAGTTGTTGCACGATTTTAGGTAAAGCGGTGGTCGCCGTCGCATCACTTGGCGCATAATAAACCACGGCCGCCGTCGCGGCCCAATAGATAAAACCGGCAATCAAAAGACCAATCAATAGTGCCGGCGAAAAGTCACGTTCAGGACGTTTAAATTCCGAAGCGAGATGAACAAATGCCTCCAGACCAACGAAACACCAAAACATCACAGCAAAAGCCGATAAAATAACTGATGAGGAAACCCCCGATAATGCCGGCCAAGTTACGGCCAGAACCGGTGGAGAAGCGGCAAAACAGATCACTAAGACCAAACCAATGATTAACACCGCAATCAACGATTGAATCCAGCCGCTAGCGCCCGCACCAAAGAGTCCAACGCACCAAATCAGTAATAACGTAATCACCTGGATGAGTAATTCGACATGCGGCGAGAATAAAAACAGTGCATGTAAAAATCCGGTGGCAATATAGAGTGCTGCCGGTAAACCAAACGGGATGACCGATAAAAAGACCCAACCTGTTATTCGACCAAGCTGAGGATTAAAAGCACGACTAATAAAGTAAGCGACACCACCGGCATGGGGATAATATTTGCCCAATTTGGCGAAACAGATGGCTATCGGCAATACACAAAACAGCAATAATGGCCAAGCCCATAAACCCGCACTCCCTGCTGATAGTGCAACAATTGCGGGAACCGCAAAAATGCCAGTACCCAGTAATGATGTCGATAATAAACCGATTCCCTGCCATAAATTTAAGGCTTTTTTTAATTCATTCATATTATTATAGTCAGTGTTAAAAATGATATCTGATGTTTATCATAACAAATAAAAAAGTGCATGGATCATGCACCTTTTTTTATTTTCAGTCTCGCGATGAACGCCGAGTCTGGTGATGAGTCCAAACGATTTATGACTGTTTTTTAATCGCATTAATAATATTCGTCGTTGAGCAGCCATCTTCAAAATTGAGCACTTTAACCTCACCACCAGCTGCAATAACTTCTGCGCCACCGGCAATCTGCTCAAGTTTATAATCGCCACCCTTAACTAAAATATCTGGTAAAATTTCGCTGATAAGACGCTGCGGCGTCTCTTCCTCGAAAGGCACCACCCAATCAACGGCATCAAGCGCACCTAATACAATCATACGTTGAATCAAAGGATTAATCGGTCTTGATTCTCCTTTGAGCATTTTTACTGAGGCATCACTATTCACCGCCACAATCAATCGGTTACCGAGTTTACGCGCGTTGGCTAAATAGGAGACATGGCCGGCATGTAAAATATCAAAGCAGCCATTAGTCATCACCACTTTTTCACCACGCAAACGCGCTGTGCGTACCGCTTCTTTCAGCTCATCCTCGGTCATCACACCAAAGCCATCATGGGTTCTAGCTCTAAGCGCGTCTTGTAGCTCAACCTGTGATACCGTGGAGGTCCCTAATTTGCCGACCACGACACCGGCGGCAGCATTAGCTAAAAAACACGCCTCTTCTAAACCGGCACCGGCAGCTAAAGAGGTAGCTAAGGTCGCAATAACCGTGTCGCCTGCGCCCGTCACATCATAAACTTCTTTGGCTTGAGTGGGTAAATAGAGCGGCGCTTTATCAAGCTGTAATAGCGTCATCCCTTTTTCAGAACGTGTGATTAATAGCGCCTGTAAATCATAACGCGTAATAAGCGCACATCCTTTACTGATAATTTCTTCTTCTGTTGGACAATGGCCAACGACGGCTTCGAACTCTGACATATTTGGGGTTAAGATAGTCGCGCCGCGGTACCGTTCAAAATCAGTCCCTTTGGGATCAATTAAAACCGGTACATTCGCTTGCTTAGCGAGCTTAATCATATCCTGAACATGATTAAGTACGCCTTTTGCGTAATCAGACAGAATGACGACTTGTGAGGTATGTAATGCCCGTTTCAATTTATCGAGTAAGGGCTCAGGATCAACCTGAGTGAAAGCCTCTTCAAAATCGAGGCGAATCAGCTGTTGATGTCGAGACAAGATTCTGAGTTTAGTGATAGTGGGATGCGTCGGTAAAGCAACAAAATCGCAATCCACTTTCTGTTTAACCAGCTGTTGGTCAAGAATATTGGCGACTTCATCAGTACCCGTTAAACCGATTAAGCGGACATTACCGCCTAGGGATGTCACATTCATCGCCACATTGGCCGCACCACCAGGTCTCTCTTCTAACGCGTCAATTTTTACTATCGGCACGGGTGCTTCAGGAGAGATACGGGTTGTTGAACCATACCAATAACGATCCAACATAATATCACCCACCACTAGCACGTTGGATTGAGTATAATCAGGTAATTCAGTCTTCACAGATAAAGCCTCTTATTTTAAACAATGTTATCATCGTCATTATTGCGCGTCAGTCTAACATAATGAGATAATTTGAAATATATCGACTACATCACGTTCAGAGGATGGATAGTCAAAAAAAATAATCAATTAATCAACTTACTGATGAATAAAATGAGCCGTCTGGCTCATTTTATCATTCAATCGAAAAACAGGCGCAATACTACGCCTGTTCATCATCCTCTTCGTGCACCTCTTGTTCAGTACGAGGGCGATAAAAACGCGCACAAAACAGACCAATCTCAAATAAAATGCACATAGGCACCGCCAGCAAGGTCTGAGAAAAAACATCCGGCGGCGTTAAAAACATACTAATGGCAAATACCGCGACAATGATATAAGGACGTTTGCGTTTTAAGCTCTCTGGCGAGGTAACCCCTGTCCAACAGAGCAGAACAATCGCGATTGGCACTTCAAAAGCAAAGCCAAACACCATAAAAAGGACGATAACAAAATCGAGATATTTAGTAATATCCGTATTAATCGCAATATCGGCCGGCGCGGTATGAATAAAGAAGTAAAAGGCTAAGGGGAAGACTAAGAAGTAAGCAAATGCTAACCCTAAATAGAAGAGTACCGTACTTGACACTAATAACGGCATCACTAAGCGTCTTTCTTTGTTATATAAAGCGGGCGCAATAAAGCCCCAGATTTGATACAAAATATAGGGTGCAGAGAACACCAGTGCAACCACTGCGGTCAACTTTATCGGCGCAAAAAATGGCGCGGCGATATCCGTTGCGATCATGCTACTACCCTCTGGCAGCTGCCGGATAAGTGGATTGGCGACAATCGAATAAATATCATTGGAAAAATAGAGCAGACCAATAAAAATCACGACAATGCAGACCAGTGAACGTAAAATCCGCGTACGCAATTCTATCAGGTGTTCAATTAAAGGTTGTGCGTTATTAGCCATCTTACTTGTCATGATGTTTGATCAGTTTTATCTAATTTAGCCGGATCTTTATCATCCAGTGTCAGGCCTTGCTTGATAGGTCCTTTGATATCTTGCTGATAAGTCTCCTGCATTGAAGCGGTGACACGTTTCAGATCATCAATCGACGCTTGAATTTCCGGTGAGATATTTTTCAAGCCACTCTCTTCTGCTTTCTTTAAGCTGTCCTGCAACTCTTGCAATTTGAGTTCTTTACTGAGTTCTAATTGCACCGAGGCAGAAATAGCGCGTAATGCTCGAATCCACCCCATCACCGTTTTAATGGCAACCGGTAAACGCTTTGGACCTAATACCACCAGACCAATCAGCATGACCAGCAGAAGCTGGGTAAAACCGATATCAAACACAATTTACTCTTTTTTATCTGAGTCAAGCTGATTAGGCTGTTCTAATTTTTCATCTGATATTTTTTTATCATCATCATCGTTCATAGCTTTCTTAAAACCTTTAATCGCCTCACCTAAATCAGAGCCTAAGGTACGCAATTTTTTAGTACCAAAAATGAGTACGATGACAGCAATAAGAATGAGTAGTTTTGTCCAACTTGGCATCATGATAACACTCCTGAAATTCTATAAAATGATCAATAATAAAGCGACGGTAATCACGACGCCAGAAAATAGACAGAACTGTCGTCGCTGTCTTTTTTGCAAAGTATACAGCTGCGAACTCAAATGATCCAATTTTGATTTTAGTCTTCGGTTAGCGCGCTCTTGCTGTTTTATTTTGGCCGGTAATTGTGGAAATAGTTTCGTCATGGCCGGTAACGTTTCAACGATCTGCTTTGCAACTGATTTTACACTGATTTTCTCGGCATACCACGCTTCTAAAAAGGGTTTTGCCGTCTTCCATAAATCGAGCTCAGGATAGAGCTGTCGACCGAGTCCCTCAATATAAAATAGTGTTTTTTCTAATAGAATTAATTGCGGTTGCACTTCCATATTAAACTGCCTGGCAACACTGAATAAATTAAACAGTACTTGTGCAAACGAGATTTCACCTAACGGTTTAGCAAAGATGGGATCACACACCTGCCGCATCGCTTGTTCAAATTCATAAATATCGGTCTCTTCGCTAACCCAACCAGATTCAATGTATAGCTGAGCAATTTTATGATAATCACGATTAAAAAAAGCGATGAAATTTTCCGCCAGATAATATTGATCATCTTGCGTCAGCTCACCGACAATCGCACAATCGATACCGATATAACGCGGATCATGAGGCTGCCGGATATCGACAAAAATATTGCCAGGATGCATATCTGCGTGGAAAAAATTATCACGAAAAACCTGCGTAAAAAAGGCTTCAACCCCTCTCTCTGCCAGTAATTTTAAATTGACATTGGCACGTTTTAACGCATCGATATTGGCAATCGGAATACCATATATACGTTCTTCAACTAAGATATTTTTACGACATAAATCTCGATAAACATAAGGAATATATAAAATATCACTATCGATAAAGTTTGCCCGCAAACGTAGCGTATTATCCGCTTCTTGCTGTAAATTGAGCTCTTTTAAAATCGTATTTTCGTAGTCCCGAACAATATCTCGGGCTTTGAGACGTTCACCATCTTGTATCCAATTCGGTAGTTTATCGGCCACAAAATACATCAGACTAAGATCGGCTTGTATGGTGGGAAATAAATTAGGCCTGAGCACTTTAATGACAACCGGAATTCGACTACCTTTCATCGTGGCAGTATGGACCTGAGCGATAGAGGCTGAAGCGAGTGGGATAATATCAAACTCATCAAAATGTTCACTAATCGGCTGCCCTAAGGCGTCCTCAATCATTTCAATGGCTAATTTCCCCTCAAAAGGGGCCACTTTATCTTGTAATAGTGCTAATTGATTGGCGATATCGGCAGGTAGCAAGTCACGGCGCGTAGACAGCATCTGGCCAAGTTTAATCCAGATTGGACCGAGTGCTTGCAGGGCTAAACGTAACCGCTCTTCGGGAAGTTGACCTTTGGCACGATTTTTGACCCAAAACAGGCTGGCGATAACCACTTTTAACCAAAATGAGAGGCGATGATGAGGTAATAACTCACTGAGCCTGTAGGCGCGCATCACCGCCAATATTTTATAGATCCGTGTATATTTCATGCTATACCAAAACTAAAATTTAAATCCACGATGCAGTGCAACAATACCACCGGTCATATTGTAATATTTGACATCACCAAAACCAGCGTCAAACATCATCTGTTTCAGCTTATCCTGATCAGGATGCATGCGGATTGATTCAGCTAAATAACGATAACTCTCGGAATCATTAGCCACGACTTTACCCATCAGGGGTAAAACATGGAAAGAGTAAAGATCATAGGCTTTATTGAGAATTTGATGCTGAGGTTTTGAGAACTCTAGAACTAGCAAACGTCCACCTGGCTTGAGCACACGCCACATAGAACGTAGTGCTTTCGCTTTATCGGTCACATTGCGTAGACCAAATGAGATGGTAATGCAGTCAAAATAGTTATCAGGGAAAGGTAAGGCTTCAGCGTTAGCTTGTACGTATTCAATATTATTGATTAGCCCTTTGTCTCTTAATTTGCTACGACCAACTTTGAGCATCGAATCATTGATGTCGGCTAATATCACCTGACCTGTTTCACCAACTAACTGAGAAAATTTTGCGGTTAAATCACCGGTACCACCAGCAAGATCGAGAATTTTTTGACCTTTACGTACATGACAGTGATCGATAGTGAACTTCTTCCATAACCGATGGATACCAAACGACATTAAATCATTCATTACATCGTATTTATCTGCCACAGAGTGGAACACACCAGCAACTCGCTGCTCTTTCTCTTGTGTCGGAATCTGTTCAAAACCAAAATCAATCGTCTCTCGATTATTTTTATTATCTGAGTTGGACATAATCATACCGTCATGTTATCGAATTTTGAGTTATTCTAGCATAAATATTTATAAGAAAGACAAAAGATATTATTAAAAACCTTCGATAACAAAGCATCACTTCAATTTTATCATCGGTCAGGTTATGAAGCGATTAAGCCAAAAAGGTCAAAAGAGATGGCTGATGGCAATAAATGAAAAGCGTAACAGACAGGGGCTTTTCATCTATATTTTGGCAGAGGTGATGGATAAAGCCTAATAATAGACGGTTATCTTTAAAGCTGCGCTTTAAGTAACGTTAATGCTTGAGCAAAATAATCCGCGGCTGTTTCAGCATCTTTAAAATCATTCACATTAATCATGATATCAAAAGGATAGATTTCGCATAACTCTTCAAGTGTTCGATGCGGATGACCAAAAGCACGCTCAAAATGATCGCAGAGTGCACAAAAATCTAAATCAGTAAAAATATAGCGATCGGCATGTAATGATGCCTGTTCAATACGTTTAGCGTGCAATAAAGCAATATCAATATAATTTTGCTCTTGTAATTTAGATAGTTTTTTACACACCTCTCGTTCAATGTAGTTGATATAACCATTACTGACAAATGAGGTGTTGTAAATATTGGCAAACTGTTTGGCCAGATTGCCGGATCTTGAATTACTGATGATATACACTCTTTTAACAAAAAAAGGTTGCGCTGCTTTGGCAATATAAGACCAATGGAGGTAAGGATTCTGACGAATTTGTGTCGCACTGATATTCATAAAATGCCGCGTTTCGTCAATTAAGCGTACCTGACAACCGAAATATTCCTGATGTAACGCAACATCTTGCAGTTCACTGGTAAAAATCAGCGTTGGCGCAATCGCTTGTAAGGATAAAATCGATTTAACTCGGTCACTCCAGTCTTTCCAGCCATTTGGATAAGAAGCAATGCCAGATTCATCTAATACATGAAAATGAATATTTGGCCTGCCCTCAAAACTATTTTTAAGCCACGCTAAACGATCTTTAACTTGTGGCTGTTTGGGCATCTGACTTTGCTCAAATAACGCAGCATCGCGAGAAGATTCACAGCCAAGCATCACATGAAGTTCATCGACTTCACTACTGGCTTTTTCAATCATATAAAGATGTCCACGATGAAGTGGATAGAATTTTCCAAAAATAAGGCCTATCTGGCGAGTCGGTTTCGATTTCATCGTGATTCTGCTCTCTTTATGATTTTTTACTAACATAATCATTTGGTAGAATTTTTCTAATCAAAAGATGCTATTACGCAGTTAATCGTTTTGATATCTAAAATTTTGTTTTAAAAACAGTTAATATAACGAAAACCGGATGATGAAAATCAGAATTGAGAGATGACAAGCTACAAAAGGGAATCGTGATATCGGCGTTTTAATGAACGACTTCATCCATTAAAACGCCAGACAAAAGAGTGAATGATATGCGCAATAATTAAGCGACATTGTGATTATTCTTGATTACGCTGCTGCCACTGAGCCAAAATAAGGCCGGTTGCCACAGAAATATTCAGTGCCGGCATCACGTCAGATCCAGACACATACACAATTTGATCAGCAACCTGAATCAACGCTTTATTCATTTGTTGGAACAAAACAACCACCGTTTTATCGGCAAATTTGACATCAAAAAGTGATTGTGCTGGCACATTTTTCATTTTACAAGGCAATAAAGCCACGACGCGATATCCTTGTTGTTTAAATTGCGATAATGTTGCCGCCATATCATCAGCGCGAATAGGCTGGACATACTCAGCACCGCCCTCAGCAACACGCAGCGCTGCCCCCGATTCCAATGTATCCACGTGGCGCAATATCACCCCTTGAGCAGAGAAAAACGCCGCTGAGCGGATGAGTGCACCGAGATTATGTGGATTATTAATATCATCAATCGCCAGTACACAATCATGAGCCTGTTTTTTAGTTTGGTCGAGATAATCGAGTGCAGTTAAGGGCGTTCGTTTCTTAACGATCAAACAGACACCACCATGATGAGGTGTACCGGTTAACTTGGTCATGTATTCATCGGAAACGACATCATAACCAAGATGTTTTTCAGCTAAACTCATGACTAGATCACGAAATTTAGTGGTCATCTCTTCAGTTAAAAAAGCTTTGATAATCGAGCTTGCACGCTGTTTAAATACGGCCTTACAGCTGTTTTCACTATAAACAAAAACCTCATCGTGAGCCAGTTTTCGTTGCGGCGCAGCCAAAGCAGGCTCGCTCTCTTTTTGAGCATAAGAGGGTTGCTGAGGCTCTTTACGGATTTTGGTTTGCCATGGCGAATCGCTATTTTCGGTCGGTTTTCTTACCGCCACGCGCCCTTTTTTAGGCTCAAAGGTTTCAATTCGACTTGTACGTTCATCAGAACGGCCTCTTGCGGTAGGTTTATCTTTATAAGCCTCTTTTTTATAGCCATCCTTTTTATAAGCAAAACCGTCGCCTTTTCTTGAATCACCACTTCGCTTATGATCGGTGCGACGTTCTGGTTCAGCTTTCTTTTGTGCATAATAAACAGAGGGTTTATTTTTAGTCGTATTCTCGTTGTCGTTCATGATGTTCTCGTATCGAATAAGCGGAATCTGTATATTAAATCATTTTAATATACGCATAGATAATTCCGTCTAGTATATCACTGTATAGAATAAATCATACTCAAAATAATCAGTACAAAGATTAAATTAACTCATTAATATTATTCAATTTAATACTGATTACCAGACGCAAGATTAAGAAAAGAGTGTTGTATTTTCAGCAGAAAAAAGCTCAAGCAAATTCGCTTAAGCTTTCAACGTTTAACGAGTTCGGATGGTCGGTGCGATTTTATCAACCACACCATTAACAAATTTGTGACTATCTTCAGCACCAAAGGCTTTGGTGAGTTCAATCGCTTCATTAATCACAACTTTGTAAGGCACATCTTCACGCTTAGTCAGCTCGTAAAGCGCAATTCTGAGAATCGATCGTTCAATGGGGCCAAGCTCATCGATAGAACGCTCGGTTAAATATGGAGTCATTAATTCATCTAACTGCGTATGATTACGCACAACACCATGAATTAATTCACGAAAATATTTAGTGTCTACCCCTTTCATATCTTGTTCAGCTAAAAACTCTGCTTCAATATCTGTGATACTATTTTGTGATAACTGCCATGAATAAATTGCTTGTACAGCACATTCACGTGCTCGGCGCCTTGCATTTGGCTTCACACACTACTCCTTGATCGCTTTAAGAACATTTAACATTTCAAGCACCGTTAAGGCGGCTTCTGAACCTTTATTACCCGCTTTAGTCCCTGCGCGTTCGATAGACTGTTCAAGGTTCTCTGTTGTTAAAATACCAAAACCAACCGGAATATCAAAAGCAAGAGAAGTCCCTAACAGGCCTGAACTTGACTCGCCAGCAACAAAATCAAAATGGGCTGTGCTGCCACGAATAACCGTACCTAATGCCACAACCCCATCATATTTACCACTTTTCGCTGCTGCTTGTGCGGCTAAAGGAATTTCATAAGCACCCGGTACCCAAATAACCGAAATATTGTCATCTTTTACCTGGCCAATACGTTTTAATGCATCAACAGCACCCGTTACTAAGCTATCATTAATAAAGTGGTTAAAACGAGCAACAATAATTGCAACGCGTGCAGCAGGTGCAGCAACCGAACCTTCAATCGTTCTCATGGAAATTCCTCAGATAAATCGGATAAATAGGCGGGGATTTTATCATAATGGGCTGATTGAATCTATGCAAAACATGGCGAATAGCGAAAAATAGTCTTGGCGATAAAAATACCAAAATAGCCTATAGATCCTTCTGCCTGATCAGTGACGATGAGATAAATCGTGTTATCTCTTTGTATGAATTATCCAGAAATTATCGTTTGATATCGCTTTTCATAACGATATCAAACGAGGATAAAATTAGCTATTTAACTGAAGCTATTTTTTTAAAATCATCCGAATATCTGAACCGATTGAGGTGATATCAGAAAATTGAAATTGCGGGACTTGTGATAACGTCATCAATTCAGGTATCATACATAATGCACGCGCCTTATCACCCAATATTTTCGGCGCCATATAAATAATTAACTCATCGACCAGATCTTGCGCGATCAGCGCACCCGCTAGTGTCGCACCGGCCTCAACCCACAACGTGTTAATCTGTTTTTGGCCTAACCGCTGTAACAGATATTGAAGATCGACCTGTGGCCCGGTGGTGGCGTCATCAATCAACAGTTCAATCTGCGGCGCCACATCTGCGGGCAACTTCGCCCCTATTTTACGTACCAGCCAGGTACAACCAGGCTGTTTAAAAACCTGTTCCTGTAAGGTCAAACGATGTTGACTATCGAGTACCACACGAATCGGTTGTCTGACTTCTGTTTGAGGATAGTTCTGTTTAACCTCATCAGCAAGCTCTGACCACCTTACAGTTAAGCTCGGATCATCAGCAAGGATGGTCGCACTACTACTCAAAATAGCACTGCTTTGTGCCCGAAATTGTTGCACATCTTGGCGTGATAGTGCCGAAGTAATCCATTTGCTTTCACCCGAAGCCATCGCGGTCCGCCCATCGAGGGAAGCTGCCATTTTCAAACGGACATAAGGCAGACCCGTGCGCATTCTTTTTAAAAAACCGCGATTAATCTCCTCGGCTTGCTCGGCTAAGAGACCTGATTCAACCGCAATACCTGCAGACATTAAACGGGCAACCCCTTGGCCGGCAACCAGCGGATTAGGGTCGAGCATCGCTATGACCACACGTGCAATACCAGCACGAATCAATGCATCCGCACAAGGCGGTGTTTTACCATGATGACTACAAGGTTCCAACGTCACATAGGCCGTTGCACCCTTGGCTTGTTGCCCTGCCATATCGAGAGCATAGACCTCCGCGTGCGGTAATCCGGCCTGATAATGAAAACCTTCACCGACAATATTGCCGTGCTGCACAATCACACAGCCCACATTAGGATTCGGTGTTGTAGTATATATCCCGCGCTTAGCCAGCATAATGGCTCGCTGCATATAACCGATATCATCGGATTCAAACATCATAGTCTCTATCTTATATTGTTAACTTCATACCAGAAGGATGGCTTAATTCTGTGTCTCTTTGGCCTGTAACTTGGCAATTTCTGAACCGAACTGTTCAATATCATCAAAGCTGAAATAGACTGAGGCAAAGCGAATATAGGCGACTTTATCTAATTTTTTTAACTCATCCATCACTAAGTTGCCAATCATTTTTGAAGGTATCTCACGTTCGCCAGTCGCTCTGATTCTCGATTTAATCTGACTGATCGCCATTTCGATATCATCGGTGCTGACAGGCCTTTTTTCTAGCGCTTTTTGTAAGCCTCTACGCAGTTTGTCTTCGTTAAATGGCTCTCTAAGATGGCCATTTTTAATCACGCCAGGCATAATTAACTCAGCCACTTCAAACGTCGTAAAACGTTCATTACAGACCGTACACTGACGACGGCGGCGCACCTGCAAACCATCACCCACTAAGCGTGAGTCGATGACTTTAGTATCTTCAGTATTACAAAATGGGCAATGCATAAACTCTCCAGCTGCGGCATTATTTAATTGGTCTTATCATATACCAACCTAAAAACTCAACTTATCCTATTTTATTCGTACAGATAGTCAACTATTTGACGATTATAAACGGTTATGTCGATAAAGTTAACGCCAGACATAAATTTGTTTGGTGCTTTCACTGCACTCAAAACAGTCACTGCATTTACCGCTGCCACACCCTTGATTGTCGAGATAATAAAAGCTAATCTGGCCTTTTTTTACCCAAAAAGAGAGCATATGTTGCATCGCACTCTCTTGAATACCAAAATGCCGGGAAAGATCCTGTAAATTAGCGCGACCTACTAGCTGTAAATAATCACGAATATCGGTCATCAGCATCATCGTACTCCTGTTTCAGTCATTGTAGTCCGATAGCGGAGCTATCCACTATCGGTTCAATCCTAATGACAACAATCTTTACTACACGCCTGCGGTTTTTTCATCTGTAAATGCGCCATATTACAGGTTTTCCCGACAATCTTCATGGCGATGATAACCATAACAAAAGCCACTCCGACACCAATTAACCAGCCGGCAGCGTGCTCTGATTGGGCTATCGTTGCATATTGATAATAAACGGTGGCACAAACCCAACCAATAAAGAATGTCCAAAGTGCGACAAACAGTGCCCAACGCCAACCGGCTTCACGATAGATTGAGCCCAATGCTGCTGCGCAAGGTGTATAAAGTAGAATAAAGATCAGATAAGCCATTGCCGCGGCAGCACTACCAAACGAGACTTGAATTGTTGAGACCGCTTTCGCTGACACATCAAGCTCAGTTTGTAATGCATCAATATCCTCATCTACTGCGCTGAGCCCTAAAGGATCAAGGAATGAATCTTTTAGCGCGATTAGATTCTCAGGAATAGTGTCAAAAGCACCAATAATGCCACCGACAAAATCAAACGCCTCATCATCCTGACTATCTTCTTCCATCGAATACAGTGAATTGAGCGTAGCAATCACCGCCTCTTTGGCAAAAATCCCGGTAAAAATACCGACTGTGGCTGGCCAATTCTGCTCGGTAATCCCCATCGGTTCAAATACCGGGGTGATCTTCTGACTGGCGACGGATAGGACCGATTCATTGGAATCGCTATGCCCAAATGAACCATCAGTACCAAGTGAATTCAATAAACTCAATACCGTCACCATCAAAACAATGGCTTTACCCGCTCTAATAATAAATAACTTTAAACGCGACCAGGTCAAATGTAGCATACCGCGCACTGTGGGTATGCGGTAAGCGGGTAACTCCATAATAAATGGCGTAATTTTTCCCG
This sequence comes from Orbaceae bacterium lpD01, assembly GCA_036251705.1. Lineage (NCBI taxonomy): Bacteria > Pseudomonadati > Pseudomonadota > Gammaproteobacteria > Orbales > Orbaceae > Utexia > Utexia brackfieldae. The sequence goes on along the minus strand of CP133959.1, from coordinate 662,055 downwards.
GTAATAGTGTATATTTCAGGACTAAACCGGTGATAATAGCCACCAAAATGCCTAACAGATAGAGAATAAACACCACCGTTGAAGCATGGTGTGGGAAAAAAATGACGGCAAATAGTGCATAAACCGGTAGTCTGGCGCCACAAGACATAAAAGGAATCATACAGATAGACATTAATCTATCCCTTGCACTGTCTAAGGTTCGCGTGCCCATAATAGCTGGAACACCACATCCAAACCCCACTAACATCGGCACAAATGCCTTACCGGGTAAACCAATTGCACGCATACCGCGATCAACCACCATCGCCGCTCTCGCTAAATAGCCAGAGTCTTCTAAGAAGGATAAACAGAAAAACATGGCGGCAATCACTGGAATGAAGGTTGCCACCGTTTGGATACCACTGCCAATCCCATCCGCTAAAATAACCGTTAACCACGCTGGTGATCCTAAACTATCAAGCACATGGGTGAGACCTTGAACAAAAATGGTATCAAACAATTGATCAAAGAAATCAATGAAAACTGAGCCAAATTTAACGGCAACAATAAACATCAAATACATCACCAATAAAAATAGTGGAATACCGGTTATTCGTCCTAAGGTAATATTATCGAGTTTATCTGATAACGAGGCTGTCGCTTCGCGCGGCTTTTCAATCACTTCGGTAGTCAATTGATCAATCGCATCATATCGTGCACTGGCAATAGCGACGTCAATTTCGTAATCACACCATGCCGACAACTGTTCTCTACATTGACTTAAGGCTACTTTTTCAGGCTCACTCAATTGGGCTTTACTGTCATCGAGTAATAACTCAATCAATGACCAACGATCTAACTGTTTTAGCCGACTACTCTCATCCAAAGATAATAAATACTCGGCAATAATCTGTTCTTGGGACGTGCCTAAGGTCGATATCTTAGGTTGTGGTAATTGTACCTGCTGCATTGACTCAATAATCTGCTCACGCAGCGGTGCTAAACCGGTTTTTTTAGCCGCAGAAACGCCGACGACCGGACAACCGAGCAGTACCGATAACTGTTCAATATTGATGTGCTCACCCATTTCATGTAAAGCATCCATCATATTGAGTACCACGATCATCGGACGTTTTAAATCAATCAGCTGAAAAGTGAGATATAAGCTTCGTTGTAAATTCGTGGCATCAATAATATTAATGATTAAATTATCTTTTTCATTGATAACAAACTCACGGGCAATCATCTCATCCTGAGACACCGAGACATCGAGATTCTCTATCGCATAAGTACCAGGTAAATCAACAATTTCAAAACTGTGACCATCAATATTAAGGATCCCGGTTTTTCGTTCAACAGTGACACCAGGCCAGTTACCCACATGCTGACGGGCTCCGGTTAAAGCATTAAAGAGTGTACTTTTGCCACTATTCGGATTACCAATTAAAGAGATATTCATTCGGCTACCCCGACAACGCCAATGGCTGCAGCTTCACTTCGGCGTAAACAGAGCAAAAATCCGCGCGTTTTGATTTCCATCGGATCACCCAATGGTGCTACCCTGACGACAGAAACCTTACAACCTGGCGTGATGCCCATGGCCAGTAAACGACGGCGAAATGGCAGTGCGGCAGGTAATAGCTTGGTAATCACAGCCTCTTGCCCAAAAGCCAATTTATCTAATGTCAGCATAGACATATTTTGTCACCCCAATATGATGAATAGATAGTGTGATATTATTGTTAATAATAATGATTATCAATATTATTACAGTTAATCCATAATGTGAACAGGCCTAAATATAAAATTTTAGTTGTAGAGGTGAAAAACAATAGCTGAATTTTAGTTTATAGGCGTGAATAATAGTCACGACAAGAGATTGATCAGGTCGATGAAATCAGTATGATTTGGTTGAACAACATGACTTACTTTCAGGTTGCTAACCACTTTTGCCAGCTCTGTTTCACCCGCTCACGCTGGATGACAAAGCGATCATCGGCAACCACCGCCGGAAGCAGCTGTAAGGATAAACGATGCATCTCTTCACGCATTTGCGTATAAGCATCCGTTAATAATTGGGCTTCAGTTAAGGGCATGATGTCATAGTCGGCCATCAACGCTAAAATTCTCACATTATCTGACCACTGGGTTAATTTAGGTTGTGTATGCGCATAATTCAAGACCAGATATTGTGAAATAAATTCAATATCGCCAATACTGCCTTCATCGATTTTTAAATCAAATTGAGCCTGATGCTTATTGCCGAGATGTGCTCGCATCTTCTCACGCATTTCGCGGACAACTGTTTTAAGTTCCAGCTCATCTCGAGGTTGACAAAGCGTGCCATGGCGAATCGCATTAAAACGGTGATAAAGCGATACATCGCCACTGACCGGACGGGCGCGAACCAGCGCTTGATGTTCCCAAGTCCAAGCCTCATTGCGTTGATAATCAGCAAATGCCGCCAGCGTAACCGCCAGTAAGCCGGCATTGCCTTGGGGTCGTAAACGAACGTCCACCTCATACAAAACGCCTGAGCTGGTATGCACACTAAAGAGATGAATAATGCGCTGGACTAATCTTAAATAAAATTGTCGGCTATCTATCGATTTTAGGCCATTAGTCATACTATCAGCAGAACAATCATGTAAAAAAATCAGATCTAAATCCGAGCTATAACCGAGCTCCCAGCCACCTAATTTACCGTAACCGATAACAACAAAGCCTTTTTGCTGCTCATCAGTTAAATAATCGGGTTTACCATAACGTGCAGTCATCTGATTCCAGGCCAGCTGCACCACCATCTCAATCATCGCTTCGGCTAAAAATGTTAAGTGATCACTCACTTTCATAATCGGCAAAACGCCCGCAACATCGGCAGCGGCAATATGTAACAGCTGCATCTGTTTAAATTGTCTGAGTGCCTCAAGCTGCTGCTCCTCATCATCAGTTTGTACTCGAAGTAGATATTGATAGAGCTCACTTTTATAGTTAGCCAGGGCGGTCGTCTGATAGAGTGAGTTAAGATCAATCAGTTCATCAAGCAAAATCGGATAACGCGAAAGCTGTTCACTAATCATCGGCGAGACACTGCACAATTTAACTAACTGTTTTAAGGCGACCGGATACTCAATCAATAACTCAAGATAGGTGGTTCGACTGACAATATGTAGCAATAGACGGGTTAAACGAGGCAGCACCACAGTAATATCGTAATGTTCGCAAATATCGGCAAACAGTCGGGGCATCAGTTGATCAAGGATATCGCGACCACGCACACCAATGGTTTTTTTACTCATATCCAGTTGAAATTGTGTGATAATCGCGTGTAAGGCTTGAGATATCTCAGTAGACAGCGTGGGGAGTACACTCTGAATATCAACCAGTTCTAAGTTATCCACCCAGAGATCATCCAATCGCGTTGCCTTATTATCCGATTGACTAGATTCATCGACCTCACCGATCAAGGCGTTAAAAATCTGCCGATTATCACGCAGCCGTCGCTGTAAATCACTATCGAGTTCATGCCAATCAGGAAAATTCATCGCTACCACAAGTCGCGCTTGATTCAGGGCATCTTCTGGTAAGGTCTGGGTTTGCTCGTCGTTAATGGCTTGCAGTAGATTTTCCAGTCGTCTTAAAAAGAGATAATTTTCACGTAACGTATTGACCGCATCATGGGGTAGCAAACCTAATCTATCAATATAGTTTAGTCCGCTAAGCAGCGAGCTGGTTTGCAACATAATTTCGCGGCCACCACGAATCAATTGAAAGACCTGAACAATAAATTCGATTTCCCGAATACCACCGGCACCGAGTTTAATATTATTGTTTAAATTACGGCGCCGAACTTCACGTTCAATCATGCCTTTCATATTACGCAGAGACTGTAAAACACTAAAATCGATATAACGCCGGTAAACAAAAGGTTTCAGCATTTTATAGAGTATTTGGGCGTAAGGCTGGTTATCGTCACCCAGCACCTTAGCCTTGACCATCGCGTAACGCTCCCAGTCTCGCCCCTGTTCTTGATAATAATCCTCCATGGCTGAAAAACTCAGCACCAAAGGCCCACCATCGCCCAATGGTCTTAAACGCATATCCACCCGATAAACAAAACCATCCACACTGGCTTGATCTAACACTTTAATTAAACGTTGACCCAAACGGGTGAAAAATACTTCATTCGCTAGCTCTCGCCGCCCACCGCGCGTCACACCATGCTCCGGGTAGGTAAAAATAAGATCAATATCGGATGAAAAATTGAGCTCACCACCACCCAGTTTACCCATCCCTAATACCAGCAAAGGTTGTGGATTACCCTGTCCATCACTCGGCACACCAAACTCACGGCAAGCCGATTCGTATAACCAGTGATTGGCATTCACGATAATGACTTCCGCCAACATACTCAGCAGCTTTAAGATATCGGTCTCAGCCGGAGAAGATTGTAGATGTAACCAGGCAATACGGCAGAGCATTTTACGCCGAAAAATACGCAGCACGCGCATCAATTCACGCTCATCAGTAATCTGGCTGAGTGCGTCATCAAGCCAGACTTGATATTGTAAGTACTCATTCACGTTAGGCGGTGCGGTTTCGATTTCAACCAGCCAGTCAGGGTAGCGTGTCACCGCTTCATAGATAAAATCACTCTGAGCTAGAATATCAATAGATGATGGCCGCATCAAAGGGGCATTTGCACGAATTTTCTGTTTCTGCTGCTCAAGTACTAACATCCCCTCACCTCTATCATTATGCCTTTTTCTATCCAAAACGGAGAAACTTAACACACGCCGCTTAATCTGCCCTAGTGTATCCCATCAATCCTGAAGGTCGAGCACGATCTGCGTTAAGTGCAACTTGAGTTTGGTCACTCTTGCATCATAAAGCCAGACTGACCAGTCAGGGCGAGACTTGAGCAAGTTATTGACCTTACTGAGTTCAGCTTGTGCCGTTTGCATTAATGATGTTGGTGTCAACGAATCGAGCAGCAACGTCAGCATCGGCAATAATCTTGCTAAACTATCATATAATAATGTCACTTGCTGCTGTTCATCAGCAAATTCTTCACACTTTTGCCAATATTTCAACATGGCTGATAATGTCTTATGTGGTGCGTGTTTTGTCTTCAGCTCTGGTACCAAGGGCGGCAGTAAAGGCGTTTGATTCATCAAGCGATAGCCACGTGCCGCTTTACTTTGTGACAATAATCTTAATCCCAGTATCGATAGCTCTGCGGCAAATTCAAACAGCCGGCTAACATCACCTTGTTTTAGTTCTAATTCAAGCTCATCAATCGGCATTTGGTGCGTATCATGGCTAATCGACCCTTGATCGAAAGCCAGCTCAATTTCGCTATCATGGTACCGGATCAAATAGGCGTGTCTTAAAAAATGGGTGGTAAATTGTGGCTTAATCTGTAAGGCGAGTTGTTGACGATCACATTGTGGCGATAGGGCATCTTTCGGGAGCAGCTGTAAATCCAGTGTTGGCGTATCAACCGTGACATTAAACTCTTGACGAGCATGTAATCCTGCGACACCAGTACTACTATGCTTTACCGTGATCTCATATTGCGCTAACTGGTCGGTTTCCTGAATCCCTCGTACACGCAGTCCACAATGATTTTTCTGCAACTGGAAATCGGGGGTATCATAATAAGTATTGGTTAAATCTAATTTCTTTTGTTCCAGAATCGTATAATTGGTGAGAAAGTTAGCCAACCGGTTGACCCCGTCAGGCGTTAGCCCAAATTTTAATTCAATTTCTATTGCCATGATTTTGCCTATCCATCAATAATTCGATTAACACGATATCAATACGAAGATGAATCGTCGTTAATGCTTCTACACTTATAATCTATGATATAGAGGAATGATCATCGGCACAATAAACGAAATCATCAATTTATGCCCGACGATGAGAAACAGATGAACCAGCAGGAAAAAACCGTAAAATTAACCGAAAACAGGCGGATAAATCCGCCTTTCATGAAAGAAATCTAATTATCGCTATTGGTAAACAGGGAAAGTACGCGTAATTGCTAAGACTTTTTGTTTAATATCCTGAATATTTTGTTGATTCTCAACATCATCTAAAATATCACAAATCCAGCCCGCTAACTCACGCGCCTCTGTTTCTTTAAAGCCTCGACGAGTAATCGCCGGCGAACCAATTCGAATACCAGAAGTGATAAATGGACTTTGCGGATCGTTAGGTACACTATTTTTATTGACGGTAATATTGGCTAAACCGAGTGCAGCATCTGCCTGTTTACCGGTAATGCCTTTATTGACTAAATCGACTAAAAATAGATGATTTTCTGTGCTGCCCGATACAATGTTATAGCCTCTTTGCTTCATCACCTCGACCATGGCCTGAGCATTTTTAACCACTTGCTGCTGATAGGTTTTAAAAGAGGGCTCCATCGCTTCTTTTAAAGCGACCGCTTTAGCTGCAATCACATGCATTAATGGTCCGCCCTGAGCGCCTGGGAAAACAGCAGAATTGATTTTTTTATACAGATCTTCACTGCCATCTTTAGCCATAATCAGACCACCACGCGGTCCACCTAAGGTTTTATGAGTGGTGGTGGTGGTGACATGCGCATGAGGTACGGGATTAGGATAGACACCTGCGGCAACCAGACCGGCAACATGCGCCATATCAACCATTAAGTAAGCGCCAATACTATCGGCGATTTCGCGCATTTTCGCCCAGTCAACCACACCAGAGTAAGCAGAAAAACCGCCGATAATCATTTTAGGTCGATACTTTTCCGCCTGGGCTTTGATATCATTGTAATCAATATGGCCGGTTTCATCTAAACCGTAAGGCACAACATTATAGAGCTTCCCGGAGAAGTTAACCGGTGAACCATGGGTTAAATGTCCACCTTGTGATAGATTCATGCCCAGCACCGTATCACCTGGTTTCAATAAAGCGGTATAAACGGCGAAATTAGCCTGTGAGCCTGAATGCGGCTGAACATTGGCAAAATCAGCCCCAAATAGCGCTTTAGCGCGGTCAATCGCCAACTGTTCGACAATATCGACATACTCGCAACCACCATAATAACGTTTGCCTGGATAACCTTCCGCATATTTATTGGTCAGCTGCGAACCTTGTGCTTGCATAACGCGAGGACTGGTATAATTTTCCGAAGCAATTAATTCAATATGATCTTCCTGTCGCTTCACTTCACCCTGAATAGCATCCCATAACGCCGGATCGTAATCAGCAATATTCATCTGTTTTTCAAACATACTCATCCTCACTCACGCACAATGTTATTGATCAAATCGTTTTCTTATATCCTATCTAATTAGTCAGTTATTTCAAGTTCAAAATGATTTTTTTTAATCATTGCTGTCTCTTTTGGGTGAGCATGAATCCCCATAAAATCAATCCCAATCAGCGGTAAGACAACACAGAGTAGAAGATAAATACAGTACCTTGATGAGTAAACATCTTCTCTTTCAGTACTAAACTTAGCCTCCATAAAATATTATTTATATGAATGAAAAGAACAAAAACCGGCTAAACATTTGACATAAATAGCGTCACTGTGCGCAATGAGATTTATATTTATCATGAATAATTAGTGACACATTATTATGTAATATTTAACAAGTTCTCTCGGCACAAGTCAGGCATAAAGACGCTTTTCATATTGAATTAGTCGTTAAAATTGGAACAATCTATCTTATAAAAGTAGGATATTAATCAACTTTTCCCTCTGTTAGAATCAATCAATGAATCTTAATCTGTTAAAAATACAAGAGGAAACAATGATGATTTATTTACGCAAGGCCGAGGATAGAGGATTCGCTAATCACGGATGGTTAGAATCTTACCATACTTTCTCATTTGCTGATTATTATGATCCTGACTTTATGGGGCTTTCATCATTAAGAGTCATTAATGAAGATCGTGTACAAGCGGGTCAAGGCTTTGGGGAACATCCTCATAAAGATATGGAAATTCTTTCTTATGTTTTATCCGGTACGATTGAACATAAAGACAGTATGGGGCATACAGAGCGAGTTAAAGCGGGAGAGTTTCAGATCATGAGTGCAGGGACAGGTATAAGGCATTCAGAATATAATCCGCAAAATGATCAATTATTGCATTTTTATCAAATCTGGATTATGCCAGATCGAAAAAATTTACCACCTCGCTATGAGAGTCGAACATTTGCTAAAAAAACAGGTAAACAGCTTATTTTATCTCCAGATGCCAGAGAGGGGTCGCTTAAAGTTTTCCAAGATATGCAATTATGGAATTGGACATTAGCGCAAGGTGAGCTGCAAGAATATATTATCCCAGAACAATATCATCATGTTTGGATACAGGTTGTCTCTGGTGAGATGACGGTCAATGATATTCAAGCAAAAACCAGTGACGGTATCGCTATTACTGGAAAACAAAAGATAACGATTGAAGCAAGCCAAGCAACAGAATTGCTCCTGTTCGAACTATTATAAATATTTTATTAAAATATCGAACTAAACAGTTCTGATTAAACGCTTCATCATAATCTGTTATGACTGAATCAGACAGATCTGATCGTTAGCCACAACCGTGGCTATCGCTTTTCCTACACAATCGAGCTGCCCGGTCGAAAGCGCTTTAGAATATTCATTTATGTCATAGTACTCACATGCAATACAAGCGTTAAGTTCAGTTACATTTGATACTGATAATTCATCTTATATCTGTAGTGATCAATGATTGATTTTTATTATGCCACTTTTGCGGTTCAGTTCTGTCTGTTAAATCGGATTACCTGACCACTAAAACTGACATTTTGGCATAACGGACGACACTGGCCGCATTTGAACCCAGCAAATGTGTGCTGATATTGGGACGACGAGAACCAATCACAATCAAATCAACATCTAGCTCCTGGGCAATATTGATAATCTCATCACGCGGACTACCAAAAGCGACCGAATAGGAGAGTTGTTCTTTGGGAATGTTGACAGAAGCAATAATCTCAGCGAGCCACTGCTCAGTTTTTTTGGTTGCCTGATCTTCAAACTCTTCAAAACCAAATGAATAAGCATTGACGATAGCAGATGCAACCGGTAATACATGAAAAAAATGGACTTTGGCATTAGACTGCTTAGCCAAATATTCAATATGTGGGATCACTTTAGCGGTTAACACTTTTTCTAATATATCAATAGGTACTAAAATAGACTTATACATAGCATCCCTCTGAGATTCATTGGTGTATATCACTGACTCGCTAACCAGATTGTCCATCATAGGACGATTTGATTAAAAGTAGTTCTCTATAATGAGTTTAGTGCTCATGATCATTGAGACAATGATCAGCATTGGACGGATCAATTTTTTTCCTTTTGAGATAACCAATCGGGCGCCGATACGCGCGCCAATAAACTGGCCGATTAACATCACAAAACCAATACTCCAAATAACTTTACCGCCGATAATAAAAAAGATTAAAGAAGCCAGATTTGAAGTGAAATTTAATACCTTTGCATGCGCCGTTGCTTTGGCCAGATTAAATCCAGCTAACGTCACATAAATAAGCGCATAAAAAGAGCCGGCACCGGGACCAAAAAAACCATCATAAAAGCCAATGCCCATCGCGGCGAAAATCGCAAACTTCTTAGCCGACAAACGACGTTCACGATCTTGTTCTCCAACGGTTGGCGTTAATAAAAAATAGAGTCCAACACAAATCGTTAAGATCGGAAGTAATAAACGTAAGAAGTCAGCTTGCAGAAATAAGATTAACAGAGAGCCGAGACTGGCGCCGATAAAGGTCATCAAAATGGAAAACTTATGTTCACTCAACTTGACCACCCGCTTTTGCACAAAATAGAGGCTGGCTGAAAATGAACCGCCACAACTCTGTAATTTATTGGTGGCCAGCGCTTGCGCCGGCGGCAAGCCGACGGCGAGAAGCATCGGTAATGTCAGTAAACCGCCACCACCGGCAATCGAATCAATAAATCCGGCCAAGATTGCAATACCAAAAAGCATTATCAGCAGATAATAAGTATTCATCCAATCCATAGGAGGCGTCCCTGTTTAACGTGGATTAAAGGTTAATGTTGGCTTGATATCAGCACACTGAGCTCGATAACGCAGATAGTGATCCATCAGAACTATCGCCATCATCGCCTCGGCAATTGGCACCGCGCGAATACCGACACAAGGATCATGACGACCATGTGTTTCAATCGTCACTGCTTCACCGTACTTATTGACGGTCTGTCCTGCAGTTGCAATACTGGGGGTGGGTTTTAAGGCAATATTGGCAATGATGGATTGACCTGAACTGATACCACCTAAAATCCCGCCGGCATGATTAGATAAGAAACCTTGCTGATCCATCTCGTCACGATTTTCACTGCCTAATTTACTGACAACAGCAAAACCATCGCCAATTTCAACCCCTTTGACGGCATTGATGCTCATCAGTGCATGGGCCAGATCTGCATCTAAGCGATCAAAAACCGGTTCACCGAATCCGACTGGTACGTGTTCAGCAACGAGGGTCACTTTTGCGCCAACCGAATCACCCTGTTTCTTTAGCGTTCGCATCAATTCATCAAGTGCCGATAATTTGGCTTCATCAGGACAGAAGAAGGGATTTTGTTCAACCTGCCGCCAATCTTTTAGTTCACAAGTGACTGAGCCCATTTGCGCTAAATAGCCACGAATCTCAATCCCTAAATGTTGTTTAAGAAATTTTTTTGCAATGCCACCCGCGGCAACACGCATCGCGGTTTCGCGGGCCGATGACCGGCCACCACCACGATAATCACGAATACCATATTTTTGTTGATAAGTATAATCAGCATGACCCGGTCTAAAAATATCCTGAATAGAACCATAATCTTTTGAGCGTTGATCGGTATTCTCAATCATCAGTCCAATACTGGTTCCGGTGGTCACACCCTCAAATACGCCGGATAAAATTTTAACTTCATCCGCTTCACGACGAGGCGTAGTATAACGAGAAGCGCCAGGACGACGACGATCGAGATCATGCTGTAAATCAGCTTCAGTTAATGCCAGTCCAGGTGGCACACCATCAACAATACAGCCTAACGCAATTCCGTGTGATTCGCCAAAAGTAGTGACCCTAAACAGTTGCCCTATACTATTCCCCGCCATGTTTATTCCTATTCATCTCATTTATATTTGTTTATCTTTCATCTTATCATGACTCATCATCATACCCCAATGTAGATCAATATCGCCATCAATGATAGGGTCCTGATATCAGTTAAACCTGCGTATTTCGCCATGCTAATAGATCAGCTTTAGTCAGTGTAAATACTCCATCTCCACCGTGTTCAAAACTAAGCCAGTTAAAAGGTAAATGCGGATACTGTTCAATCAGCGCAACGCTGCTATTGCCGACTTCACAAACCAGCACGCCGCGATCAGAAAGATAATCAGCCGCTTGGTTTAGAATACGTTTGACAATATCGAGTCCATCAAAACCCGCCGCTAACGCCATTGCAGGCTCGACGGTATATTCTGCCGGTAAATCTCCCATATCTTCGGCATCAACATAAGGTGGGTTTGAGATGATTAAGTCATATTTCACTTCTGGAATATCATTGAAAACGTCTGAGCAGACTGGCAATACTTGCTGCTGCATCTGGTGCATTTCGATATTGATTTCAGCGACCTCTAAGGCTTCAACGGAGATATCGGCAATATCGACCTCGGCATCAGGAAATGCATAAGCGCAAGCAATCCCAATGCAACCACTACCAGTACAGAGGTCTAAAATATTCTCGGGTTCAAAATCAATCACGTCAGCAAAATGCGATGAGATGAGTTCACCAATCGGTGAACGTGGAATCAATACACGCTCATCAACAAAAAATTCATGCTCACAAAACCAAGCTCGGTTAGTTAAATAGGGGGTTGGAATATGCTGTTCGACTCTCGCTATCACACGCTCTAACAAACACTGTTTCTCTTGTGTCGTCAAATTGGTGTTATAAAACTCTACCGGAATATCAATCGGTAAATAGAGAGAAGGTAAGACTAATTGAATAGCCTCATCCCAAGGATTGTCGGTGCCATGACCATAGTAGATATCAGATCGATTGAACTCCGAAACAGTCCAACGAATAAAATCCTGAATCGTCTTTAATTCGGTAATGACTTGCGCGCTTATTAATCTATCCATGGTCTCTCCAATTATTGTAAAGAAATATAAGTATTTATTTTAGGTTGATTGCAGTTAGAAAACAACGTTATAACCGCAATTAATCCCTTAAAACTCGCTAAACTTTATATTATACTCATTACACAAATTGTTCTATTTCAAGATAAAATACAATTAATATAAGGATTTAACAATGCAACAATTACAAACCATTATTGAGACGGCATTTGAGCGTCGTGCCGAAATCACGCCAGCGAATGCTGATAAAGTCACGCGCGATGCCGTTAATCAGGTTATCGCTTTGCTCGATAGCGGTAAGATGCGCGTGGCAGAAAAGATCAATGGTCAATGGATTACTCACCAGTGGTTGAAAAAAGCGGTGTTACTCTCTTTCCGTATTAATGAAAATCGTCTCATCGATGCCGGTGAAGCAAAATATTATGATAAAGTGCCGTTAAAATTTGCCGATTATGATGAAGCTCGCTTTGCCCAAGAAGGTTTTCGCGTTGTCCCTTCTGCCATCGCACGCCAAGGTGCTTATATCGCACGTAATACGGTATTAATGCCCTCTTATGTCAATATCGGCGCTTACGTTGATGAAGGCACCATGGTGGATACCTGGGTTACCGTAGGATCTTGTGCGCAAATTGGTAAAAACGTTCATTTATCCGGTGGCGTGGGCATTGGTGGAGTACTTGAACCATTACAAGCGAATCCAACTATTATTGAGGATAATTGCTTTATTGGTGCGCGCAGTGAGATTGTCGAAGGGGTGATTGTTGAAGAAGGCAGTGTGATCTCTATGGGGGTATTTATTGGCCAAAGTACCCGAATTTATGATCGCGCCACGGGCGAAATTCATTATGGCCGCGTGCCAGCGGGTTCCGTTGTCGTATCGGGCAACTTGCCATCCAAAGATGGTAGTTACAGTTTATATTGTGCGGTGATTGTGAAAAAAGTCGATGCTAAGACACGTGGAAAAGTCGGGATCAATGAACTACTGCGTACTATCGACTAATTCCCTGTATAGCGATTCTAAGTTATACTATGAAGCGGAGCCTAGCTCCGCTTTTTATTTTACTGAATAAAGGAACATAGACGATGCCTTCATTTGACATAGTGTCTGAAATTGATATGCCAGAAGTACGCAACAGTGTTGAAAACGCCACACGTGAGCTTGCGACACGATTTGACTTTCGTAATATTCCGGCTGAGTTTGAACTGAATGAGAAGAATGAAACCATAAAAGTAGCCAGTGAATCTGATTTCCAGGTTAACCAACTTCTCGACATCTTGCGCGATAAACTGGCTAAACGCGGTATCGATGGTAGCGCACTCGAGATTCCCAAAGAGTTTGAGCATACCGGTAAAACCTACAGTATCTTAGTGAAATTGAAGCAAGGTATTGACAAAGAGATGGCGAAAAAAATCGTTAAATTGATCAAAGATGCCAAGCTAAAAGTACAAGCACAAATTCAAGGCGAACAAGTTCGTGTCACGGCGAAATCTCGCGATGATTTACAAGCGACAATGGCACTAGTACGAAATGCTGAACTCGGTCAGCCATTCCAGTTTAATAACTTTCGTGATTAGAGATTCAATATCCTGCTATGCTACGTGTTGCTATGCTGGCGACAAACATAACAGGATATTTATCTCACATTGATAACCCGCCGTAGTGTGTTCTGCTTGTTTAAATACAGTGAATCTTCTATATAAATCAATTCAATGCCTAAATAAGCTCATTTTCACTTAATTATCTCGGTCAGCTTAGCTAAAGCGCCGTCAATTCGGCATTAATATGCCCCGTTTGGCTCATTGATTACATCATAAAAAAGCGCGGTCAAAGCCGCACTTTTTATTGATTAAAACTCGTTTATTGATCAGGCAATGCATAGCCAATAATATAATCGCCCATCTTAGTACCAAAAGAGCCGTGGCCACCCACCACTAAAACAACATATTGTCGTCCATCATCACCAGCGAAAGTCATCGGCGTAGCCTGTCCCCCAGCGGGTAAGCGGGTTTTCCAAATCTCCTGACCAGTGGTAACATCATAACCGCGAATATACTGATCTAATGTGCCACTTAAAAAGGCGACTCCGCCGGCTGTTATCATCGGCCCGCCCATTGCCGGGACACCGACAGGGAATGGCAGATGGACTATCGGTGTACTATCATACGAAGTACCATTAGGGTGTTGCCAGACAACGTTAGCATCACGCAAATCAATACCGGCTATATCGCCCCATGATGGAGCCTGACAAGGGAAACCCACAAAAGATAAGAATGGATGCAATTCAACCGCGTAAGATGCACCTTTATTTGGCTGCAATCCTTGCCCTTCTGATGCATGGGTACTCATTTTAGCGGCCTCCTCTTGAGGGACTAATTTTGAGACAAACGCCATATAGTTTGGACTGGCAAAAATCAGTTGTTTCTGCGGATCGACAGCAACCCCGCCCCAGTTCATCACTCCCACGTTGCCAGGATAGATAAGACTACCTTGTAACGACGGCGCGGTATATTGGCCCTCATAGCGTAATGATTTAAAATTAATACGACAGACGAGCTGATCAAATGGTGTCGCTCCCCACATACTCTGCTCAGTCAGGGGCTGAGGTAATAGATTCAGTTGTGAACGCGGCTGTGTTTTGGAAACCCAATCCCCCTTAATAACGTCTTGTGGTGCCGCGACTTCATCGATGGCAATAATCGGCTGGCCGGTCTCACGATTGAGCACATACAAGCTTCCTTGTTTGGTCGGCTGAATCACTGCGGGCTGCATACCACTAGCCGTGTTTAAATCGACTAAAATAGGTTGACTTGGTACATCCATATCCCAAAGATCATGGTGGGTTAACTGATAATGCCAACGAACTTTGCCCGAATCAATGGCTAAAGCGACAATACCGGCTGAGTATTTCTCAGAAGCCAGTGTCCTATCTGCACCATATTGATCGGGGGTTTGGTTACCCAGCGGCAGATAGATAAGCCCTAAATCTTCATCGGCACTCATGATTGACCAGACGTTTGGTGAGTTGCGGGTGTAGGTCTTCCCTTCCGGTAACGGCGTAGTCTGCTCAGGATTACCACTATCCCAGTTCCAGATTAATCGTCCATTTTGAATATCAAAAGCACGTACAACACCAGAAGGTTCATTAGTTGAAGCGTCATCAGTAACATGCCCACCGACAATAACCAGATTCTGGGTAATTAGCGCGGGTGAAGTCGAGTAATAGCCCCCTGGCGCAAACTCACCGAGTCCTCTTTTAAGATCAACTGCACCATGTTCACCAAAATCTTCACATAACTGTCCAGTATCAGCATTTAACGCAATAAGACGCGCATCTGCAGTAGGTAAGTAAAGACGTCTTGGACATTCGCTTGCTTTCACTCTCTGGGCTGCGCTCGCCTTAGCATCCCGCGCAAGATAGTGATCAGCATCATAATAGGACACGCCTCGACAGGTCATATGTGCCCAGCCACGAAAATCGGCCGCACCTTCAAGGCTGATTTGTGGTTCAAATTTCCACAGCGTTTCACCGGTTTCGGGTTTTAATGCTAAAACCCAACCGTGGGCGGTACAGGTATATAACCTGTTATTGACTTTTAATGGCGTATTTTCATTGGTTAATTCAACCGGATCGCCTGATGTGGGCATATCACCAGTCCGTACGCGCCAGACTTCTTGTAATTGATTAATATTATCAGGCGTAATTTGGGTCAGCGATGAGTAATGTAAACCGGCGTTACTCCCCCCATAAGCAGTCCAATCAGCACCTGCAACATCATCAAGATCAATATCCAGTTTAACCGTATTAGCAATTTTACCTTGCTTTGAATCGGGAGAAAAAAACAGCGACGTAAAACCAATAATCGCAACAAAAAGCAGTGAAAACATCAGAAAATAAGCAGTAATCGGTTTCGATATCGCTTTACGCCAGTAAGGCAGCAATAGGATCAGGCCAATCACAAACCATACCCATAAACGCGGTACCAATAACCACCATCTTAGGCCAACTTCCCATAATGACCAGAGCCCTGAGGCCACTAAAATACAAGCAAAAATGAGATAAGCAAAACCATCTTGGTTCCATAAAAATAGCGCAGTTAGCAGTAAAAACCAGCTCAAAATCAGATAATACCATGAACCATTTAGCGTCACGAGCCAGAAACCACCGACGAGAAAAAATAGTCCTATTAATCCCATAATGATTGCAGTTACTCTAAATAACTTGTTATTTTTATCCATAAAAATATTCCTTTTTAATGAAAGTATTACGCTATTTAGTTTTGCATAAACATCATAAAATAAACAGTACATCAAGAGTAAAAATTATTTAATCTCAATAACCTAAGTAATAATTCACTTACATTGTTGACATAACAGTATTATCGTTACCGATAAATACCGCTGAAACAAACTGAAGACACGATCAATTTTACTAGCAGAATAAATAAACAATAGACTATCTCTTTATAAAAAAAGGGACTCATGTCCCTTTTTGAATTAACTATTAGCAATAATCGGATTTAATGAATTTTCTCAACCGTTAAAACTAAGCCGTCCACCCCTACAACTTTTACTTTAGTGCCAAGCGGCAAATCCTCATGACAAGTCGCGCGCCAACTACCATCTTTAATTTTTACCCGACCATGACCATTAATAATAGATTCAATAATCACCGTTCTCACACCAAGCAGCTCATTTTGTGGAACATTAAGTTCAGTGGCATCAGAGACATCTTGATGTCGTTTTTTAAGCCATAATGACCATAAATAGACGGTCACTAAAGCAAAAATCGCAAACAAAATCCAAAGTGCTGGCCAGGGAATAAAAGGCAAAATTAACGCAACCAGTCCAACAATAATGGCTGAAATACCACACCATAACGCATAACCACCGACACCTAACAGTTCAACGATCAGTAAAACTGATCCCATAGTAATAAACGCCCAGCCTGGCGTAAATAAGAAAGATGACATTAATTCACTCATTTTCTATCTCAATTCTTCTTAATTTCATTAATCAGTGAAGTAATCCCACCAATGCTGCCCATTAAGCTAGTCGCATCTAATGGCATCATTATCACCTTACTATTGTCGGCCGAGCCAATCTGTTGTAATGCATCAGTATATTTTTGCGCCACAAAATAGTTAATCGCATTGATATTACCACTGGCAATTGCATCAGAAACCATTTGCGTTGCTCTGGCTTCCGCTTCAGCAGCACGTTCTCGCGCTTCGGCTTGTAAGAAAGCGGATTGTCGGTCCCCTTCCGCTTTCAAAATTTCAGACTGTTTTTCACCTTCTGCGCGTAAAATCGCGGCCTGACGTACCCCTTCAGCTTCAAGGATATCCGCACGCTTATTACGTTCAGCTTTCATTTGCGCATTCATCGCCGCAATCAGTTCTGCTGGTGGACGAACATCACGAATTTCAATACGGGTAATTTTCAATCCCCAAACTCCGGTTGCTTCATCCACAATGCCTAACAATCTAGAGTTAATATGATCGCGCTGAGATAACATCTCATCAAGCTCCATCGAACCCAGTACCGTACGGATATTGGTCATGGTCAAATTAACGACTGAACGTTCAAGATTATTGACTTGATAAGCAGCTTTAGCGGCGTCTTGTACTTGAATAAAACAGATAGCATCAATTGTGACATTCGCATTATCTTTCGAAATCACCTCTTGTGATGGAATATCTAAGACTTGTTCCATCATATTAATTTTACGGCCAATACTATCCATATAAGGAACGATTAAATTCAGACCCGGTCTTAATGTTTTGGTATATCGTCCAAAACGTTCAACGGTATATTCATAACCTTGTGGGATAATTGAGATACTTTTAATTAAAGTAACTAAAGCTAAAAGAACAATAACACCGATGACAATAAGTTCCATTTTAAACTCCGTAATGATTTGTTTTATCTATTTTTTTATGTACCAGTATATTATGCAGAAAAGACCAAATTACCTAATGTTATTTTATCGATATCTGATTGTGATTTAAATTAAAGACAGCCTCGTCGCTGTTTAATGCGCAGTTCAAATATAGCGAGCATAAAAAACCAGAAAAGCCGAGTAGCATTTCTGGTTGATTAGCGTGAATGATAGCGTTAATGCTATTTTTTGATCCAACCTTGCTTATGCAAATAGTCCAGCATAAAGTCGCGATTTTCAGCGCTGAGGATATTGGCGACGTTATCACTCCAGCCATTGAATTTTTGATTGCTAGAACGGGCTTGATAATAGTGCGCCATTGTTTCGTCATACTGCGCCAATAAAGGCTTATCGATAGGTTGATAGTGATTCTCAAAAAACACCAGCGCTTTCGGTAAACGCGGTTTTAATTCAGGATCTTGCGCAGGATAACCAATGCACAGACCAAACAGCGGTAATACAAATTGAGGTAAACCTAATAATGTCGTGACTTCATCAATTTTGTTACGAATACCTCCGATATAAACACAGCCCAGTCCTAAAGATTCAGCTGCAACAACGGCATTTTGTGCCATAATTGAGGTATCTACAGCGCCTAATAAGAGATGCTCGGCTTTACCCAGCTCCAGCTCTGGCGCTATTTGTTTATGACGATTTAAATCGGCACAAAAAACCCAGAACTCAGGCGCGCCAAAAATATAAGGTTGACCGCCCGATAATTCGGCTAACTTTTTACGTAAATCGGGATCGGTAATACGAATAATCGTTGAACATTGCAGGAAATTCGAACTTGAAACGGCTTGAGCAGACTGTAAAATAGCATTAATCTGCTCATTTGAAACTAGCTGATCAGTATAAGCACGAATTGAACGATGTTGACATAAAAGATCAATTGTCGAAGTTGTCATAGTTTGTACCTTTATATTTATTTTAAAATCTAACCTACTAAGGTTACGCTTTGCCTGAAAAAATTCAAGCTATTGTTGCCATTTATATCACTGATAATTGATCCTGCATTTGACATGTATTTACCGGATCAAAGAGATGATGTTTATCATACCCATATTCAAAGAATTCCCATATAATAGCCAAAAACAAAGTCGGTTCAGTATGATAATGAGCATCGCATAAAATATTATCACGTGAAGCGACCAAAATAATTATCGCCGTGTCGTGTCGTAGACAGGCATCTGCACTGACTTAATTTAAAAATAAAGGTAATGATGAAATCGTACGGTCCCCTGTTCGTTGCAATTGGCGCTATTAGTTATGGTATGCCGGCAACATTAATGAAATTAGCCAATCAACAAACCAGTTATATCGCCAGCGTACTCTTTTTTCTGTTTCTCTGTTCCATGTTATTCTTACAGATATTGAGTTTGATCACTTCAGCCAAAGCAAAGCCAGTCACGCTACCATGGACAAAAAAAGGATTAATGATCTTATCTGGCACCTCCATTGCCTTAACCAATACCTGTTATTTTTTATCTCTCTCTTATGTGCCTGTCGCCGTTGCCGCGGTGATGTTAATGCAATCAGTTTGGCTCGCTATCTTGCTAGGCTGTTTAATCAATCGTCGTTATCCTTCTAAACTGCAATTAGGTATTGTTATCTTAATTCTGTTTGGTACGGTACTGGCTACTGACGTCCTGAATATTAATCAATCTGTTTCAATTATCGGTTTAACACTAGGCTTTCTGGCGGCGTTTTGTTATGCCTTGACGATTCAGTTTACCAGCAAATTATGTACCGAATTACCCGCGATAAAAAGAGCCAGCTTAATGAGTATTGGTGCCTTTATTTTTATTGCGATTATTTGGGGAAGAGAGGTTTCTACCGCCCATATAGTGATTGAACTCAAATGGGGGGCGTTGATATCTATCTTTGCAATGGTGTTACCACTTGCCTGTCTCTCGATAGGTATGCCCAAAACGGCACCCGGTATCGGTGAAATTATTTCATCACTAGAGCTACCCGCTGCTATTTTGTTTGCACTCATATTCTTAAATGAACAGATCAATCTCGCGCAACTGCTTGGCGTGAGCATCATTATTCTGGCGGTTATCTTGACTCGTTTTGCTAAAACAGAGAGTCATCAGTCGTAATGGATTAATTTAATTAAAAAAGCGCCAAATTAATATTGTCTTAATCTTCTTCGCGTTTAATAGCATCATACTATTTAATTTGAAGGAGATTAATGATGAAAAAGTTTATTGTGATTGTGTCTGGATTCCTTTTATCCTACTCAACACTAGCAGCGGCAAATTCGATCACACAAGCCCCACAAAATGTTCAGCCAACACCATCAGCGCAGATGTTACGCGTAAAACCAGTGCAAGACAAAAATGGTGCCCATTTTATGCAACCACACGCCGGTAAACCGGCCTATTTCGAAATCAAAATGGTGACCGATGATCCGGTCAAAACCATTAACGATATTTCTTCATTAATGCCCGCCGGTAAATATGAAAAATATAATGTTGAAGTAAAAGTCTATCCGATTCCACAAGGAAAACCATCCATCGAACATCCTGCGATGGATAAAA
The DNA here is from genome assembly GCA_036251705.1 of Orbaceae bacterium lpD01. Taxonomy (NCBI): domain Bacteria; kingdom Pseudomonadati; phylum Pseudomonadota; class Gammaproteobacteria; order Orbales; family Orbaceae; genus Utexia; species Utexia brackfieldae. Next base: position 641,401 of record CP133959.1, on the reverse strand, counting down.
CAAGCATACAATCCCCGAAATAATGTTAATTTAGCGCTCGACGGACAAGCCTTTAAAATTCAGTTGTCTTACATTCATCTCAAACCGCCCTAGTCCGGCGGTTTTTTTGATGCAGCATAAGCCATATTTATTCAATCAAGCGCGGCAAAATCTGCACTGCAGATAAAATCAGACCATTTTTATCCTTTATCGCTCACCATCGTTATAAAAAAACCGCCTTAAAGACGGTTTAGATCGAATAAAACCTGAGTTACCACTGAAGTGTCATTAAGAAATCACGCAACACCGTAAAATCAGATTTCATGTTGTGAGAGAGTAATGTCATATCCGCTCTTTCGGCTAACTCTTTCGGTAAAGTAATGTCATGACCTAAAATACCCTCAACCACTTCACGGAATTTAGCAGGATGCGCCGTACCTAAAAATAGGCCATATTCACCTGACTGTAACTGATCACGTAAAACACGATAAGCAATCGCACCATGTGGCTCGGATAAATAACCTTTTTGATTAAGCGCTAAAACCGTTTGTTTAGTCACTTCATCACTTACCGCGCCGTGTGCTAATGAGGTTAATGGCCAATTTTCACGTTTAAAGATCTCTTCAATACGCGGCCAGTTATTAGGCTGACTTACATCCATTGCATTCGATATGGTTGCAACAGTAGTATGTGGCTGCCATAAACCACTATCTAAATAGCGAGGTACGGTATCATTACTGTTGGTTGCGGCAATAAAGCGTTTAATCGGCAGTCCCATCGCTTTAGCCAGTAAGCCAGCTGTCAAATCACCAAAATTACCACTCGGCACGGAAATAACTAATTCGCGACGCTGCGCTTCATTAAGCTGAGCAAAAGCTTCAAAATAATAACAAATTTGCGCGAGTAACCGGCTGATATTAATCGAGTTTGCTGAGTTTAAACCAATTGTCTTTTTCAATAACTCATCATCAAAAGCCTTTTTGACTAATGACTGACAGTCATCAAAATCACCCTCAATGGCAATGGTATGAATATTATCGCCTAACGTACAAAAGAGTTTTTCTTGTAACGGACTAATCTTACCTTTGGGATATAAAATAACCACGCGAATATTCGGCAAGTGATAAAAAGCGTGTGCGACAGCCGCCCCGGTATCGCCCGAGGTCGCCGTCAAAATAGTAATACGATCATTTGCGGCGACCTGGACTAACGCTTGAGCCATAAAACGGCCACCAAAGTCTTTAAAGGCTAGCGTTGGACCATGAAAAAGTTCTAAGGTACCAATATCATCCTCAACTGCCTTGACCGGTGCCGGAAACTGAAAAGCATTGCGCACACAGCGCAGCACATCTTCTGAGGCAATCTCACTGCCAATAAATGCGGATAATAGTTTGGCACTCCGTGAAACAAAATCAAGTTTCAGTAGTTCATCAATCTCTGATGCGCTGAATGCTGGAATCGTACCAGGAAAAAATAGTCCTTGTTCACGACCTAAGCCCTGTCGAACAGCTTGGCCAAAATTAACCACTTCAGTGTGATCTTTCAGGTTATATAATCTCATAATTTTTTCCATTACCTTTGTATTAATGCGTTATCAATCTGTCTGGCACCTTGCATATCAATTTTACAAATATGCACAAATCCTTCACTATTTTGAACATAGTGACTTTGTAGCCAGTCAGCAGCCTGTTTTGCAATATCCAGATTATCTGCGACAGCAAACATCGTTGGACCTGAACCAGAAATACCACTAGCAATCACCCCTAACTGCGCTAATGAAGCTCTGGCGTGTGCAAAACCAGGAAGCAACTGTTGTCGATAAGGCTCTGCAACCACATCTTGCATGAAGAGAGCCGCCAGCGCGGGCTGTTTAGTATAGCAAGCATGGATAAAACCACCAACATGACGACCATGATCAACACAATCTTGCTTCTTATACTGCGCAGGTAAAATAGCACGAGCTTCTGCCGTAGAGACTTTAATGCCCGGATAGGCCATAACCCAATACCAATTATCGAAACAAGGCAGTGACTGGCTGACAATACCCGCTTCATCAAGAATAAGCTGCATCCCCCCCAAATAACATGGCGCAACATTATCATAATGCACACTACCAGAAATGCGCCCTTCCATTTCTCCCATCATGAGTAATAATTCTGTTTGATTAAAAGGTTGTTCAAAAAACTCATTCAGCGCAACAAAAGCCCCCACAACCGAGCAGGCACTTGAGCCTAATCCGGAGCCAATCGGCATATTTTTCTCAAGCGTCATCGCAACCGGTAATGTTTTGCGCATCGCTAGACAAAAACGTTGCCAACATTGATATACGATATTGTATTTTGGATTTTGTGGTAATTTTTTAACAAAATGGCCGGTGCTCTCTAGATTAAATTCAGTTGCCGATGTCACTGTAATACAGTCACCGAGTAACTGACCATCAATCGGACTGACTGCGGCCCCTAAAATATCAAAGCCGACACTGATATTCGCCATCGAGGCTGGCGCATAGATTTTTACTTGTTTGTTTGCCATTAGCTACTCACTTTTCCTGAATTAGTCCGTAAAATATCAGCAAATACACCCGCAGCAGTCACGTCATTACCGGCACCATACCCACGTAGTACCAGTGGAATCGGCTGATAATAACGAGTATAGAATGCTAATGCATTTTCACCGTTTTTGACTTTATAGAGTGGATTGTCGCTATCAACAGCCATGATTTTTACCACACAGCGATTATCTTCAATTGAGCCAACATATCGTAATACTTTACCCTCTTTCTGTGCCAGTGCAACGCGCATTGCAAATTCACTATCGAGTTCAGGTAAACGTTGCATAAACGAGGCGACATCTCCGTCACTGTAGCTTGCCGGTAAGACAGATTCAACGTCGATTTGATCAAGCTCAAGCTGATATTCAGCTTCACGAGCGAGAATCAATAATTTACGCGCGACATCCATACCCGATAAATCATCGCGCGGATCGGGTTCAGTAAAACCTTTTTCCTTGGCTAATATCGTCGCCTGTGATAGAGACAGACCTTCATCGAGCTTACCGAAAATAAAAGATAATGATCCGGATAAAATTCCATTGAAACGAATGAGTTCATCACCCGCACTAAATAAATTTTGTAAATTTTCAATCACCGGTAAACCTGCACCGACATTAGTATCATATAAGAATTTACGTTTGTTTTTAGTCGCTTCTTGGCGTAAACGATGATAATAGGCCATCGAGCTCGTGTTGGCCTTTTTGTTCGGTGTCACCACATGAAAACCATGCGCTAAAAAATCGGCGTATTTTTCCGCCACATTTTCACTTGAAGTACAATCAACCAGAATAGGATTGAGTAAACGATTATCTTTCGCAAACCGGATAATACTATCAAGATCGAAGGGTATTTGAGATGAGGCTAACTGATCACGCCACGCATCTAAATGTAGACCATCCATATTGAGTAAAAGATGGCGAGAATTTGCCAGACCGCAAACACGTAAATCAATTTGTTTATTTCTTAACCAAGCCTGTTGACGATGGATTTGATCAATCAAAGCACCGCCCACACCACCAGAACCAACCACAAATACATCCATGACTTGATCCGTACCAAATAACATCTGATGTGCAACCCGTACCCCCATCACTGCAATATCATTCTCAACAACCACTGAAATAGAGCGTTCAGAAGAACCTTGAGCAATAGCAATAATATTAATATTGGCACTGGCTAATGCTGTAAAAAATCGCGCCGATAAGCCTTTATAAGTCCGCATGCCGTCGCCAACAACAGAGATAATCGCTAAGCCAGAGATCACATCAACTGGCTCCAATAGACCATCTTTCAGTTCAAGATAGAACTCATCGTTTAATGCTTGCTCTGCACAAGATAATTCTGATTGTGGTACACAAAAACTGATACTATATTCAGAAGAGGATTGGGTGATCAGAACAACAGACACGCCCGCATAACTCATGGCTGAAAATACGCGTGCCGACATACCAACCATCCCTTTTAATCCCGGCCCGGAAACATTAATCATCGCCATATTATTCAGATTAGTGATCCCTTTTACTGGATACTGCGTATCGAAATTATCACCGCCAATCAGTGTTCCAGGCGCTTGAGGATTAGTCGTATTTTTGATTAAGCATGGAATTTGAAACTGAGCAATCGGGGAGATGGTTCGAGGATGTAACACTTTCGCACCAAAATAAGAGAGCTCCATCGCCTCCTGATAAGACATTGATTTTAAGAGCTTAGCATCAGGCACAATACGTGGATCACAGGTATAAACACCATCGACATCAGTCCAAATTTCACAGCAGTCAGCACGTAAACAAGCTGCTAAAACAGCCGCTGAATAGTCAGAACCATTACGCCCAAGCACAACTAACTCACCTTTCTCATTACCAGCGGTAAATCCGGCCATCAAAATCACATGATGTGGCGGAATCTGCATATTCGCAATACGTTTAGTCGATTCAGTAATATCAACTGTCGATTCTAAATAATCACCATGTGCAAGCAGCATACTCACCGGGTTAATCACCGTCACATCATGACCTCGTGCATTCAATACTGCAGCCATAATCTCAATCGATAATTTTTCACCACGGCAGATAATCGCAGCATTAACACTATCTGGGCACTGACCTAATAACCGAATACCATGTAATAACTGTTTTAAGTGAGCGAGCTCATTTAAAGCAAATTTTTTCATTTCGTCATAAGCAAAACCGGGTTGGCACTGGGCTAAGCCATGTAGCAGATCGGCAAAGATTCGCTCGGCATCCAAGATATTACTCTCAACATCCAAACCAGCAACCGTCTTCTCGACCATAGCCACTAAGTGATTGGTAATTTTTGCTGGTGCAGAGAGCACTGTTGCCGTTTGCTCTTGTGTTAGATTGCTTTCAATAATATCAGCTACCCGAAGAAAACGTTCGGCATTAGCGACAGAGGTTCCTCCAAACTTTAGTACTCTCATATTGCACCTTTCTGTAGTTATTTAATAACAATTATTTAATAACAGTTATCTAATTAAAATTACCGTTAATCAATTGACGAAATAATAAAAGTTAAACACAAAAAAACCCGCTTATTTGGCGGGTTCTGTTTTCGATTCTATATCAGAGAATACTAACCCGCTCTACGCCTAATAATGCTAGAGGTGGTGGTAATCGTTGTCCCTAAATCGAAATTTGCTCTCATTGGCTTAACTCAAATTAACCTATATTGCCTATGGTTTTAAATGAAATCGGGTATAAAGTCAACCTCATTCATAAACCGTCTTTATTTTTGTTAGCTTAAAAACAATTCAGCCCAACATAAAGTCAGGCTGAATAAAATCAAAATACTTTCTTACTATTTTCATACTGGTTTACAACTAGATTCATCGCATTGTAAACATGGGCTTTATCATGTTGCTTCAGCGCGTCGCCCAGAATGTTTAAATAACCGAGCATCACTTTTTGATTGTCTTCAGCAAACTGAGGACTCACCTCTTGGTCTTCATATAACATGACATAAGCACGCGCAAAACCAAAAATTAAGAAATAAACGACTGCATTCTCTGCATCTTCCTTAATCAGTAATTGCATCGCTTGACGAAGCTTCACATAAGCATCAGTGCCGGGTAAACTTCCCGCAAATTCCGTCATTGCATTTGAAAATGTCATGTCCATCAGTCCTCGTAAAATTACAAGCAAGAAGCATAACAATGGAAAAAGAGAAGTGCAAGTGTAATTTATGTTAAAATGATAAATAGCCTTAAATCGCGAATCATCTTGTTAACGATTCGCAATATAAACTAAACATGCTTTGCCACACTAAGCCCCGCAGGTGTTTGTGCGACCGGCATCATCTCCATCGTATTCACATTAAAATGTGCCGGCATACTCAATAACCAACTGATCGTATTGGCAATATCCTGCGGTGTAATATAGTTTATATCTTGATAAACACTGGACGCTTTATCATTGTCACCATGAAAACGAACATTCGAAAACTCTGTCCCACCACATAGGCCAGGTTCAAGATTAGTCACCCTAACCGCTTTTCCAGCTAAATCGGTTCGTAAGTTAAGGCTAAATTGCCTTACAAAGGCTTTGGTCGCACCATAAACATTACCGCCTTTATAAGCATAAGTCCCCGCTATCGAACCAATATTGATAATATAACCACTATTTCTTGTCACCATTTCAGGTAAAACCTGTCTAGTTAAATAAATAAGCCCCATCACGTTGGTATTTACCATCATCTCCCAATCGGAAAAATCGGCAGCATAAGCAGGCTCTAACCCTAATGCCAGTCCAGCATTATTGATTAAAACGTCAATGGGTTTAAAGTTATCTGGAATGAGTTGATTAAGATGATCAATCGCGCTTTTATCTGTCACATCTAACTGGATCGGTAAAAATGCGTCGCCCAACGTTTGTTGTAACTGTTTTAATTTGTCAAAACGTCTCGCCGTGCCAATAACTTTAAACCCATCAGCAACCAGCTTTTGGCAGATAGCTTCACCAAACCCAGATGATGCGCCAGTGACTAATACAATCTTCATTTTCATCTCCTTTGTTCTTGTGAATCTCGCTTATCTACTGTTTTACTGCAAAGATATTGAGATATCAAGTCATTCTTTTAACCTAAATGTCAGCTTTTTAGCAAAAAAGCGTTTTCAAAGTCTGATTAAAATAGACTTGTAAAATAGAATTTGAGACTATATTAATTAGGATGATCATAAGGAAAAATAGATGGCTAAAGTTTATATTGCAATCGGTAGTAATTTAAAACATCCACTTCAACAAGCCAATGCCGCTATACTGGCACTTTCGCAAATGAACGAAGTCCAGGTGACTGCAGTTTCACCTTTTTATAGAAGCAAACCTTTGGGACCGGCAGATCAACCCGATTATCTCAATGCGGTTATTGCTGTCGAGACCAGTTTATCGCCTGAGGCGCTGCTCAATATCACCCAGCAAATTGAACAAGAGCAAGGACGAGAGAGAAAAGCGCATCGCTGGGGGCCAAGAACGTTAGATCTCGATATTCTCCTTTACGACAATCAAACGATTCAAACAGCACGTTTAATCATTCCACATTATGATATGAAAAATAGAGAATTCGTACTGTATCCCCTATTTGATCTTGCGCCAAACTTGATTTTCCCTGATGGTGAAGCACTTGCCGAACGATTAAAATTATTACCCTTAAATGGCATGATACGATGGATAGTATAACTTGATAAAATGTCATACAGATTATCCGCCTAAATAACCAAAAACCGAATCAAAAAGACCACTTAATATAAAAAATAGGCAATCAGAACTCAAGTTAACCCCTACAACTAACCCGCCAAAAATAACCTAACCACATGTTTTATATTTAATTTTAAAAACTAACGTTGAATACAAAAAGAACAACAAGCAGATTTAACGCCAACTGTCTATAAAATAATGCAAAAAAAACTTGTTAACTACAAAATAGTTGTTATAGTTTAGCGTTTTTAAAATTTGTACATAATAATGGTATTAAAGGAGATAGCTGTGAAAAAGGAACAAAAAGCATCCTCATCTTTAAGCATTCTTGCGATGGCTGGGCTTAAGCCTTATCAAGAGAAAAAAGGTGAAGAGTATATGAACCCAGCGCAACTCGAACATTTTAAATTGATATTGCAGGCATGGTTACAGCAATTACGTGGAGAAATGGATAAAACGGTAACTCATATGCAAGACGAAGCCGCTAATTTTCCAGATCCAGCTGATCGGGCAACACAAGAAGAAGAGTTTAGCCTTGAATTAAGAACACGGGATAGAGAGCGCAAATTAATCAAGAAGATTGAAAAAACTTTAAAGAAAATTGAAGAAGATGATTTCGGTTTTTGTGACTCTTGTGGTGTTGAGATTGGTATCCGTCGCCTTGAAGCGAGACCGACTGCAGACTTATGTATTGATTGCAAAACGGTTGCCGAGCTGCGTGAGAAACAGATGGGATATTAAGCATTCAGCTTGATAATATCGAATAAATATAAAAAATAGATATCGATATTGTTGCCCTCTTTACAATAAGATATTTTGGCGGATCATCATGATCCGCATTGTTATTCATCATATAACCTATATAATACTGCTTTTATCTCATCATCCTCTCACTATGTCTTATATTGGTCGTTTTGCGCCGTCACCATCAGGTGACTTACATTTCGGTTCATTAATTACTGCATTAGCCAGTTATCTACAAGCAAAATCTAAAGCAGGTTTATGGCTGGTTCGGATTGAAGATATTGATCCCCCGCGAGAAGTGGCCGGTGCTGCCAGCCGAATTTTACGCACACTGGAGCAATTTGGACTATATTGGGATAAAACGGTGCTTTATCAATCGCAGTGTTATCATCGATATGCACAGATATTGTCACAGCTATTGCAAGAAAAACAAGCCTATTATTGTGACTGTAACCGACAACGAATTCACACATTAAACCATATTTACGATAATCATTGTGCTAATCGCGCACTGTCACCTCAGCAAACTGAACAAAAATTGGCAATACGTTTAAGGCTATCCTCTCCCATCACTCAGTTTGTCGACAACATTCGCGGCCTTCAACATATTGATGATGTGGTTGCTAGAGAAGACTTTATCTTACGTCGACGTGATGGATTATTTGCTTATAATTTAGCGGTGGTATTGGATGACAACTATCAAGGAGTCACAGAAATTGTTCGCGGCGCCGATCTTTTAACTGCCACCAGCTGGCAACAAGCACTCTATCACCAATTAGGCTGGCATATCCCCAGTTATTTACATTTACCTTTAGCGCTCAATCCTGATGGGTCGAAACTATCAAAACAAAATAGAGCCACACCAATCGCGAACACACATACAAGACAAACAACCATTGCAGGATTAAAATTTTTGAACCAGCCCATCCCAAAAGATTGGCAGGATAGCTCGCAAGCGCAATTATTAGATTGGGCGATTACTCACTGGGACGTTAACTTAGTGCCAACCCAAGATATTATCCGCCAATAGCGGATAACGTTTGTGTTATACCGATACGGTGTTCATCTAGAAAATGGCGTTCAGGTTTAATCTTCAGTCCATTAAAGATACGTGTTTTAAGCTCATCTTGCTGACTATCAGACTGCAATAAATCTCTCAATTCGATACCTTGCTCACCAAACAAGCAAAAATGAAATTTACCTTTAGCACTGATACGTAATCGATTACAGCTTCGACAAAAATCTCGGCTGTAGGGCATGATTAAACCAATTTTTCCATAATAATCAGGATGTGAGTAGACTTGCGCAGGTCCGGAGGTCTCTTCCTTTGTCGCTAACTGCCAACCTTGTTGTACTAACTGCTGCTGTAATATCTGGCCTGAAAGATGATATTGGTTAAAAATCTGACTGCCCTGGCCGGTTTCCATTAATTCAATAAATCTGAGTTCAATGGGATGCGTCTTTAGCCATGACAGGTAATCAGCTAAATTATCATTTAACCCCTTCATCAACACCGTATTGACTTTAACTTTTTCAATACCAACGGCTATCGCTTTATCAAGCCCCGCCAAAATGACAGATAATCGATCTTGACCCGTAATAAATTTAAATGTGGCCGGCGATAAGCTATCCACACTCACATTGAGATTATTTAATCCAGCCAGCTTCCAGGCTTCCACATCACGCAATAAGCGAAAACCATTGGTGGTTAAAGCCACGGTTTTAATCTGCTGATGACAGCCAATGAGAGAAAGAATATCCGTAAAATCTTTTCTTAAGGTTGGTTCACCACCGGTGATACGAATCTTTTCAACCCCTAGCTGCGCAAAAGTCGACACGACTCTATCTATCTCGCTAAGTGACAAGAAATGAGGTTTGTTGGTTACCGAGTTTGACGCCCCCTCAGGTAAACAGTACTGACACTGAAAATTACAATTTTCAGTGATAGAAAGCCGCAGATATTTAAATCTGCGCTGATAATTATCGATAAGCTGCATAAAAAATAAAACCACCTTTCCAACCGGGAGGCATCAGTATTTCTACATAATACCCGGCAGTAACTCGATTAAATTAAGCTACCGCGGCTCACATCTCATATAAGATTCGATCTTACTTAGACCATGCAAGCTTCAGAGTTTTATAGTTAACTATATTGTATTTATAATAGGCCTCAGCTTACCATAATATTAGTCAGAAGTTAAAAAAATTTAAAATACGATTATTAGGTCTTGCTATTGCAGAGTGAAAAGTGAATAATAAGGTTGTACCAGTCTATGTAGTATATTTTTATGCATTTTAGTCGCATAAAATACATAATACTAAATTAGAGTTTATCTATTCAATGCAGCAATGGCATCAGACATGGAACAGATAAATATATTAAAAAGCAAAGTTAAGTAAAGTGACTTGATTGGAAAATCGTTTATTTTAGTTTGGTGTATAGAGTCTGAGAGTGACACCGGAAGCATACCCAATATTTAGAAGACAATATATAACAAACATTGACAGATAATTAAAGTAGTGACAATTATTCTCCTGCGCTATCGTTCACATAATATAATAATAACAAGTAATATAAATAAAATAATGAACTTGGCCGTACGATCTCTGTAAGTAGTAAAATAATTTAGCACTATTACCTGTATAAATATTAACTAAAATAGCTATCTCCAATTGCGTTAGTTTTACTTACATTCTAAAAATGAGTGATAATCAATGAAAAGAATGTTAATTAACGCGACTCAGCAAGAAGAACTTCGTGTTGCACTTGTTGATAAGCAGTATCTTTATGACCTCGATATCGAAAGTCCAGGCCATGAACAGAAAAAAGCCAATATTTACAAAGGAACCATCACTAAAATCAATCCCAGCCTTGAAGCCGCTTTTGTTTCCTACGGTGGTGAACGTGATGGTTTTCTCTCCTTAAAAGAGATCGCTGACAGTTATTTTCCAACCAATATTACTGGTCGCAAAAGTATCAAGCATTTGCAAGAAGGCCAGGAAATTCTTGTTCAAATTGAAAAAGAAATTCGCGGTAAAAAAGGTGCGGCACTCACGACTTACATCAGTCTAGCTGGTAGCTATTTGGTCTTAATGCCAAATGATCCAAAAGCCGGCGGCGTATCCCGACGCATCGAAGGTGAAGAGCGTGCCGATTTAAAACGTATTATTGATTCGCTAGAAAAGCCAAGAGGCATGGGTGTTATTGCCAGAACTGCTGGTGTTGGTAAATCACAAGAAGAGTTACAACAAGATTTAAATGCTCTACTCTCTTATTGGGATGCAATCTTAACCGAATCTAAAAATCGTCCAGCACCGATTCTTATCCATAAAGAGAGTGATGTCATTACACGTGCATTTCGTGATTATTTACGTGATGACGTGGGTGAAATTATCATCGACAATAAGAATATTTTTGAAATCGCCAAAAAACGTTTAGAAGGCTTAGGTCGTGGCGAATATCTTAATCGTTTAAAACCGTATACAGGTGATGTGCCTTTATTTAGCCGCTTCCAAATTGAAACACAAATTGAATCAGCCTTTCAACGTGAAGTTCGTTTACCATCGGGCGGTTCAATCGTAATTGATACCACCGAAGCATTAACGGCTATTGATATTAACTCGGCTAAATCTATTCGTGGTAGTGATATTGAAGAAACAGCATTTACCACCAATTTAGAAGCAGCCGAAGAGATTGCAAGACAGCTGCGTCTAAGAGATCTTGGTGGTCTTATTGTGATCGATTTTATTGATATGACACCAATTCGTAATCAACGTGAAGTTGAGAACCGTCTTAAAGAGTCGATGAAAAATGATCGGGCCAGAATTCAAACTACCCGTATTTCTCGTTTTGGTTTGCTCGAAATGTCACGTCAGCGGTTAAGTCCGTCATTAAGAGAAGCCACCCATCATATCTGTCCACGTTGTAGCGGTACCGGTACAGTGCGAGATAATAATTCATTATCTTTATCTATCTTGCGTCTCATTCATGAAGAGGCCTTAAAAGAGAATACAGGTCAAATTGATGTGATTGTTCCAGTGCCGATCGCGAGCTATTTACTTAATGAGAAACGCCGAGCAATTGCTAAAATTGAGCAAGAAAAACCAGATATTAAAATCGTCATTGCCGCTGACGAAGAGATGGAAACACCACAATATCGTATTATTCGCAAACGTTGTGGTGAAGAGATCGATACATTAAGTTATAACTTACCTAAATTAGTGAGAGAACAAGAAGAAGAGGAAGACGATACACAAACGGATGTGGTCGTTGAAGAGGCTATTCTTTCTGGTGTGACCGTTGCGCCGGCAATCTCGATCACTAAAACGGTTAAACCAAAAGTACAACCAGAGAATAATGACAAGGGCCTTTTTGCTGCAATTGTTTCTGGTATTCGTAACTTATTTAAAGCAGACAGTGCACCTGAAGAGACAGTAAAAGAACAAGCAAAGCCTGTCGAAAAACAGTATAAAGGTGACAGAAGACGAAACAATAATCGTCGTAATCCGCGTAATAACAATAATAGTAATGAGGCGCCTAAAGAAACGAAGAGTAATAACCGTCGTACGCCAAATAACAAACAGCAAAATAATACGGTCGCACAAAACGATGTTGTCAAAAATGAGATACAAGGCAACAACGAAAAAGCAAAAAATATCGATAACAAACAAGTTACTGCATCTGTTGAGAGACGAGAACCCAAACCTCGTCGAGCTCAGCGTACATTAACCAAATCGACACGCGTAGTTGATGCACAGGCAAGTGCGACTGAAGTGAATACGATTGTGGTTCCGCCATTACCAGAGACGATACCGGAAACAAAAGTAAAAGTATCGCCAAATACTAACACGCCGGTTAAGAGTGAGGTTATTGAGGAAAAAGCTATCGCTCCAGAGTCTCAAAACAGTGAACATTCAGGAGAAGTTCGTCGTTCACGTCGTACACCAAGACACCTACGTATGAATGGCCAGCGTAGAAAAAGAATGAAAGATGAAAACATCGCTGAATCGCCAATGCCGCTAAAACTAGCTGTATTTTCACCAGAATTTGCCTTGGGCAGAGCTTGGATTGATTATACCGCTCAGCAGCCAAACAGAGCTACCGTGGTTGAACAACCAGATAGCTTGCCGACAAAAATTGTCGAGCAACCTGAATTAAATACTCAGGATAACACGATGGCAGTGCAGCCAGTGATCAATACCACAGAAACGATGGTAGCGCAGACAATAGCAACAGAACAGCCATCTGAATCACCAAAAGCAGTCTCTGTCGAAATTATGCCAGTGTCAGAACCAACAACGGTTGATACACAGGCGGATAATATAGCGACGGAAACAGCAAAAGATGTCATTTCTGAAGTGGTCGAGCAAACGGCACAATCTTCAGCGGATTTATCAGCGCCTTTAAGTATAACGTCAGAAAAACCGTTGGTGATTGAGCAGCAAGTGACTCAACATCAGGCGAAAAAACAGGCTTCTGCCGCGATGACAAAAGCACCATCGCCAGAGATCGTTTTTGCCAATATTGAGCCATCAATGATTCCGTCCGTGCTGATTCGTCCAAACTACCATTTTACGGGTAAAGGACATGCTGGCGGTAATAGTGCTGATCATCATGCATTTGCAGTGATGAGTACACCAAAATCATCTGAGCATTAAGAATAAAAATCATTGAAACAGTAATAGATTGATATAGCGATGTTTTTAACATCGCTATATCAGCGTTTGTGATGTTACTCATCAATAAAACTGCTATTTTTAAACAAGAGAATATCGATGATCATTTATATTTTGAAAAAAATATTGACCTTTTTGTTCATCTTACTCGTGCTATCTCAGCTTAGCTTTTGTATCGTTTATTTCTCAGCGGATGTTTACTATAGCCATCTGCCTCTCTTTGAAGCCTATAATAACTATTTTAAGCACTTATTTTCAGGTGAATTACAGCTCAATGACACTAACCAATCCTTAGTGATGATCATAAAACAGGTGCTGCCAGCGACCATTGAACTCTGCTTATTTGCTTTAGTTATTACGATGGTGACAGGGATTACTTTTGGTATCATTGCCGGGCTCAATCCCGATAATTGGAAAAACAGATTAATCCAAGCTGCCTGTCTGGTTATCAGTGCTTGCCCGCTTGTATGGCTTGCTGTACTGATTATGTTTAGTTTCTCCGATAATATCTATTTATTACCGACCAAAGGTTCAACGCTAGATTACCAACATGCGATCACCGGTTTTCCAATCATTGATATTCTGTTAGTCGCCGATCACAACAAAGGATATGAAGTGCTAAAAGAGCTGCAGTATTTGGCGCTGCCTTCAGTTATTTTAGCTATACATCCATGTATTATTACTATCCAGCTGGTCAGTCAAAGTATCGAGAAAATTGCTAAACAAAATTATATCAAAGCGCTCTCGATTCGCGTGCAGTCACAATGGAAAATTCTATTTAGGCATATGTTACCCAATGTCTTTCCACCAATTATTCCAAGGTTAACCTATAATTTTAATGTCTTACTCTTTTCAGCCATGTTAATCGAGATTATTTTCCATCGGCCAGGTTTAGGTTCCTGGGTCATGCAAGCATTTGAGCAGCACCATGACAGAACCATTGCGGTTGCGCTACTGCTATGTGGTTTATTACTTTCTACACTCAATCTGATTAGTGAATTAATTATGATAGTGATACATCCCCTTCGTCACAAGGAGTTGTATGATGAATAAATTTAATTTATGGCGCATCAAAATAGCTAAGCACTATCTACTCTTTATTCATGTGTTACATAAAAATCTTTTTTTGATGATCGGTTTTTATGGTTTACTTCTGGCTCTTCTACTTTGCTTGTTTACACCTTGGTTAGCCCCCGATAGCCAGCAGACTTATCCCTCACTACGTTTATTATTACCTGCATGGTATGAACAAGGTCAGTTGAATCATATACTAGGTATTGATAATCATGGATACGATATTTTTAAACGTCTTTTATGGGCCTCAAAAAACTCACTATTTATTACCTTACTCATCACCTTTAGTGTCATGATTATTGGTTCAATCATCAGCTTATGCGCGGTTTTCATCAAATCAAGCAGCAGAATTATTTTAATCACCTGTAAAACGATTACGACTATTCCACCGCTACTGACGATGATTATCTTTGCTTTCTTCAGTGGTAATAGCGTGCAAAATTTGATGTTTGTTATTATTTTAAGCATGCTGCCCAGATTCATCTACAATATTTATAATATGATGAGCAGTGAGCTTAAAAAAACCTATATCACCGCCGCCAGACTTGATGGATTATCGACCCTGAGTATCATGCGCTACTCGATATTGCCTAATACTTGGAATAACTATATAAGAGAGACTATTGCGATATTTACCACGAGTCTTATCGCGCTCACAACCTTAACATTCCTTAACTTTGGCGTTGAATCGAATCATAATGAGCTCGGCATGATGATGCATGATATGATCGCTATTATTGCGATAAATTATTGGGGATTTATCGCCCCGGGATTAGTCATATTAGTCATGATACTGTTGTTAAATTTTTTTGATTATGGTCTCAGACAGTCACTATCACATCGAGAATAGTTATGGCGTTATTAGATATTCGAAATCTGACGATTGAGTTATCAACCACTTCGGGTCTGCTAAAAGCGGTCGACCGGGTTAATATCAAACTCTCTGAAGGAGAGATTTGTGGTTTGGTCGGCGAGTCTGGTTCAGGAAAAAGTGTCATCGCGAAAGCGATTTTAGGTATCGCCAATAAAAACTGGATTATCAAAGCTGACCGTTTTAAATTTGATAATATTGATCTCTTGAAATTAACCGCCAAACAGCGCCGAAAAATTATCAGTGAAAATGTCTCGATGATATTTCAAGAGCCGCAATCCAGTCTGGACCCGTCCATGACAATTGGTAAATTGTTAATCCAGGCAATACCTGGCCGAACCTTTAAGGGACGCTGGTGGCAACGACTATTTTGGCGTAAAAATCGCGCCATTGAATTGCTACATCGGGTTGGGATTAAACAACATCAGGATATTATGACAAGCTATCCCTACGAACTCACTGAAGGGGAGTGTCAGAAAGTGATGATAGCTATCGCTTTAGCCAATCAGCCCAAACTGCTGATTGCGGATGAACCCACTAATGCCATGGAAGCAACGACAGAAGCACAAATATTTCGATTACTCGCCAGTATGAACCAAAATATTGGTACGACGATTCTACTGATTAGCCATGATCTACAGATGGTGACGCGCTGGACAGATCAGATCAATGTGCTTTACTGTGGGCAAATGGTAGAAACGGCGCCCAGTGAAAATTTAGCCCAAACGCCCTATCATCCTTATACCCAAGCGTTGATTAATGCTATACCCGATTTTGGTCAAGCCTTAGCCCATAAAAGCCCACTTAACACTTTACCGGGTGTTATCCCGGCGCTAGAAAACTTACCGATTGGTTGTCGATTAGGTCCTCGTTGTCCTTACGCGCAAAAAAAATGTATTGTGACCCCTCAACTGCTCGAGATTAAAAATCATGCTGTTGCCTGTCACTTTCCCTTAAATCAAGAGAATTAAGCATGAATCCGGTCTTAAAAGTTCGCCATCTTTCAAAAACCTTTTCAATCGCCAGAGGCTTATTCGGGCATGATAATATTGCGGCGGTCAAATCGGTTTCATTCTCGTTAAATGAAGGTAAAACACTTGCCGTTATTGGTAAGAATGGTTCTGGTAAATCGACGCTAGCCAAAATGTTAGTGGGTATGATAAAACCGACATCAGGTAATATCTGGGTTGAGGATCGTAAACTTGAATATGGCGATTATCGCTATCGTAGCCAACTTATTCGCATGATATTTCAAAATCCAGACAACTCTTTTGATCCGCATTTAAAAATAGGCCAGTTGTTAGAATTACCACTGAAACAAAATACCCAATTAGATATTTTTCAGCGGGAACAGCTTATTTATGATGTGCTCAAACAAGTCGGATTATTACCCGATCATGCCAGTTATTATCCGGCAACGATGGCGGCGGGACAAAAACAACGCGTAGCGCTGGCCAGAGCACTGATTTTAAAACCCAAAGTTATTATCGCCGATGAAGCGCTGGCGGCGCTAGATATCTCTATGCGTTCACAGATTATTAATTTGATGCTATCCCTTCAAGAACAGTACCAGATATCTTATGTATATGTCACACAAGACATTGGTATGATGAAACATATCAGCGATCAGATTATGGTGATGCAAGAAGGTGAAGTGGTTGAATACGGTAATACTGCTGAAGTATTAACCTCACCACTGAGTGAAGTGACGCAAAAGCTCGTGCAGAGTTATTTCGGTGAAGCATTGACCGCAGATACCTGGCGCAAAGATACACGGGCCTTTTAAATCAATCTTATTTATATTCACTGACGATTCAAAATAGAGCGCCTCATGCTATAATTAAGCGCTCTTTTTGCACAATTAAATACAGCCAATACAAAACGTTAGGAATCTAATTATGGGTTTTTTAGTAGGCAAAAAAATTTTAGTGACCGGTTTAGCAAGCCATCGTTCACTGGCTTATGGGATTGCTCAGGCAATACATCGAGAAGGTGCGCAGCTGGCATTTACCTATCAAAATGATAAATTGAAATCCAGAGTAGAAGAGTTTGCACAAACTTTCGATTCTCATTTAGCTTTCGCTTGTGATGTATCTAATGATGAGAGTATCAGCAATCTCTTCAACAACTTATCGAAACACTGGCTTACTTTTGATGGTTTTGTGCATGCTATCGCTTATGCGCCGGCCGATCAATTAGATGGTGATTATGTCAATGCAGTAACCCGAGAAGGTTTCAGCATCGCCCATAATATTAGCTCCTTTAGTTTTGTGGCGATGGCCAAAGCGTGTCGTCATATGTTAAATCCTGCCGCCGCCTTACTTACCCTGACTTATCTCGGCGCTGAACGCGTCATTCCAAACTATAATGTAATGGGTCTGGCTAAAGCCTCTTTAGAAGCCAATGTGCGCTATATGGCCAATGCACTGGGGCCTGAAGGTATTCGCGTTAACGGTATCTCTGCCGGCGCAATTCGCACCTTAGCGGCTTCGGGTATCAAAGATTTTAAAAAAATGCTCAGTTATTGCGAAACGGTGACACCATTGAGACGAACCGTAACCACTGAAGATATCGGTAATGCCGCCGCTTTTTTATGTTCACCGCTGGCATCAGGCATTACCGGAGAGATTCTACATGTTGATGGCGGCTTCAATATTGCCGTGATGAATGAGCTTGAACTGAATTAAAGCCACTTATGGAGGTCAATTTTCATTTTTATGACAAATTTGTTATTTTTTTATTGATCATTCAGCAAATTATGTCCAAAATTAACACCGCAGCATGTGCTGTATAACTGAAAGGTAACCATCCGACTTATGGAATGGATCATGGATCCAACAATCTGGGCAGGTTTAGCGACCCTGATTGTACTTGAAATCGTATTAGGAATTGATAATTTAGTTTTTATTGCCATTCTTGCAGAAAAACTCCCTCGCCATCAAAGCGATAAAGCGCGTGTTATAGGTTTAACATTCGCACTATGCATGCGTATCTGTTTGCTGCTGCTTGCCAGTTGGCTGGTTACCTTAAAAACACCTCTATTTAGCGCATTAGGCCTTTCTTTTAATGGCCGCCAATTAATCATGCTTGCAGGCGGACTGTTCTTGCTCTACAAAGCGACCACTGAATTAAATGAACGACTTGAAGGTGGCTCGCATGAAAATGGTAAACAGAAAAAAACCTCTCATTTTTGGACAGTTGTTGCACAAATTGTGGTGCTTGATGCCGTATTCTCGCTCGATGCAGTCATTACCGCTGTCGCCATGGTTGAACATATTACCGTGATGATTGCTGCCGTTTGTATTGCGATGGCATTGATGATTTTAGCTAGCAAACCGCTAACCATATTCGTTAACGCGCATCCCACCATTGTCATTCTCTGCTTGAGCTTCTTACTGATGATCGGTTTTAGTTTGGTGGCTGAAGGTTTTGGCTTTGTAATACCAAAAGGTTACTTATACGCCGCCATCGGTTTTTCCATTCTGATTGAATTTTTCAATCAACTATCGATGTTTAATCGGCGACGATTCCTGACACGCAATAAACCACTTCGCCAACGAACAGCTGAAGCTATCTTGCATATGTTAAGAGGTGATAATGAGGAAGAGCTCGATAGTCATACCGCTGATTTAATCTCTGATGCGGGTAAACAAAGTGCCGTATTTAATCAGCAAGAATTAAGTATGATCGAGCGCGTGCTAGGACTCGCACAACGTTCTGTCAGTAGTATTATGACGTCACGATTGGATATCGACCAAATCAATATTGATGACGATCGTGAAAAAATTATCGAGGAAATTAGTCTAAATCAGCATACTCGTCTGGTTGTCACCGATGATAATGCTAATGACGAGCCGATTGGTATCATCAACGTGAATGATTTACTTAAACAGATGTTGTCTGACGAAGGCATTAATATCCGGACATTAGTTAAACAACCGCTAATCTTCCCTGAAACGGTTTCACTGCTTGTTGCACTAGAGAAATTTAGAGAAGCAAAAACCCATTTTGCCTTCATTGTTGATGAGTTTGGTTCCACACAAGGCATCGTATCGGTTACGGATATCATGGAAACGATCGCTGGAGAACTGCCAACTGGTGAAGAAGAGGTGGATGCGCGTCATGACATTCAATGTTTTGAAGATAATAGTTGCCTGGCCAATGGTTATATACCATTAGAAGAGCTGGTGCGCTATATTCATATAAAACTTGATGATAAACGCGATTACCATACCCTTGCCGGACTTTTGATGGAAAAAACTCAACATATTCCAGTGGTTGGTGAAAAAATCATGATTGAATCCTATACTTTTGAAGTGGTGGAAGTCGAGAGTCATCGTATTGTAAAAGTAAAAATATATCCACAAACGATAGCCTAAATCGCCTTTTATAAAAACTGAGCAGATAAGCTTTACAAAAAGAGATTAAAATATCAATGTAAAGCTTATCTATTTTCTAATCGTCAATAATATCTCAATAAATCCGCCTCTTGACTAGCCCAAAAACCGAAATTACACAAGCATCGAGACAAAAAATACGGTAAACTATTCTTAACGTGACAATCTAAATGACGAAATAATAAAAAGGGGTGATTATGCATGAACCTTTAATTGCAGCCATTATTGGGGGCATCGTTTTAGCTGCTATTTTGGGATTATTAGCAAATCGGTTAAAAATATCGCCTTTAG
Source organism: Orbaceae bacterium lpD01 (assembly GCA_036251705.1). Lineage (NCBI taxonomy): Bacteria > Pseudomonadati > Pseudomonadota > Gammaproteobacteria > Orbales > Orbaceae > Utexia > Utexia brackfieldae. Next base: position 621,112 of record CP133959.1, on the reverse strand, counting down.
TCGGTTATCTTATCGCCGGTATCGTGTTTGGTCCGGCAACACCTGGTTATGTTGCTGATACCGCTATTGTCGGTCAACTTGCTGAAATTGGTGTTATTTTACTAATGTTCGCGGTTGGTTTACACTTTTCTTTAAGTGATTTAATGTCGGTAAAATCTATCGCAATTCCGGGTGCGATAGTACAAATTGCCGTTGCGACATTACTTGGTATGGGACTCTCAGCGATGGTGGGCTGGTCAATCATCATCGGATTGGTATTCGGTTTATGTTTATCCACCGCCAGTACCGTTGTGTTATTGCGTGCGCTGGAAGAGCGCGATTTAATCGAGAGTCGACGAGGACGCATTGCCATCGGTTGGCTCATTGTTGAAGATCTGGTGATGGTGCTCACCCTTGTTCTGTTACCTGCCATCGTCAAAACGACCGGCACTAGCATCAATATGACCGACATTTTATTTGAAATCGCGAAAACCGTCGGTTTAGTTATCGTCTTTATTATCTTTATGATTATTGTTGGTCGTCGCGTCATTCCTTGGGTGCTAGCCAAAAGTGCGGCAACCGGTTCCGACGAGTTATTTACGTTAACCGTACTGGGTATTGCGATGGGTATCGCACTGGCGGCGGTTGAGTTATTTGGTGCATCATTTGCGTTAGGTGCCTTTTTTGCCGGCATGGCTTTAACTGAATCAGAGCTCAGTCATCGTGCTGCTAATAATATTTTGCCTCTTAGAGATGCTTTTGCGGTACTCTTTTTTGTCTCGGTTGGCATGCTGTTTGAACCGCAAATTATTATCACCCATCCACTCGCAACCATCGCCACGGTGGCAATTATTCTATTTGGTAAATCGATTGCCGCTTATATTATTGTCCGCCTGTTTGGTCATACCAAACGTACTGCATTAACCATTTCTGCAAGCCTTGCTCAAATTGGTGAGTTTGCCTTCATCTTAGCGGCATTAGCCTCGAAACAGCTCAACGTATTACCTGATGATGCTTACAGCTTAATTTTAGCCGGTGCAATCATCTCCATTGTATTAAATCCATTTGTATTCAACTTAGTTGAAGCTTATCTCGCAAAAACTGAAAATATCGTGGATAAAATTATCGATCCAGTGGCAGTCATTAATCAGCAAGTACCGGAAGATATCCATGATCATGCTATTCTGGTCGGCCACGGCCGCTTAGGGAGCACTATTGCCGCTCAGCTACAAGAGAGACAGATTCCTTTTATTGTTATTGATTCATCATTGTCGCTGATCGAAAAACTACGTAACGATGATATTATTACAGTATTTGGTAATGCGGCTAAATTAGAAACATTACAGTTAGCCCATCTGGATAAAGCCAAATGGTTAATTATCTCTTCACCAAACGGCTATGAAGCGGGAGAGATCTCATCTCAAGCCAGAGAAATGCGACCTGATATAGAAATCTACGTACGAGCCTTTTATGATGATGAAGCAGAATATATTGCCGAACATGGCGCGACAAAAGTCATCACCGGAGAGAATGAGATTGCTGGGCACATACTGGCGTTGCTCAATCTTGACCCAACGATTATTCCCGTTACAAAAATGGAAAAAGAACGTGAAGTGTTCCAGATTGCGAAAGAGTCGAATTTACCGGAAGGCCAAGGTAGTCCAATTGAATAATCAATACAAATAGCGCTTAATATATTATAGTTAACAGAACCTATTTTTAAACATCGGCTTAGCTCATTGAGGAGTTAATATGACTAATATTGAATTACAAGCATTACGTCGTTTATTTATGTTAAAAGTGGTTGAAGCAGCACAATATATTGGAGGCCCAGTCCCGCCTGAACAGTGGCATCGCTGGGAACAGGGACAGGATCAAATTCCTGATAACGTGATTAATAAGATGTTACAGCTCAAAAAAGAGCGTCACGAAAACGTCGCATTAATTATTGATAATATTAATAATCGCGTTGGTGCTAATACGATCAAATATTTTATCGACTATCAAGACTTTCAGAAGGTGAATCCGACACAAGATGTCATTCACTGGCGATTAAATCAATCAATTGCCACAGAATTATATTTTCGTGGTTTAGAAGAGCTGAGTTAGTCTTGCTGATGGTAATGGGCTTTGATAGCGATATCAAGGCACGTTATTGCTGGCTCAAAACGCTTTTATTCGCTCGATTTTAGCGAAGCTATAAAATAAGCAGAATCATCGACCTCAAACAAAATATCAATAAAAACCTGAATTTATGATGTTCATCATCGTTTTCTCGTTATATTATAAGCGCGTTTTTTATTTATCTTAATCTGCATATTCAACTAGGTCCCCTTATGAATAACTCCCGTTCCAATCAAACGAAATCTTTTTTTAAGATTAAAGAAAAAGGCTCATCACTCTCCACTGAGTTTATCGCCGGCTGTACGACATTCTTAACGATGGTCTATATTATTTTTCTCAATCCCAATATTTTAGCGAAAGCGGGGATGGATCATAGTGCTGTCTTTGCACTCACCTGTTTAGTTTCTGCGTTCGCCTGTATCCTAATGGGTCTTGTTGCCAATTTACCGATAGCCTTAGCCCCCGCCATGGGACTGAATGCCTTTTTCGCCTATGGCGTCGTTTTATCGATGGGATATTCATGGGAAATTGGGATGGGTGCGATATTCTGGGGCTCTCTATTCTTTTTCTTACTCTCACTGTTTAAAGTCCGACATTGGTTAATATCGCATATACCACAATGTTTACGCATAGGCATTAGCAGTGGTATCGGCCTGTTTATTGCATTTATGGGCTTTCAAAATATGGGACTCGTCGTAAGTTCGCCGGCAACCATGCTCACCATGGGTAATTTAATGTCCATTTCAGTTCTTTTAGGGGCGTTAGGTTTCTTTATTATTATTGTTTTAGCCTATAGAAACTTTCATGCGGCCGTACTCATTGCCATCTTAGTCGTGACAATGCTCTCACTCTATTTTGATCCTGACGTCAAGTATATGGGCATCATCTCAATGCCGCCGTCAATCTCTAGTGTTGTCGGCCATGTTGATATTGCCGGCTCGTTTAATCTGGCTTTATCCGGGGTGATTTTCTCCTTTATGATTATCAGTTTATTCGACTCATCAGGCACGATTATCGCATTAACCGATAAAGCGGGTCTGGCTGATGAAAAAGGTCGTTTTCCGAAAATGCGTCAAGCTCTGTTAGTAGACAGCTTCAGCTCAACCTTAGGTGGACTATTTGGTACCTCATCAGTGCTGGCCTATATTGAAAGTTCGGCAGGCATCTCGGTTGGCGGACGTACCGGTTTAACATCAATTGTTACGGGTATACTCTTCTTACTCGTCATTTTCTTATCCCCACTAGCCCAACTTGTGCCTATCTATGCAACATCAGGGGCACTGATTTATGTAGGTATTTTAATGACGTCAAGTTTGACTAAAGTGAAATGGAGTGATCTTACTGAAGCAACACCCGCATTTATTACTGCTGTCATGATGCCGTTTGGTTTTGCAATTAGTGAAGGCGTTGCACTTGGCTTTATCTCTTATGTTATTTTGAAAGTGCTGACTAAGCGTTTCAATCAAATTAATATTTGTGTTGTTGCCGTTGCTGCGTTATTTCTCCTGAAATTTATCTTTATTGATCATTAAGTCTTGCGATGACGGGTACTGGCTGTTTCAGCGCATTATCCGTCATCCTGATACTTTTAAACATTAAGTAGTTCAGGGATTTGTCTATCCGTTTTTAACGATAAAAACTCAAGCAGTGACGCTGCACTACAATTAATAATACGCTCTTTGGGAAAATCAAGTGGTGCAATCAACGCCATGCAATGACTAAAATTACCTACCGTATAAGCCACATGGGAATCAGATCCAAATGAGATCATGCCACCGTGATCTTTAACAGCTTGAGCAATTTGACGACAATTATCATCACTTCCCTGACGCGAAATAAAAGAGGAGTTATTAATCTCTAAAGCTACATTATACTGCTTAGCCGCTTTTGCCACTTCATCGATATGAATCGGATATTTAGGGTTGCCAGGATGACTAATAATATTCACTTTCGGATTTTTAATCGTCGCAATCATGGCTTGTGTATTGCTATCAATATCCATCGGCGCCAATGCGGGATCGTGGAAACCCGCAATCACTAAATCAAGTTCGCTATACATATTGTCGTCACAATCAATATCGCCCTCAAGATTCAATATATTTGCTTCTATTCCACGTAAAATACCAACGCCATCAATAATCCGCGGAATGATACGTTGATTAACGAAATGCCAACGATGTGGGCTATCACCTAATGCCATACCATGATTGGTAATCGCGATGATTTTGAGTCCTTTCGATTTAGCTACCTGAACATACTCCTGCAGTGTACTATAGGCATGCGTACTTGCTACCGTGTGCATATGGAGATCGATTAAATATTGCATATTAACTATCCTTGCGTGAAAACTGATCGATGTACTTATTGCTATTCATTTTTAGATTATCTTAATCATCGATATAAAAAACCTAATTAATCTATCATTTTACTCGATAAATCGCTTTTTGCTAAGCAACGATTATTCATCGATAACAATCTACCATATAGTGATTTTTGACTGACAATCCGATAAAGTGTGACTGGTTAATCAATATCTGTTCAATAAACAGAAATCTTATCCCGGTTCCATCTCGTCAGATAAGCAGCAAAAACTTGACATTTACCGCTTTGAGGACTAGAATTTTGCGACCCCAGAACTGTATCTACTCGGTGCAGGGGTGTTATTACGTATCGAAAAAGCATTTTATTTTATAAAATTTTAAGTAAATTCAGGAGCTTGTTAATGGCAACAATTAATCAGCTGGTACGCAAACCAAGAGCAATGAAACCTGCGAAAAGCAACGTTCCAGCGCTTGAAGCATGCCCGCAAAAGCGTGGTGTATGTACACGTGTTTACACAACTACACCTAAAAAACCAAACTCAGCATTACGTAAAGTATGCCGTGTTCGTTTAACTAATGGCTATGAAGTTACCTCGTATATCGGTGGTGAAGGTCATAACCTACAAGAGCACTCAGTTATTTTAATTCGTGGTGGTCGTGTTAAAGACTTACCAGGTGTTCGTTATCACACCGTCCGTGGCGCACTTGACTGTGCTGGTGTTAAAGATCGTAAACAATCACGTTCTAAATACGGTGTTAAAAGACCTAAGTCTTAATGGTTCTCCGTTAAGTAAGGCCAAACATTTACATTCCAATTAACTCATTGAGTTTTGGGTAACCTGAAAATTTTAGATAAAACGGAGTATATCATGGCTCGTCGTCATGCTGCCGGTCAACGTAAAATTCTTCCAGATCCTAAGTTCGGATCAGAATTACTGGCAAAATTTGTTAATATTTTAATGGTAGATGGTAAAAAATCTGTTGCTGAATCAATCGTCTACTCAGCACTTGATACGCTTGCTGAGCGTTCAGGTAAAAGTCATTTAGAAGCTTTTGAAATTGCTTTAGATAACGTAAGACCTACAGTAGAAGTTAAATCTCGCCGTGTTGGCGGTTCTACCTATCAAGTACCAGTGGAAGTACGTCCAGTACGTCGTAATGCACTAGGTATGCGTTGGATTGTAGACGCTGCCCGTAAACGCGGTGATAAATCAATGGCTTTACGCCTTGCAAATGAATTATCTGATGCTGCTGATAACAAAGGTTCTGCAGTGAAAAAACGTGAAGATGTTCATCGTATGGCCGAAGCTAATAGAGCGTTCGCACACTACCGTTGGTAGTTTTCAGACTTTTCTCAAGCTATGCGAATGTTTATTGCTTCGCATAGCCTGTAAAAGACTGATTAAAGTTAAAACAAATTAACGAACGACTAAATTAGAGGATTAAAATGGCTCGTACAACTCCTATTGCACGCTACCGTAATATCGGTATCAGTGCACATATTGACGCAGGTAAAACTACGACAACAGAACGTATTTTGTTCTATACCGGTGTAAACCATAAATTGGGTGAGGTACATGATGGTGCCGCAACAATGGACTGGATGGAACAGGAACAAGAGCGTGGTATTACTATTACCTCTGCGGCAACCACGGCTTTCTGGTCAGGAATGGCCAAACAGTTTGAACCACACCGTGTAAACATCATTGATACCCCAGGCCACGTTGACTTTACTATCGAAGTTGAACGTTCAATGCGTGTTCTTGATGGTGCTGTTATGGTTTACTGTGCGGTTGGTGGTGTTCAACCTCAATCAGAGACAGTATGGCGTCAAGCGAACAAATATCATGTTCCACGTATCGCATTTGTAAACAAAATGGACCGTATGGGTGCTAACTTTTTACGTGTTGTTGAACAAATCAAAACACGTTTAGCTGCGGTTCCGGTTCCACTTGTATTACCAATTGGTGCTGAAGAAGGATTTACAGGTGTTATCGATCTATTAAAACGTAAAGCCATTAACTGGAATGATGCCGATCAGGGTACAAGCTTTGTTTACGAAGATATCCCTGCAGATATGGTTGATCTTGTTGAAGAGCACCGTGGTAATCTGATCGAAGCAGCAGCTGAAGCGAATGAAGAGCTAATGGAAAAATACCTTGGCGGAGAAGATTTAACTGAAGAAGAAGTTAAATTAGCATTACGTCAACGTGTTCTTGCGAACGAAATTATCCTAGTTACTTGTGGTAGTGCATTTAAAAATAAAGGCGTTCAGTTTATGCTTGATGCAGTTATCGAGTATCTACCATCACCAACAGACGTTCCAGCAATTAAAGGCGAACTACAAAATGGTCAGCCAGCAGAACGTCACTCTAGTGATGATGAGCCGTTCTCTGCATTAGCATTTAAAATTGCAACTGACCCATTTGTGGGTAACTTAACGTTCTTCCGTGTTTATTCTGGTGTGGTTAACTCTGGTGATACACTGCTTAACTCAGTTAAAGACAAAAAAGAACGTTTTGGTCGTATCGTTCAAATGCATGCAAACAAGCGTGAAGAAATTAAAGAAGTTCGCGCAGGTGATATCGCAGCAGCAATCGGTCTTAAAGATGTAACCACAGGTGATACACTGTGTGCTGAAAATGCACCCATCATTCTAGAAAGAATGGAATTCCCTGAACCAGTTATCTCTGTTGCTGTTGAACCTAAAACTAAAGCTGACCAAGAAAAAATGGGCTTAGCATTAGGTCGTCTTGCACAAGAAGATCCTTCTTTCCGTGTTCACACTGATGAAGAGTCTGGTCAAACAATCATTTCAGGTATGGGTGAACTTCATCTTGAAATCATCGTTGACCGTATGAAACGTGAGTTTAAAGTCGAAGCTAACGTAGGTAAACCTCAGGTTGCTTACCGTGAAACAATCCGTGACTTGGTTAAAGATGTTGAAGGTAAACATGCTAAACAGTCTGGTGGTCGCGGTCAGTATGGTCATGTTGTTATCGACCTATATCCGCTTGAAGCTGGCACAAACGAAAAAGGCTACGAATTTGTTAACGAAATCAAAGGTGGTGTAATTCCTGGTGAATATATCCCAGCCGTTGATAAAGGTATCCAAGAACAGCTTAAAGCAGGTCCACTTGCTGGTTATCCAGTAGTTGATCTTGGTGTGCGTTTACATTTTGGTTCTTACCATGATGTCGACTCCTCTGAGTTAGCGTTTAAATTAGCTGCTTCACTTGCGTTTAAAGAAGGATTTAGAAGAGCGAAACCAGTATTGCTTGAGCCAATCATGAAAGTTGAGGTGGAAACACCTGAAGACTACATGGGAGACGTTATTGGTGACTTGAACCGTCGTCGCGGTATGATTGAAGGTATGGATGATATCCCTACTGGTAAAATCGTTCGTGCACAAGTACCATTGTCTGAAATGTTTGGTTATGCAACTGACCTTCGTTCACAAACGCAAGGCCGTGCTTCATACTCTATGGAGTTCTTGAAGTACAATGAAACACCAAATAATATTGCAACTGCAATTATTGAAGCGCGTAACGCTAAATAATTCATTGTTAACCAATTTTGCTCTTCCCTACCATCGTGGGGAAGAGTTTTCGTTAAGGAATATGGAAAATGTCTAAAGAAAAATTTGAACGTAAAAAACCCCATGTTAACGTCGGTACAATCGGCCACGTTGACCATGGTAAAACAACTTTAACAGCAGCAATTACTTCTGTATTAGCAAAAAAATACGGCGGTAGCGCACGAGCATTCGATCAAATCGATAATGCACCAGAAGAAAAAGCACGTGGTATTACCATCAATACCTCACACGTAGAATATGATACACCGACTCGTCACTACGCACACGTAGACTGCCCGGGCCATGCTGACTATGTTAAAAACATGATCACAGGTGCAGCGCAGATGGATGGAGCTATCCTAGTTGTAGCTGCAACAGATGGTCCAATGCCACAAACACGTGAGCACATCCTTTTAGGTCGTCAGGTAGGTGTACCTTACATCATCGTATTCTTAAACAAATGTGATATGGTTGATGATGAAGAGCTATTAGAATTAGTCGAGATGGAAGTACGTGATTTACTATCACAATATGATTTCCCAGGTGATGATACACCAATCATTCGTGGTTCAGCGTTACAAGCATTAAACGGCGTGCCAGAGTGGGAAGAGAAGATTATCGAATTAGCAAGCGTTCTAGATAGTTATATCCCAGAGCCAGAGCGTGATATCGATAAACCATTCCTATTACCAATTGAAGATGTATTCTCAATTTCAGGTCGTGGTACGGTCGTAACAGGCCGTGTTGAGCGTGGTATTATTAAAGTTGGTGAAGAAGTTGAAATTGTGGGTATTAAACCGACAGTAAAAACGACTTGTACAGGTGTTGAGATGTTCCGTAAACTGCTTGACGAAGGTCGTGCAGGTGAGAACGTAGGTGTGTTATTACGTGGTACAAAACGTGAAGAAATCGAACGTGGCCAAGTATTAGCGAAACCAGGTTCAATCAAACCACATACTGATTTCGAATCAGAAGTGTATATCCTGAGCAAAGATGAAGGTGGTCGTCATACGCCATTCTTCAAAGGATATCGTCCACAGTTCTATTTCCGTACAACTGACGTAACAGGTACAATCGAGTTACCGGAAGGCGTAGAGATGGTAATGCCAGGCGATAACATCAAGATGGTCGTATCATTAATTCACCCAATCGCGATGGCAGAAGGTTTACGTTTTGCAATCCGTGAAGGTGGTCGCACTGTTGGTGCGGGCGTTGTAGCTAAAATTATTAAGTAATTTTACTTACTTTGCTTGATAAAAAGGCTGCCTATAAGGCAGCCTTTTTTATGTCTGAAAAATAACTAATATATTACCCTACTTTTTTAATCAAGTATTAATATGGTATGATATCTGCGTTTGCCAATTTTTGGACTTATGTTAGCCTGACAAATAGATGAATCCATTACAGGTAAAAAAGCACGCATGCGATAAATCGATCATTCAAGTTAGCATTGTATAAAATTATAGTCATAATTAAAAATATTATTTAAGTGAGGAAAAAATGAAAATATTAAGCTTAAAAAGCAGTATTCTAAGGGAATTCTCTGTTTCAAACAGTCTTGTCGATCAAATCAATGTACACCTTAAAAATAAATATGTCGATGTGACTATTATCGAAAAAGATTTAGGCCAAAATCCACCAAAACACCTCAATCTAGCAGTAGCTAATGCTGTCCGTACGAATGATACTTCGGCACTAACGCAAGAGCAAAAACAAGAATATCAAGCTATTTTAGATGCCATTGCCGAATTAAAAGAAGCTGATATTATTGTTATCGGTGCACCGATGTATAATTTAACCATTAGCAGCAATCTAAAAACATGGGTTGACCAAATCTGTCAGGCGGGTCTAACATTTAGTTATACTGCACAAGGACCTAAAGGCTTAGTCAATAATAAGCAAGTCATCATTGCATCTTCCCAAGGTGGTATCTATAGTCAACCACCTGCGAGTCATATTGAACATCAAGAGTCATATTTAAAAGCAGTACTAGGCTTAATTGGTGTTGAAAATATTCAAGTGATTCGTGCAGAAGGGACGAATGTGAACGAGGAAACGCGTCAACATTCACTTGAACAAGCAAAAAAAACTATCGCCCAACTTTAGTCAAGACGTATAAATGAAAAAACACCGCACAATAAAACAGATTATTGTGCGGTGTTCATCTTAATAGCCTAATGTAATACTATCTTAGCAAATCATTTTAATCTTCAATTTCTAAAGGTATTTCAGATAAAATAATACCCGTATTATCTGCATATAAATAATCGCCAGAAAAAAATGTCACACTACCGAAATTGACACGAATATCACTCTCGCCAATACCTTGATCATCAGCACCAACTGGGATAGCAGCTAATGCCTGAATACCGATTTCAGCTTCAGCTAAATAATCAACCTGGCGCACAGCACCATAAACAATGATGCCTTCCCATTGATTCTGAATAGCGATATCAACGAGTTCAGCATCGACTAATGCTCTTCGCACCGATCCGCCACCATCAATGACTAAGACTTTACCCACACCACTTTCTTGTAGAAGTTCATATAAAAGACCATTATCCTCAAAACATTTAACTGTGACTATCTGCCCTGAGAAGGAAGTAATACCACCAAAATTTGTAAATAAAGGTTCTACTACATTAACGTCTTCAGGATAATAATCACAAAGAACTGAAGTATCACATTCCATTTCATGCTCCTATAAAAAAATTTCATTTAGTATAACGCTAATTAGCCATTTAACGCAAAACCAATTGGCCAGTTAATTTATCAGCTCAGTAGAACGCCGACACAAAACAACAAATTCGTTATTAATGACAGTTTGATCATCGGCAAAAATAGTGCCGCAAACTCATATGCCCTCTTTGCTTTCAATACACGACAACATATCAAATAAAAAAACGGAATAATAAACAAGCATAAGCTATTCCACGGGTTGGATAAGTAATTATAATTAAAATAGTTGAACAGAAGCATTGCAACTATTAATAATATAATATGATAGTAACGACCCCATTTATCACCAATAAAAACAATGAGCGTTTTTTTATTATTCATTCTATCACTCTGCCTGTCTCTTAAATTATTAATGTTAAGTACAGCAACCGATAGAAAACCACAGGCTATTGCAGGAAAAATAATAGATAATGATAATATTTTGGTCTGAAGATAATAGCTTCCAATCACACTGATAATACCAAAAAACAGCAATACTGAAATATCACCCAGCCCATTATATCCATAAGGCTTATTGCCCATTGTATAGGTAATAGCCGCGATGATACTCAATAGGCCTAACATGATAAATAACCAGAAAACAGATCTATTTAAGTTAGCAATCACTAACAGGATTAAACCTAATATCACAACCAAAATCACATTAATCATTAAAGCGATAGAGAGCTGTTTGATGGTTATCAAATGATGCTGAATGCCGCGCTTAGGCCCAATTCGGTCTGGTTTATCCACCCCTTTAATCGTATCACCATAATCATTGGCAAGATTGGCTAAAATTTGTAGCAACGCTGCGGTGGTTATACACAAAAGCATAATCAGCCAATCAAATTGTTTTTGCCAGTAAGCCAAAACGTTACCCACTAAAATAGCTGAAATAGCTAGCGGTAAAGTTTTTAATCTTAAACTACTCACCCAGGCAGATAAATAAATGCGATATTTCATCAATGTAATTAAACCTTATTATTCATACTATTAAGAATAATCGTTAACACATGATAAATAAAGTAAGATTAGATTAGTTTATTTTGCTGCGTGATGAAAAATTGAAACGTTGTCGAAGAGTACCATTGCGTAATCCCGAAATAAACAAACCCAAAATGATATAAAAACATCCAAGCAAAAAGAGCATTAACATGTTAAAACCAACACTAGATAAGCTTAAACCCATTTGATTGACACCAGCAATCATATTCACTGCCCACGTTGATGGAAGCAAATGAGAAATACACCATACCCATGTTGGCATGGCTTCAAGTGGCCAAATTGTTCCTGAAAGATAGAAAACCGGCGTAGTTAAGAAAGATAATGTTAAATAGATCATCTCAACCCGTCTTAAACACTCCGTGAGCAATTTACTTAGACCAATTACCGCAAATAAAAAGGGAAAAGTCATCATCAAAATAACCGGAATTGACGCTAATTGCCGGTAACCAAGCACCCATGGCCAAAGCACAAACAGTATGATTGAGAGAAATAACCAAATCGGTACCAGTGCCGATAAACTACCTAAAAAGACCGCTTTCGGCGGCTTACCTTGCGGTAAACTATGCAGCGCAATGTTCGTTCGGGTTGATGCAATCATCAAGGAATGCTGGAGTAACATGACGAGCAGACCAGGGAAAGTGATCGCGGCAAAATTTGCGCCAGGATTAAACAGCGCAACCGTTTGACTACGAATTGGATTTAAAATGATATCAATCTGCTCATCCTGAAATCCACTATTTCTCATCGTATTATTATGGAAACTAGCCAGAAAAGCCTTATAAGAAGCCAGAATATCTTGTTGAATAAGACCGTTAGCTAACCGATTTGATGCATCCCCATAACCGAGAACCGTCACATCTTTATTTTTCATTAAAAAAGCTTCAAAATGGTTTGGAATAACTATCGCGGCAAAAATTTTCTGATTATTTATATCCGCAATCGCTTGCGGAATATCACTATAAGGTATCACTTCGATTTTTGAACTGGTATTAAGCTGACGAATCAAATCTCGACTAGTTGTTGAGTGATCAAGATCAATAACTGCTACCGGCAGATCACGAATCGTTTGATTCATATAGACCAATCCCATCAAGGCTAATGAGATAAATAACATCATCCATATCGGCTTAGTTAATAAACGAATTAATATATCTTTGAAGGATTTCCAATAAAGCGACATTTTATTCTAGCACCTCTTTTTGTTGTAATCGCTTAACTAAACGTCGTCTTATAATAAAGGTCACCAGGAAAGGATAAACCAACAATATCGCACAAGTTTTTAATACTGTAATAAAATCTACGTGTCTTAAAAAGATACCGAATAAGGTACTTAGCGCATAAGTCAGGGGCTCAAGATGTGAAATAATTTGAGCTATTTTCGGCATGGAGATCTCTGGCACCATCACACCAGAATAGGTTAATGCTAGACCGACTAAAATACCAATCAAACTATAGGCTGTCATGACTGAACGCGTAAAAGTATATAACAGCATTCCCATGCTCTGCGCCGCAATAACATAGAAAAATACGACGAAAATCATATAAATAGGATTACTACTGACTCTTGCACCAGACAGCAGGACTTGAATAGCAATTTCAAATAATAATAAACAGGTATACCACAATGTATAAGGCGCTAATTTACCAAGAATATAAGGATAACTCACCGGTGTTCTACGCGACATTTTGCCTAATAGATGTATCGTCATCGTCACGACCAGTAGTTGTAACAAATGGACGACCGCAGAAAACTGTTGATAGTATCGGGAGTTGCCTGTTGGATTAAATAGTCCATCATAAATAAAATTTAATTTCGCAAGGCCAGGTACAGCTAAACCTGTTTTTGATGCCATGATTGAGGTATAACTCGAGTTTAGCTGCGTAATCAGCCCGGAGTAATCCATAGTCGAATACAAACCTGCACTATAATATAAGGCATTGTAATACAGTATTGGGGTTGGCTGCTTACCCGCTAAAGTATCACTTTCAAATTCAGGCGGAATGTACAATAAGGCATAAATTTTAGCCTTTTTTAACCCTTCAGTCGCATCATTTAAGCGATTGTCGTAATTTATCAGTTTGGCATGTGGGCCCGCATCAAAATCACGAATAATCGTTCTGGATAACTCACTGCGATCTTGATCAACAAAACCAACAGGTAAATCATAAATCACGCCGGCAACGAAAATACTGCTAATCAGTGAGTAAACAGCTAATGGCATAATCCACAATAATAAATGATAAGTGAATTGTGTGAATAACTGCCTAACTTCCCCCTCAAATGAGTTTTTAAAACGGGTAAAAAACCAATTTAGTGTTTCCATTGCCACAATACGCTCATGCCTGGGCGCAATCCTTCAATAGGTGTGACGGGATAAATACGCACTTCAAATGTTTTTAAATCAAAATCGCCTGTCGCACGGGTTGCACGTTTGACGGCAAAGTCTCCCATCGCAGCAATATACCGCACTTCTGCTTCAACCTCTTTATGACCTAACGCAGGGATCGTCAATGTCACATGCTGACCTTTTCTAATATTCGCGAGTAGATCTTCTCTAAGATTAAAAATGAAATAGGTTTGTGGTAACCGTATCAACGTGAGTAAAGGACTCGACGCGTTAAATAGCTCACCGACTTCGGCTGGAATTGAACCGACTTCCCCACTAACGGGAGCGCGAACAGCCAAATCGTTATATTGAATCATCAGCTCTTTAAGCTCTTCTTCAGACTGTTCTAGCTTAGCGGCATAAATCGCCTGTTGCTCGGCACGATCGCCATGAACGGCTTGATCTAAATTTGCTTGCGCAACCATTACTTGTTGATAAGCAGTCTGTTTCGTTTTCAATAAACTGTCAAGTGTTGACTGAGAGACATAACCTTTACTGGCAATAGAGTTGTTTCGATCATACTCTTTTACAGCATTGGAATAATCGACTTTAGCCTCATCGAGCAAGGCTTGGTAATAACGAATACTCTCTTCGCGTGTGCCATTTTTCGACAATTCTAGCTGCAATTTAGCCTGATCTCTCGCCGCTTCAGTGGCTTTCACTTGTGCAGTTAATTCTGGACTATCAAGCGTGATAAGCAGATCATTCTCTTGAACATCATCACCACGGTTCACATGAATATTAATGACGCGTCCTTTCGCTTTAGAGGCTACATTGACTTGGGGGGCATCAACCTCACCCTGCAAAACTAAGTCACTATTATAAGCGCGGATAAGGATGGTCATGGCCACGGCTAATATCATCAATAAGAGGACAAAAAATATTTTTTTATTCATAAGAGATCATAATTGAAGTATAAGAGTTGAAATAAACAAGGACTGTCATTTCTGTAAAAATAATAGAGATTATTATATATCAGAAAATTAAATCTGATATCTATTATATTAAAAAAAACACATAAAGCTTAAAAAAAATGAAAATAAGTTAATCATATAATCAATAAATGATAAGAAATTGATAAAAAACATTCATAATGTGATAATAACATTAATTCAACGAGATAAAATCATAATAAAGTTCGATAGATTACATTTATAGATGGAATCTATTAAATTAATTAGATAAAAGTTGACTAATTTCGTATGATATAACTAATTCAATATTAAAATGGAATAAACATGAAAAATATTATTATTGTCGGTGGTGGTGCTGGTGGCTTGGAATTAGCAACAGAATTAGGCCAAAAATTAGGAAAATCGCAAAAAGCAAAAATTACTCTTGTTGATCGAAATCCAAGTCATTTATGGAAACCATTATTACATGAGATAGCGACAGGCGTTCTTGATGATAACATTGATGAAGTCAATTATCTGGCTCAAGGCAAACGAAATAACTTCTCTTTTCATCAAGGTTCATTATTAGGCATTGATAAAGAAAACAAACAAATAACGGTATCTGAAGTAAAAAATGCTCAAGGTGATGTCATTTTCCCTGAAGAAAAACTCACTTACGATGTCCTGGTAATGGCGATTGGTAGCCAATGTAATGACTTTGGTACACCTGGTGTGAAAGAAAACTGTATCTTTTTAGATGATCATATTCAGGCAAAACATTTTAGACATAACATCCTAACTCGTCTATTCCGTTTCTCATCAGGGATCGATTGTCCGCAAACTAATACGATTAATATTGCCATTGTCGGTGGTGGCGCGACAGGCGTTGAGCTCGCCTCAGAATTATTCAGCATGGCTGATAAGTTATCCGACTACGGTTTTGCCAAAATAAATGGCAAAATGCTGAATGTAACATTAGTCGAGGCAACCGATCGAATCCTGCCGGTTCTACCTGAAAAGCTCTCTGCCAGTATTCATCAAAAATTAGAAGAGATGGGCGTTAAAGTGCTAACTAAAACCATGGTGACCAAAGCGGATGAAAGTGGTTTTTATCCGAAAGAAGGCGATAAAATTGCTGCCGACATGATGATATGGGCTGCAGGCGTCAAAGCACCGGATTTCTTAAGAGATATTGGCGGTTTAGAGAATAGTCGGTCAAATCAATTAGTCGTGAAACCGACATTACAAACCACCAGAGATGACAGCATTTTCGCTATCGGTGATTGTGCTTCATGCGCAAAACCCGAAGGCGGTTTTACACCACCAACCGCACAAGCCGCTCATCAGATGGCCAAATTAGCAGCCAAAAACATTATCAGCTATCTCAATGACGCATCAATGGGCCAGTTTAAATATAAAGATAAAGGCACAATCATCTCACTTGCCCACACTGCTCAAGGCACGGTTAGCACAGTTGGTAAATCGAGTATGATAGTCAAAGGTGCACCAGCCCATATGATCTATCGTATGCTGTATCGTATGCATCAATCAGCTCTATATGGTTTGATCAAAACATTTCGTTTAATTATGGCAAGCAGAGTGATTCGTTCGGTAAGACCGACCTTGAAATTAGATTAATCGTTTTCTCAAGATGAAAAAGAGGCTAGTTATCTAGCCTCTTTTTTTATGTGAAATTTTATTGCATGGGTAAAATCCAGACATAAAAAAACCGAGCATTTACTCGGCTTTGTCATTTGAATATCATTAATCAATTTAAGCTATCTTAGCTCTTTTCGACCTGACTAAAATCAAGTTCTACTGGTGTTGAACGTCCAAAAATAGACACCGAAACCTTCAAACGGCTCTTCTCATAATCAACTTCTTCAACAACACCGTTAAAGTCAGCAAAAGGACCTTCAGCCACACGAACCAATTCACCTGGTTCAAATAATGTTTTAGGACGTGGTTTATCACCCACTTGCTGTAAACGATTCATGATCGCATCAACTTCACGTTGACTAATTGGCGCAGGACGATCTGATGTTCCACCGATAAAACCCATGGTTCTCGGTACACTTTTAACCAGATGCCATGTCGCATCGTTCATAGCCATTTCAACTAAAACATAACCTGGAAAGAATTTACGTTCACTTTTACGGCGTTGACCACCTTTCATTTCAACAACTTCTTCTGTCGGTACCAGAATCTCACCAAAGTCATTTTCCATACTGTGAAGTTTAATGTACTCACGTAATGACTGGGCTACTCGGCCTTCATACCCAGAGTAAGCTTGAATAACATACCAACGTTTATTTTGTGTATCGCTCATATTCTAGTGTCCTAGCATGGTAAAGAAAGAAACTAGACGAATCATAATACTATCTAATCCCCATAAGAATAATGATGAGATGATAGTGACTACCGCAATAATTAATGTTGTTTGAACAGTTTCACGACGACTAGGCCATACAACTTTACGTGCTTCTAAACGAGACTCTTTTGCAAATACTAGGAACTGTTTTCCTTTATAAGTATTTGCCGCAAGCAATAACGCAAGGACAGAAAGCACAACCACAGCAATAATTCTTACAATACCATTCGCCTGATAAACAGGGTTTGGTTCAGAAAAGTAAAAATTCCCCCAAACAATTACAATAAATAGAGCAAAAACAACCAACCACTTAAATTTATCGAACGTTGTTCCTGTTTCTTGGTGTTCACTATTTACACGCATATCAAACCCATTTCATATTAGTTATCGTATTAAAATTTATTCCATAAAAATACTTGGTACAAATATATTATGGAATGAATTCTAGCATAATATTTAAGATAAGAAAGGGTATCCAACGACACCCTTTCTAATAATTAAGCAAATAGTTCGCTATTACTTAATAATTTTAGCTACAACGCCCGCACCAACAGTGCGACCACCTTCACGGATTGCAAAACGTAAACCTTCTGCCATCGCGATTGGGTGAATTAATGATACGACCATCTTGATGTTATCGCCTGGCATTACCATCTCTACGCCTTCCGGTAACTCGATTGTACCTGTTACGTCAGTTGTACGGAAATAGAACTGTGGACGATATCCTTTGAAGAATGGCGTATGACGACCACCTTCATCTTTGCTCAGGATATACACTTCTGATTCGAAATCAGTATGTGGTTTGATTGAACCTGGTTTCGCTAATACTTGGCCACGTTCGATTTCTTCACGTTTTGTACCACGTAATAACACACCTACGTTCTCACCTGCACGACCTTCGTCAAGCAGTTTACGGAACATCTCAACACCTGTACAAGTCGTTTTTACTGTCGGTTTAATACCCACAATTTCAACTTCTTCACCAACTTTAATAATACCACGCTCAACACGGCCTGTTACGACCGTACCACGACCTGAAATTGAGAATACATCTTCAATTGGTAATAGGAATGGTTTATCGATATCACGCTCTGGCTCTGGGATATAACTATCTAGAACGCTTGCTAATTCGATAATCTTCTCTTCCCACTCTGGCACGCCGTTTAATGCTTGTAACGCTGAACCACGAATGATTGGTGTATCATCACCTGGGAAATCATATTGTGATAGTAAATCACGTACTTCCATCTCGACTAATTCTAATAGCTCTTCATCATCAACCATATCACATTTGTTTAAGAATACGATGATGTAAGGTACACCTACCTGACGACCTAAAAGGATGTGCTCACGTGTTTGTGGCATTGGACCATCTGTTGCAGCTACAACTAGGATAGCTCCATCCATCTGCGCTGCACCTGTGATCATGTTTTTAACATAGTCAGCATGGCCCGGGCAGTCTACGTGTGCGTAGTGACGAGTCGGTGTATCATATTCTACGTGTGAGGTATTGATGGTAATACCACGTGCTTTTTCTTCTGGTGCATTATCGATTTGATCGAATGCTCGTGCGCTACCGCCGTATTTTTTTGCTAATACAGAAGTAATTGCTGCTGTTAAAGTTGTTTTACCATGGTCAACGTGGCCGATTGTACCGACGTTAACATGGGGTTTTTTACGTTCAAATTTTTCTTTAGACATCGACAGTCCCTCTAAGTAATACAAATCGGTGGAAAATCACCACGTCAACTCAGCATTATACACTAAAATAATCATAACGAAAATGTAAGCATAATACTAATTTGAAAATTAGCTCTGAATAATATCAGAATAAGATATGATGTGACAAGCATTAAAGATTAGGAGGCGAAGAAAGTTAAGCGACTGGTGCTGATAGGCAGATTCGAACTGCCGGCCTCACCCTTACCAAGGGTGCGCTCTACCAACTGAGCTATATCAGCATTGGAGCGGGCAGCGGGAATCGAACCCGCATCATCAGCTTGGAAGGCTGAGGTAATAGCCATTATACGATGCCCGCTAGATCAAACTCGGCTACTAAAAATGCTTCTATAGATTAGATAAACGTACATACTGAACAATAATTTAAATTTGTTTGCACGACACTGTAGGATTAGGTGAATTGAGAAAACTCTTTGATATCCTTTTCCTAACTATCTAATATTATACACCATATATTTAAATATCAAATGGTGGTGGGGGAAGGATTCGAACCTTCGAAGTGTGACACGGCAGATTTACAGTCTGCTCCCTTTGGCCGCTCGGGAACCCCACCCCGATAATTCAAATTTTAGTACTTAGGATTAAATGGTGCCGGCTGCCGGAATCGAACTGGCGACCTACTGATTACAAGTCAGTTGCTCTACCTACTGAGCTAAGCCGGCCTAAGTGCTGCGCATTGTAGACCAGATTCCCACACCTTGGCAAGCCCTAATTTTAAATTTTAATTTGTTTGATTAAAAAAAATCCATAAAATCTATTTTTCAAGCGGTACATATGATTAGGCATAGTATAAAAAGATAGCTAAAATAAAAATAACACATTTAATTACAACAACTTAACCAATACATGTTTGATTAAATAAAAAATCAGTGGATATTGGTTTTAATTTTCATTAACTGCATTAATTTCACACAATTTTTTAGAAATAAAAGGTCATTATCTCAATAAAAAATAACATGATATTGTTTATTAAAAATCAAATGCTCACTTTTCACTCAAAAATATCGAATAAATATTCATAGTTGGGGGGCTAAATTGCCATAAAATTATTAGTTATCCCCTCCTCTCATCCTAAGTACGTTGAAATAGACTCGTTAAAACTATGCTTATGACATTATTTAAGATAGACATAGCCAACAAAATAATAGGGAATGTGGTATTCAGTACTCATCAATAAGCGCAACTCTCTAATCATCCATGATCTGGAACTCTTTTTATTATGACGAGGTTGGGATTAAGGTGTGATTGACTATTTTCAGGCATAAAAAAATCCTATCGTCTTCACGATAGGATTTCATTAATATCGTCTAAGTACTGGCTTATTTCTTTTTAGCTGTACTTTTAACAGGTTTTACTTGATCAACGACACCATCTTTATATGGACGACCATAGTATGAGTCTAAATAGATCTGTTTTAACTCAGCAATCAGAGGATAACGCGGATTCGCACCAGTACATTGGTCATCAAAGGCATTAACCGCTAATTCATCAACCGCCGCAAGGAACGCTTGCTCATCAACACCCGCCTCTTTTATAGAAGTTGGGATATTGATTTCCGCTTTAAGCGTCTCGATCCATTGAATCAATTTCTCCACTTTCAACTCATTCGAGTCAGATTTTGAAGTTAAATCTAGATGATCAGCAATTTCGGCATAACGTTTAATAGCTTGAGGATAACCATATTGGCTAAACGTAGCCTGTTTAGTTGGTTTATCAGTTGCATTAAAACGAATAACATTCGTTAATAATAATGCATTGGCTAAACCATGTGGTACATGGAAAGCCGCCCCAAGCTTATGCGCCATTGAGTGACAAATGCCTAAAAATGCTTGTGAAAATGCGATACCTGCGATAGTTGCCGCATTATGCACTTTCTCACGCGCAACAGGATTTTTCGCCCCTTCATTATAACTTGCTGGTAAGTACTCTTTTAACAATTTAAGCGAATTTAATGCTTGTCCATCAGAGTATTCGTTGGCCAGCACTGATACATAAGCCTCAGTTGCATGCGTGACCGCATCAATCCCACCAAATGCACATAAAGACTTCGGCATTCCCATCACTAAATTAGCATCGACAATCGCCATATTAGGCGTTAATTCATAATCTGCCAACGCATATTTTTGATGCGTCTCATCATCGGTCACAATCGTAAATGGTGTGACTTCAGAGCCAGTACCAGAGGTGGTTGTCACACAGACTAATTGCGCTTTGACACCTAATTTAGGGAAGCCACACACACGTTTACGGATATCCATAAAACGCAATGCCAGTTCAGAAAATTCGACTTCTGGATGCTCATAGATAACCCACATCAATTTGGCCGCATCCATCGCCGAACCACCACCAACAGCAATGATCGTATCAGGTTGGAAATCAGCTAATAGTGCAGCGCCTTTATTGACAACACTTAATGTCGGATCGGCTTCAACATCAAAGAAAACCTGTGTTAACACACCACCTTTTTCAAGTTGATCGACAATCGGTTTGGTATAACCATTACTAAATAAGAATTTATCAGTCACGATTAGGACTTTTTTCGCACCATTATCAATGATTTCATTTAATGCAATTGGTAAACAACCACGACGGAAGTAAATTGATTTAGGAAGTTTGTGCCACAACATATTTTCAGCTCTCTTCGCAACAGTTTTTTTGTTAATTAAGTGTTTTGGTCCAACATTTTCAGAAACGGAGTTGTTTCCCCAAGAACCACAACCTAATGTTAACGACGGTGATAAATTAAAGTTATAAAGATCACCGATACCACCATGAGAAGAAGGCTGATTAATTAAAATTCGACAAGTTTTCATACGACTACCAAAATAACCAACGCGATCTTTATGATTATCTTGATCAGTGTAGAGTACAGAAGTATGGCCAATACCGCCCATTGCGACAAGTTTTTCCGCTTTTGCGACCGCGTCGTTAAAGTCTTTTGCTCGGAACATTCCTAAAGTTGGCGATAATTTTTCATGAGCAAATGGCTCAGAAATATCGACATTAGCCGCTTCACCAACTAATACTTTCGCAGCAGCTGGAACGGTAAAGCCAGCGAGCTGTGCAATTTTCGCGGCAGACTGTCCAACGATATTGGCATTGACTGCACCTTTATCATTTAAGATAATTGATGCAACAGCCTTTGTCTCTTTTGGATCGAGCACATAAGCGCCGTATTCAATAAGTAGATCACGCACTTGATTATAGACTTTGTCAACCACAACAATTGCTTGTTCTGAAGCACAAATCATCCCATTATCGAAGGTTTTTGACATCAGCACTGAAGCAACAGCACGACGTAAGTCCGCAGTTTCATCAATAACGACAGGGGTATTCCCTGCCCCCACACCAATGGCCGGTTTACCCGAACTATAAGCGGCTTTAACCATACCAGGACCACCCGTTGCCAGAATCGTCGTCACGTCAGGATGGTGCATCAGCTCATTGGATAATTCAATCGTTGGCTCATCAATCCAGCCAATGATATCTTTGGGCGCACCAGCAGCAACAGCGGCATCTAAAACTAATTTAGCTGCAGCATTAGTACAGTTTTTTGCTCGTGGATGTGGAGAAAAGATAATTGCATTACGCGTTTTAAGACTAATTAATGATTTGAAAATGGCGGTTGAAGTTGGGTTCGTCGTTGGCACAATCCCACAAATGATACCTAACGGTTCAGCGATAATCATCGTACCAAACTGTTCATTCTCATCAAGGACGCCGCACGTCTTCTCATCTTTATATTTATTATAAATATACTCTGAAGCATAGAGGTTTTTTATCACCTTATCTTCAACAATACCCATACCTGATTCAGCTACTGCTTGCTGTGCCAATGGAATACGAGCAGCAGCAGCGGCTACTGACGCAGCTCTGAAAATTTTATCAACTTGTTCTTGTGTATAAGTTGCATAAATTTCCTGTGCTTTTTTGACTCGAGCGACTAAATCATTTAACTCACGACTATTGGTTACTGCCATAGAACATCTCCTGAATTTTAAAATTTAAAGTTTAAAAACGGAACGCCTTGGACATGTTTTACATGTTAATTTTATTTTTATTTTGAGTTATTTAAAGCGAATGGCATTATCGTAAAGGACTTTTACAAAGTATTCAATAAGTATGTATATCATAAGCACAAATTTCAACTAGCGCTAATTGCCTAGTTACATTATATTATTCAGCAGCTATTTGTAACTTTTTGAGTTTATTAAGATTTTCATGAGGATCATTAAAAATGAGAGAAAATATTGATGGCCATACACTCCTGATCGGTCTGATGGCCTATCCTATTCGTCATAGTCTGTCACCTAAGATGCAAAATATTGTTTATAGTAAATTAAATATCCCTTATGTTTACCTTGCCTTTGAAGTCACTGCTGAAAAATTGCCTGATGCGATTAAAGGTATGCGTGCACTAGGCATGCGTGGCTCGGCTGTTTCTATGCCTAATAAACAGCTGGTTTGTCGGTATTTAGATAAGCTCACGCCTGCGGTAGAATTAATTGGTGCTTGTAATACCATTTCAAATGATGACGGAGTATTAACCGGCTATAATACCGATGGCATGGGCTATATGCGTTCACTAAAAGAAGCCGGTATTGACGTGATTGGTAAAAAAATGACCTTACTGGGTGCCGGTGGCGCGGCTACAGCGATTGCGGTGCAAGCTGCATTAGATGGCGTTAAAGAGATCGCTATATTTAATAAAAAAGATGATTTTTATCCTAAAGCTCAGGAGATCGCTGAACGTATCAATCAAAAAACCAACTGTAAGGTGAAACTATTTGATCTTGATGACAGCCAGGCACTTCGTCGAGAGATTGCGGAAAGTTATCTACTCAATAACGGTACCAGTGTTGGCATGAAACCGTTAGAAGGTCAAAGCATCATAACCGATACATCGATGTTTCATTCTAACTTAGTCGTTACCGACTGTATTTATATGCCAAGAAAGACAAAGTTTCTTGAACTGGCCGAAAGTCAGGGATGTCGGATCTTAAATGGGATCGGCATGATGTTATGGCAAGGTGCTGCTCAAATTAAGATTTGGACCGGCCAAGAAACACCAATTGATTATGTCAAAGAAAAAATGGGATTTAACGATTAGTTGGCGTGATACCGCCAGCTTTATGCCCTAAGTATCACAATAAAGTATAATAGATAAATATGGCAATTCGTATCTTCATTAAAATAATATGATTGGCTGACAGAGAGATCAGCTGAGTGCAAAACAGGGATAACAGATGAAAACTATCACAATTAAAGGATTAGAGATCGGCAAGGGCGCACCAAAAATCATTGTGCCGATTGTCGGAAAAACCGAAAAAGCGATATTAGATGAAGCACAATTATTAACGACAATTGATTTTGATGTGCTGGAGTGGCGAGTTGATCATTTTCACGAAGTCGACAATATTGATAGCGTAAAAAAGATCGCCGAAAAACTCACACAAGTATTGCCGAACAAACCCATTTTATTCACCTTTCGTTCCGCCAAAGAGGGGGGCGAAAAGAGTGTAAGTATTGATTTTTATGTCAAACTCAATAAAGCGTTAGCGGCAAGTGGTTTTGTCGACCTTATCGATGTAGAAATATTTACCGGTGATACGTTCGTCAAAGAGATGATTGAGACAGCCCATGCACATCACGTTTCGGTTATCGCCTCAAATCATGATTTTGATAAAACACCAGAAAAAGACGATATTGTTGGGCGTCTGCGTAAAATGCAGACGTTGGGGGCGGATATTCCCAAGATTGCCGTCATGCCTCAATCAACCAGCGATGTGCTCACTTTGCTTGCGGCAACCGCTGAGATGGCAGAAAAGTATGCGGACAGACCGATTATTACCATGTCGATGGCCGGATTAGGCGGAATTAGCCGTATCGCAGGAGAAACATTCGGATCAGCAATGACTTTCGGCGCGGCTAAAACAGCCTCAGCACCAGGTCAGCTAGATATTAAAGCATTACGTCAAATCTTGACGACCTTACATAAAAGCGCAGCGCAATAATCACCGTTCAACACGCAGTGGCAAAACGTCACTGCGTGGTTTGAATAAATAATCCTTACTCATTGGCTAATTTATCTAAAATACGCGCAACGGCGACAAATCCAAAGGTTGCCGTTACCGTGGTAATAGCGCCAAAACCGGAAGCACAATCCATTTTTTTAGTTCCATCGGCCTGTTTTTTATCAAAACAAACACCACCATCTTGCTGAGGATAAGTGAGTTGCTCTGTCGAAAATACACAGCTAATACCATACTTACCTTTGCTGTCTTTTTTTAGTCCATGTTGATTTTTCAAACGTTCACGTACTTTAGCTGCTAAAGGATCTTGAACGGTTTTGGCCAAATCAGCGATCTTAATTTGCGTTGGGTCTTTTTGACCACCTGCCCCACCAATCGTTATTAGTTTAATTTTATTTCTTTTACAATAGGCAATTAATGCGGCTTTATCTTTTACGCTATCAATAGCATCAAGTACATAGTCAAAATGGCGCTCATTTTTTGTCCCTAGGTATTCAACCATATTCTCTGGATTGATAAAATCATCGATAACTTCAACGTAACATTCCGGATTAATCAGCTTAATCCGCTGCGCCATCGCTTCCGTTTTTTGTGATCCAATCTCATTGTGTAAAGCATGAATTTGTCGATTGGTATTAGTCAGGCAGATATCATCCATATCGATAAGCGTTAAACGACCAATGCCACTACGGGCTAAGGCCTCTGCTGCCCAAGAACCAACCCCGCCTAGACCAATCACACAAACATGAGATGTTGAAAATTTAAGCAGCGAATTTTCGCCATATAATCGCGCAATACCACTAAATCGGCGGTAATAAGCCTCTGAAAATGAATGCATAAAGTAACTTTACCTCTGACAAGATGTCTCGACATTAAGATGACTATTTTTAGCGGGCTGAATAAGCCACACTCGACCATAATGATTATAAAATCCGGCTAGCTCACCAGCCTCATGACCAATACCTTGGTATATATCCAGGTGATGACCCTTAATCGCCCCACCAACATCAAGTGCCGTCATTAATCGCAGCTCTCTTTGTCCATTAAACACACCCTTTTCATTCAATAACGGCACTTCAACCAATAAAACTGATCCTGACGGTATCAAACTGCGATCCGAAGCGACTGCCGCTTTTGCTACCAATGGGATACCAGATGCGCCAATCACCGGAGCTGAAAATTTCGGTACAAAAAAGACAAAAGATTCATTTTGTTGTAACAAATTAAGAATGATGTCTGGACGCTGTTTTTCGGCCCACCCTTTAATCGCTTGCATGGAAATCTTTTTCTTGGGAATTTCGCCCTGTTCAACTAGTAGACGACCAATACTTTGATAAGCACGATTATTTTTACCGGCATAGCTAAAAAAGACTAATGGCTCACCATTTTCAAAATCGATATAACCACTCCCTTGTACTTCCATAATAAAGTTATCTATTAAGGAACTGGTATAGGCTAATTCCAAGCCCTGTCCGGCTAACGCACCTTGATATATCTCGGCTCTTGACGGTAATTGCGCACCACCATTCACAGGTTTAGCATATAATGGGTAACGAAACGTATCATCAGGCTTGTGACGTGCTTTTAAGACCGGCGTGTAATATCCGGTCAGATGAGTATTCCCCCAATTATCCTGCCCGGCAAGTTCATAAGTTGTCAAACCAACTTGGTTTAAATGCGTCTGTTCAGGATTCTGTTTAAGCCATTGTGCGATGGCTAAATAAATCTCATGATATTGACAATAAAGCGAAGGTGAGGTGGCTTTGATTAAGGCAATCTGTTTTTGATAATCACTGATATTCACCGGCGTGACAGGGAATAATTGTACTGGATTGAGCGGCTGCGAAAATTGCTCATCACCATACTGCTGCCCCTGCACCGTTGCGTGATGACTACATCCGGCAGCAAGTAAAATCAAAATCGTCAATATAAAACGCAAAAACCATGTTGATGTCATTATTACTTTTCCACCCATCTTAGATAGAATATCTGATTAATAAAAAAAACCTGAAGATTTCTAAAAATAATCATAAAAAATGAAATATTTTCATAAATTACAGAAATTAATGTGCAGAGTATAAACGAAATATAAGAAAGCACCATTAACAAAATCATTTCAATAAATAACTTTCATATAAACATGATGAAAAACGGTTGCACTCCTGTTCTATTCTATTTATATTCTCACCCCTAACACTAAAAAATAGAAAAAGCGCATTATTCAGTAAAAAGGTATCGACTCTTATGAACTCGCCAGTTAATCAATCATCGGCAGAAAACAAAAAGCTTAAACGCAATCTATCCAGTCGTCATATTCAACTTATTGCTATTAGTGGGGCAATAGGGACAGGCTTATTTATGGGGTCAGGTAAAACAATTAGTTTAGCGGGTCCTTCAATCATCTTTGTCTATATGATTATCGGGTTTATGCTTTTCTTTGTTATGCGTGCAATGGGCGAAATACTATTATCCAACCTTAACTACAAATCTTTTAGTGACTTTGCCGCTGATCTGTTAGGTCCATGGGCTGGTTTTTTTACTGGCTGGACTTATTGGTTTTGTTGGGTTATCACCGGCATTGCAGATGTCATTGCAATTGCCGGTTATACTGAATATTGGTTTCCTGAAATAAAAGCATTAAGCCTGCAATGGCTCCCCATGCTACTGTGTATTTTTACCTTAGTTGCACTGAATCTACTCACGGTAAAAATGTTTGGCGAAACTGAGTTTTGGTTCTCGATGATAAAAATCGTCGCGATTCTCGCATTAATCGCTACCGGAATTGTGATGTTACTGATCCATTTTAAATCGCCTGTCAGCGGAACCGTCGCCTCAATCACCAATATTTGGGAGTATGGCGGTATGTTTCCTAAGGGATTAATTGGTTTCTTTGCCGGTTTTCAAATCGCTATTTTTGCTTTTGTGGGTATTGAACTGGTCGGCACAACGGCAGCAGAAACCAAGGATCCTGAGAAAAATTTACCTCGCGCCATTAATTCAATTCCGGTTCGAATCATCTTTTTCTATGTTTTTGCGCTGATCACCATCATGAGTGTGACACCTTGGAAAGATATTATTCCGGAAAAGAGTCCGTTTGTTGAGTTATTTGCGCTAGCCGGTTTACCCGCTGCGGCCAGCATCATTAATTTTGTTGTGCTGACATCGGCAACCTCATCAGCCAATAGTGGTATCTATTCAACCAGTCGCATGTTATTTGGTTTAGCCAAAGAATCCGATGCGCCGCGTCTGTTTAGTAAATTATCTAAACGCGCGGTACCCGCTAATGGGCTGATCTTCTCTTGTTTATGTTTATTAAGTGGTGTGATACTCATCTACTGTATTCCAAACGTAATGACCGCATTTACTATTGTAACCACCATATCAGCTATCTTATTTATGTTTGTTTGGTCAATCATTCTCTTGTCTTATTTGGCTTATCGCAAAAAACGGGCACATTTACATGCGCAATCTAGCTTTAAAATGCCAGGTGGACGAATCATGTGTTGGGTCTGCTTAGGATTCTTTGCGGCTGTGATAGTACTATTAACTTTTGAAACTGATACACTTCACGCACTAATTGCAACGCCAGTGTGGTTTATTATTCTAGGACTAGGTTATTTGATTCGTCGTCAGAAACAAAAGTGCGCTAAATTCAATAAATTGACGAAATAGTCTTTCGTTTTGACTATCTAATTCAATTGGTCGCAAACAGATTAAGTACGCTGTTTGCGACTAAAATATGATTCCATTATCCTTCAATGACAGAGACCTGGCTCAATAAACATACGCCGACGATTTCTCACCAACACTAAGCATAAAATTTTGCTAAAAATCCCCGACAATCTGATATAGTAATGATCACGATTGCGACTAAAATAGTAAACGCAACTACAATTAATTACCTTTTATTCTTAGGCAAATCCAATGGCTTATACACTAACTTATAATGATTTATCTGAAAACGTCCAAGATTGGCAAGGATTACCACTATCATTAAGTGGCTGTGAGGTGATGCCATTAGATTATAATGCAGGGAAAACTGGTTGGATTTTATATGGTAAAAACCTGACTAAAACGGTACTTTCAGCTTTTCAGACCCAACTTGGTATGCCGATGGTGATTGTCTCATCGTGGAAAATAAAAAACTTACCGATAATACGTATTGCCGGATCGATGCCCAAAAAAGCCTGTCATATTGCCGAGCAAGTCGGTATTGATATCGCCTCAATTGACCAATTACCTTCCCTTCGCTCAGCCGGTTTGCTGGTCATGGACATGGACTCTACAGCGCTGACCATCGAATGCATTGATGAAATAGCCAAACAATTTGGTGTGGGCGATCAAGTATCCAAAGTGACCGAGCAAGCGATGCGAGGTGAAATCGATTTTAGTACCAGTTTGCGCAAGCGCGTCGCCAGTTTAGCCGGTGCGGATATTGCGATTTTAGAAGATATTCGTCAAAACTTACCGCTAACACCCGGCCTGAGTTTTTTAATCAAACAACTACAACAATACAACTGGCAAATCGCGATTGTCTCCGGTGGTTTTACCTATTTTGCTGACCACTTGAAAAACACCTTTAATTTAAGTGAAGTTCATGCAAATCAACTCGTCATTAATAAAGGTAAATTATCCGGCCGTGTTAAAGGCCAGATTGTAGATGCAAAATATAAAGCGAAAGCACTACAAACTATCGCAAGCAATCTAGAAATTCCAATGAGCCAAACGGTGGCTATTGGTGATGGAGCTAACGATCTCAAAATGTTAAAAGTAGCCGGATTGGGGGTCGCTTATCGCGCCAAACCTAAAGTGGTTGAAAAAGCCAAAACAGCGATAAAATTCGCTAATTTAACCGGTCTGTACTGCATTTTATCAGCGAGTTTAGATAGTGAAGGTTAAGAGGATAAAGGAGTCAATGTGGCAAAATCAGTAAAACGTGCTTTTGTTTGTAATGAATGTGGGGCAGATTTTCCTCGCTGGCAAGGGCAATGTAGCGAATGTCATGCATGGAATTCAATCACCGAAGTCCGGCTTGCTGCAGCCAACAGCAAAAGTGACCGTCTTTCAGGTTATGCGGGTAGCGTAATCGGTCAGTCGAAGATTCAAAAATTATCCGAAGTCAGTTTAAAAGAGTTACCGCGATTTTCAACCGGTTTTTCTGAGTTTGATCGGGTTCTTGGCGGTGGCGTTGTACCAGGCAGTGCCATTCTTATCGGCGGTAATCCTGGTGCCGGTAAAAGTACGCTGCTGCTACAAACACTGAGCAAGATTTCAGTATCAATGAAAACCCTTTATGTCACGGGTGAAGAGTCGTTACAGCAAGTTGCGATGCGTGCGCATCGTTTAAGTTTAGCAACCGATAACTTAAATATGCTGTCTGAAACCAGTATTGAGCAAATCTGTCATATTGCCGAACAAGAGCAGCCAAAACTGATCGTGATTGATTCTATCCAGGTCATGCATATGGCTGATATTCAGTCATCACCCGGTAGTGTGGCCCAAGTGAGAGAGACAGCAGCTTACTTAACTCGCTTTGCCAAAACGCATGGTATTGCCATCATTATGGTCGGTCACGTAACCAAAGATGGTTCGCTGGCTGGTCCCAAAGTGCTTGAACACTGTATCGACTGTTCGGTATTATTAGATGGTGATGCCGACTCGCGCTATCGAACGCTGCGCAGTCATAAGAATCGTTTTGGCGCAGTGAATGAGCTAGGCGTTTTTGCCATGACAGAGCAAGGATTACGTGAAGTCAGTAATCCATCAGCGATATTTTTAAGCCGTGGCGATGAGCTAACCGCCGGTAGTTCAGTCATGGTATTATGGGAAGGAACAAGACCATTATTAGTCGAGATTCAAGCTTTAGTCGATCACTCTATGCTCGGTAATCCACGCCGCGTCGCGGTGGGATTAGAGCAAAATAGATTAGCCCTATTACTGGCCGTACTCCATCGCCATGGTGGTGTACAAATGGCCGATCAGGATGTATTTGTGAATGTTGTTGGTGGTGTAAAAGTGACCGAAACAAGCGTTGATTTGGCGCTATTACTCGCACTGGTTTCCAGTTTCCGCAATCGCCCTATTCCTCACGATTTGGTTATTTTTGGTGAAATCGGCCTTGGCGGCGAAATAAGACCAGTACCTAGCGGACAAGAGAGAATTTCTGAGGCCGCAAAACATGGTTTTAAACGCGCTATCGTACCGATTGCCAATCAGCCGAAAAAGAATATTGCCAATATGCAAGTTTACGGTGTAAAAAAACTCGCTGAGGCATTAGATATATTAAATGAGATAAACACGTAGTTTAATCTTAAGCTATCGAAATTAAAAAGCGCGTACTTACAACTACACGCTTTTCAAACCATCCTATTCATAGGTGAGTAATCACTCACGGTTTTAATCAACATCATATCGATTTTAGGTCATCTCAGCTTAGAATACCGATTTTAGTCCGCAATATTAGTGCCAATTGATTTTATCTAAGCAGTTTAAAATTCAACCAGTTTCCAGAGCAGCATTAAAACAAAAATGCCACATCAAAGCGTTTGAGTATATACTAACAGTTAAGCTTTATTATTTGAGAGTCTTCCTTATGCCTATATCAGAAATGAATTATCAGTTACTTAATAACACCTTAAAATTACAACAGATTGGTTTAACTGCCGCCGAATTACATGGCTTTATTTCGGGATTATTAGCGGGCGGAAATCGCGATGAAACCTGGCGGGTTTTATTGGCAGATATGATCAATGATGGCCAGCCCATCACGGGGGATTTAGCCTCTCAGATCAATAAACTGCATGATGATATTAATCAGCAACTCAATGAGTCTGAATTTGAATTTCAGCTATTGCTGGATGAACAGAACATCTTTATGCAAATTGATAGCTTAGTCGGATGGGTTAATCATTTTTTACTTGGACTAGGATTAGTGCAACCACAGTTAGCGAAAGTAAAAAATGATGTGGGTGAAGCAATCAGTGATCTCAGGCAAATTGCACTACTTGGGTATGAAGAGGATGAGGATCCGCAGGAACTTGGTTTTGCTTTTGAAGAAGTGCATGAATACGTCAGAATGGCAACGATACTGTGTCATGATGAATTTGCTGGCGTAAAGGTCTCTTCAACATTACATTAATATTGATGTCGTTGATTATTTAACGAACGACGCATTGTCGAATTATCATGATAGGTTAAAAATGAAAGCAGAAATTATTAGACGTAGACACCATTTTGCAGAAAAAATGTTAACCAATAGTATCGCGATTTTTTTTTCTGCTCCAGAACAAACCCGTAGTAATGACACGCACTATCCATATCGCCAAAACAGTAATTTTTGGTATTTAACACTATTTAATGAACCTGAATCTGCTTTAGTTCTAATCAAAAATAAATCAGAGCAAGTCACCACGATTTTATTCAATCGTCAAAAAGATGTGATGGCTGAGGTATGGACAGGTTATCGACTTGGTCAGGCGCAAGCGATAACGCAATTAGCAATAGATCAGGCCTTTATTTTCGATGAGATCGCACAAAAACTACCTGAGTTAGTCGCTGGCAAACAAGCTATTTATCACGCTGATCAGCAGTATCAATATGCGGATAATATCATTCAACAAGTCATATCTGTTGTAAGAAAATCCTCTAAATACAACTACCAAGCACCAGATATGATGATTGACTGGCGGCCTGCATTACATGAAATGCGGTTATTTAAATCTGCAACAGAAATTGTAATGATGAAACAAGCTGGCAAGATAAGTGCACTTGGACATATCGATGCAATGAAAAGCTGTCGTGCGGGTCTGTTTGAATATCAACTTGAAGCAGTCATTTTACATACCTTTGCGATGCACGGTGCTCGCTGGCCAGCTTATAATTCGATTGTCGGTAGTGGTAATAATGCCTGTATTTTACATTATGAGAATAATAGTGCCCAATTAAAAGATGGCGACCTCGTCTTAATTGATGCCGGATGTGAATATGAGAATTATGCTGGTGATATTTCCAGAACGTTTCCAGTGAATGGTAAATTTAGTCCAGCCCAGCGTGAAATCTATGATCTGGTTTTAAGCGTCCAATATTATGCGATTGAAAATTTGGTTGCTGGTAATACTATAAAAGCGGTCAATGAGCAGGTAATAAAAATCATGGTCAAAGGACTGATTAAGCTGGGAATTCTACAAGGCGATGTTGATCAATTAATCGAAGAGAAAGCTTATTTGCAATTCTATATGCATGGTTTAGGTCACTGGTTAGGTCTAGATGTTCATGATGTTGGCAATGGCCCGATTCCAAGCCGAGAACGCGTACTTGAACCGGGCATGGTATTGACAGTTGAGCCCGGATTATATATTGATAAAGAGGCAAATGTGCCATCACAATATCGTGGTATTGGTATTCGTATTGAAGATAATATTCTCATTACAAGCCAAGGTAATCAAATATTAACTCAAGATGTACCTAAAGATCCCGATGAAATTGAAGCTCTGATGATAAAAAAATAATCCGTATCATAAATAGCTAACGATATTTATCCTCGTTAGCTATTGTCCAAACTAACTGATTTATCCCGATTAAAAACGATAGTCACCGTCAAATCCTTGGCTTCAATAGGTTGATAGGTCCATAAACGCATAGCTTTTCTAACCGCTTGATCAAATATATTACTAGGCTTAGCTTCAATAATACGAATATTGGTTACTTTTCCGACTTTATCAATATCAAATTGAACGGTAACACTTCCCTCGATTCTGAGATCTAATGCACGACGTGGATAGTCAGGATCAGGACGGTTAATGGGGGCTGGTACCCGCGAGTACTGCTTACTCTCCGACACAATAGGTGATATCGCTTGTTCGGCGTGATTGGGTGCGTTGATCTCCTGACGGGACTGAGGCTTAGTGGCAGATTTAGTCTGTTTTGGTTTAGGCTTCTGAGGGATAATCTGTTCTGGTTTAGACTCAATATCGGTATGTTTTGGAGGCTCCGCCTCTTCAACAGACTCCGGTTCGGGGTCATTAGCTGTTGTCGTCTCTTCTTCCTGATCTTTTTCATCAGTTACTGTTTTTTGTGTATTTTCAACCGAGGACATTTCAGGTGCGGCAACCTGAGACAAGTCAATCATGACCGCCTTGATACCTAAATCGCCTTGCTCGCCAACAATATCGTCTCTAAACAGGTTGGAATAAAATAAAACCGCCACAACGACTAAATGGCAAAAGATAGAGACGCCAATCGCAGTAAGTAAACCAATCTTAATTCTTCTTTTATTAACTATCTTATTCATTTTTTTATTAAGTGGAGAAATTTATCTCTATTCTAAATGAAAATGAATATCGTTTAAATAAAAAATCGTCAAATATCTTCATTAAGAAACAATTGATCTTGCTGATATTCAACGTTTATAATGAGGTTAACACCAGCAAATATAAGCTGCCACCGTTTATTGGAAAGTCCATGAGTGAATTATCAATTGATCAAATTGTAGAATTAGTTTCTCCCGAGCTGCTCAAAGTCAATGATGTTATAAATGCCCAGCTAAGTTCAGATGTCATGCTCATCAATCAGCTTGGTAATTATATTATCCAAAGTGGCGGTAAACGGTTACGTCCAGTGATTACCATACTCGTTGCTCAGGCACTAGGTTATCAAGGTGATAAACATATTACTGCAGCAGCTTTTATTGAATTCATTCATACTGCAACGCTACTACATGATGATGTGGTCGATGAATCATCACTACGCAGAGGAAAATCAACGGCAAATGCGCTATTTGGCAATGCTGCCAGTGTTTTAGTCGGTGATTATATCTATACACGATCTTTTCAAATGATGACCAGTATTGGCTCTTTTGAAATTCTGGATATCATGTCCAGTGCTACAAATGTGATTGCAGAGGGTGAAGTTCAACAATTAATGAACTGTAACGATCCAACTATCAGCAAAGAGCAATATCTAGAAGTTATTTACCGAAAAACGGCGCGATTATTTGAAGCAGCCTCTCATACCGCGGCGATTATTGCAGGTACGACAAAAGAGCAAGAGCATGCACTACAGCTATATGGTCGTTATGTGGGTACCGCTTTCCAAATTATTGATGACTTATTAGACTATAGTGCCAAAGATGCCGAGAGTTTAGGTAAAAATTTAGGTGATGATCTGAATGAAGGTAAACCGACGATTCCACTTTTACATGCCATGCATCATGCTAAACCAGATGATGCACAGATGATTAGGAAAGCGATAGAAGAGGGAAATGGCCGCCATTTACTCAATAAAGTTTTAACGATTATGCATGAATGTGGTTCATTAGAATTTACCTATCAAATGGCACAACAAGAAGTTGAAAAAGCATTAGAAACTATCCGTATTTTACCTGAGTCAATTTATAAAAAGGCCCTAATCAGTTTAGCTGAACTGTCTATTCAACGAGAAAAATAAGAATATCCTCATTAAAAAAAGGCTCCAGTCATATGGGGCTTTTTTTACTAAATTCAAAACTATTGTGAATTATAAAATAACTCAGCGTGTAAATTACTTAATAAATTAAAATAGCCTGTTAGTTGGTTTAAAATAAGATATAAAAAATAAGCTGGATTAGGATTTTATAACCGCAGTAAAACTCTATAAATCAACAGGTTATATATATCGATGCAGTAAACCTCTCCCCATACAGCCCTGCCACTTTATTTTATCCACATACAACAAAGCCCAGTATCTTACTGGGCTCTGTTTGGATATTTATCAGTCTGGCGGTGTCCTACTCTCACATGGGGGGACCCCACACTACCATCGGCGCTACGGCGTTTCACTGCTGAGTTCGGCATGGGATCAGGTGGGACCACCGCGCTATTGTCGCCAGACATATTCTGTCATCACTGCGTCAACTATTCGCTATATCATTAGCACTTGCGCATAACCCATTTTGGACTGGGTTTAATCTTATCTTTTCTCTGCATATAACAAAGCCCAGTATCTCACTGGGCTTTATCACTTTAATTAAAGTCTGGCGGTGTCCTACTCTCACATGGGGGAACCCCACACTACCATCGGCGCTACGGCGTTTCACTTCTGAGTTCGGCATGGGGTCAGGTGGGACCACCGCGCTATTACCGCCAGACATATTCTGTTTGCTCTTCAATCATTAAAAACAAGCTTACTTCAAAACTTTCACGAATCATAAAACAACTCAGAGTTGTAAGGTTAAGACCTCGGTTCATTAGTATTGGTTAGCTCAATGCATCACTGCACTTACACACCCAACCTATCTACGTCCTAGTCTCGAACGGACCTTACTGATTCTCATCATGGGAGAACTCATCTCCGGGCTAGTTTCGCACTTAGATGCTTTCAGCGCTTATCTATTCCGCACGTAGCTACCGGGCAATGCCATTGGCATGACAACCCGAACACCAGCGGTGCGTTCACTTCGGTCCTCTCGTACTAGAAGCAAACCCCGTCAATTCTCCTGCGCCCATGGCAGATAGGGACCGAACTGTCTCACGACGTTCTAAACCCAGCTCGCGTACCACTTTAAACGGCGAACAGCCGTACCCTTGGGACCTACTTCAGCCCCAGGATGTGATGAGCCGACATCGAGGTGCCAAACACCGCCGTCGATATGAACTCTTGGGCGGTATCAGCCTGTTATCCCCGGAGTACCTTTTATCCGTTGAGCGATGGCCCTTCCATTCAGAACCACCGGATCACTATGACCTACTTTCGTACCTGCTCGAACCGTCGCTCTCGCAGTCAAGCTAGCTTATGCCATTGCACTAACCTCCTGATGTCCGACCAGGATTAGCTAACCTTCGTGCTCCTCCGTTACTCTTTGGGAGGAGACCGCCCCAGTCAAACTACCCACCAGACAGTGTCCGCAATCCCGATTAGGGACCTACGTTAGAACATCAAACATTAAAGGGTGGTATTTCAAGGTCGGCTCCACGCGAACTGGCGTCCACGCTTCATTGCCTCCCACCTATCCTACACATTAAGGCTCAATGTTCACTGTCAAGCTATAGTAAAGGTTCACGGGGTCTTTCCGTCTTGCCACGGGTACACCGCATCTTCACGGCGATTTCAATTTCACTGAGTCTCGGGTGGAGACAGCCTGGCCATCATTACGCCATTCGTGCAGGTCGGAACTTACCCGACAAGGAATTTCGCTACCTTAGGACCGTTATAGTTACGGCCGCCGTTTACTGGGGCTTCGATCAAGAGCTTCGCTTACGCTAACCCCATCAATTAACCTTCCAGCACCGGGCAGGCGTCACACCCTATACGTCCACTTTCGTGTTTGCAGAGTGCTGTGTTTTTATTAAACAGTTGCAGCCAGCTGGTATCTTCGACTGACTTCACCTACGTCCGCGTGGGATTTCAATTACCATCAGCGTGCCTTCTCCCGAAGTTACGGCACCATTTTGCCTAGTTCCTTCACCCGAGTTCTCTCAAGCGCCTGAGTATTCTCTACCTGACCACCTGTGTCGGTTTGGGGTACGATTACATATGACCTGAAGCTTAGAGGCTTTTCCTGGAAGCAGGGCATCAGTTACTTCACAACCTTAGTTGCTCGTCATCACACCTCAGCGTCTTAGTGACCGGATTTGCCTAATCACACGCCTACATGCTTAACCCATCATCCAATAGATGGTAAACCTAGCCTTCTCCGTCCCCCCATCGCAGTCACACATAGTACGGGAATATTAACCCGTTTCCCATCGACTACGCCTTTCGGCCTCGCCTTAGGGGTCGACTCACCCTGCCCCGATTAACGTTGGACAGGAACCCTTGGTCTTCCGGCGTGCGGGTTTTTCACCCGCATTATCGTTACTTATGTCAGCATTCGCACTTCTGATACCTCCAGCAGACTTCTCAATCCACCTTCTACGGCTTACAGAACGCTCCCCTACCCAATATGTTATTCACACATTGCCGCAGCTTCGGTGCATAGTTTAGCCCCGTTACATCTTCCGCGCAGGCCGACTCGACTAGTGAGCTATTACGCTTTCTTTAAATGATGGCTGCTTCTAAGCCAACATCCTAGCTGTCTAAGCCTTCCCACTTCGTTTCCCACTTAACTATGACTTTGGGACCTTAGCTGGCGGTCTGGGTTGTTTCCCTCTTCACGACGGACGTTAGCACCCGCCGTGTGTCTCCCACGCTCTACTCATCGGTATTCGGAGTTTGCATCGGGTTGGTAAGTCGGGATGACCCCCTAGCCGAAACAGTGCTCTACCCCCAATGGTAATACGTGAGGCGCTACCTAAATAGCTTTCGGGGAGAACCAGCTATCTCCCGGTTTGATTGGCCTTTCACCCCCAGCCACAAGTCATCCGCTAATTTTTCAACATTAGTCGGTTCGGTCCTCCAGTTAGTGTTACCCAACCTTCAACCTGCCCATGGCTAGATCACCGGGTTTCGGGTCTATACCCTGCAACTTAACGCCCAGTTAAGACTCGGTTTCCCTTCGGCTCCCCTATTCGGTTAACCTTGCTACAGAATATAAGTCGCTGACCCATTATACAAAAGGTACGCAGTCACACATACTAGTACATGCTCCCACTGCTTGTACGTACACGGTTTCAGGTTCTATTTCACTCCCCTCGCCGGGGTTCTTTTCGCCTTTCCCTCACGGTACTAGTTCACTATCGGTCAATCAGGAGTATTTAGCCTTGGAGGATGGTCCCCCCATATTCAGACAGGATACCACGTGTCCCGCCCTACTCTTCAAGCTTCCACGCAATGGCTTTCGTGTACGGGATTATCACCCTCTATGATCGGACCTTCCAGACCGTTCCACTAACTCATTACGCTACCCGCTTTGGGCTCCTCCCATTTCGCTCGCCGCTACTTTGGGAATCTCGGTTGATTTCTTTTCCTCGGGGTACTTAGATGTTTCAGTTCTCCCGGTTTGCCTCATTAACCTATTTATTCAGTTAATGATAGTGCACAAGTGCACTGGGTTTCCCCATTCGGACATCAACGGCTATTACGCCTTTTATCGGCTCACCGTCGCTTTTCGCAGATTAACACGTCCTTCATCGCCTCTGATTGCCTAGGCATCCACCGTGTACGCTTAATTTCTTAACCTTACAACTCTTAGTTGTCTCAGTTTTTTTCGCTTTCCTCAAACCCTTAGCTATGCCATACAGCATGCCGCAGATCCGAGAACTCGTTTCTTTCAGCTTGTTCCTAATTTTTAAAGAGCTATATTCATCAGTACACCTTAATGCACTTATCAATATTTTTTCATAGTTTAGTCATGGCGTCCCCTAGGGGATTCGAACCCCTGTTACCGCCGTGAAAGGGCGATGTCCTAGGCCTCTAGACGAAGGGGACTAAACTATTTCTATTTTCAAACAAACAATCTATGTGAACACTTACAGGCTCTTCGTAGTAAGGAGGTGATCCAACCGCAGGTTCCCCTACGGTTACCTTGTTACGACTTCACCCCAGTCATGAATCACACCGTGGTAAACGCCCTCCCTAAGGTTAAGCTATCTACTTCTGGTGCAACCCACTCCCATGGTGTGACGGGCGGTGTGTACAAGGCCCGGGAACGTATTCACCGTAGCATTCTGATCTACGATTACTAGCGATTCCGACTTCATGGAGTCGAGTTGCAGACTCCAATCCGGACTTAGACGTACTTTATGAGGTCCGCTTACTCTCGCAAGTTCGCTTCTCTTTGTATACGCCATTGTAGCACGTGTGTAGCCCTGGTCGTAAGGGCCATGATGACTTGACGTCGTCCCTGCCTTCCTCCACTTTATCAATGGCAGTCTCCTTTGAGTTCCCGGCCTAACCGCTGGCAACAAAGGATAAGGGTTGCGCTCGTTGCGGGACTTAACCCAACATTTCACAACACGAGCTGACGACAGCCATGCAGCACCTGTCTCATAGCTCCCGAAGGCACTCCCGCATCTCTGCAGGATTCTATGGATGTCAAGACCAGGTAAGGTTCTTCGCGTTGCATCGAATTAAACCACATGCTCCACCGCTTGTGCGGGCCCCCGTCAATTCATTTGAGTTTTAACCTTGCGGCCGTACTCCCCAGGCGGTCGATTTAACGCGTTAGCTCCGGAGCCCAGGGGTCATGCCCCCAAACTCCAAATCGACATCGTTTACAGCGTGGACTACCAGGGTATCTAATCCTGTTTGCTCCCCACGCTTTCGCATCTCAGCGTCAGTATTTGTCCAGAAGGCCGCCTTCGCCACCGGTATTCCTCCACATCTCTACGCATTTCACCGCTACACGTGGAATTCTACCTTCCTCTACAATACTCTAGATGACCAGTTTTAAGTGCAATTCCCAGGTTGAGCCCGGGGCTTTCACACCTAACTTAATCATCCGCCTACATGCCCTTTACGCCCAGTCATTCCGATTAACGCTCGCACCCTCCGTATTACCGCGGCTGCTGGCACGGAGTTAGCCGGTGCTTCTTCTGTAATTAACGTCAATGGTAATACCTATTAGATATTACCCCTTCCTCATTACCGAAAGTACTTTACAACCCTAAGGCCTTCTTCATACACGCGGCATGGCTGCATCAGGGTTTCCCCCATTGTGCAATATTCCCCACTGCTGCCTCCCGTAGGAGTCTGGACCGTGTCTCAGTTCCAGTGTGGCTGGTCATCCTCTCAGACCAGCTAGAGATCGTCGCCTAGGTGAGCCATTACCCCACCTACTAGCTAATCCCATATGGGTTCATCAAATGGCGCATGGCCCGAAGGTCCCATGCTTTGGTCTTACGACATTATACGGTATTAGCAGTCGTTTCCAACTGTTGTCCCCTTCCATTCGGCAGATCCCCATACATTACTCACCCGTCCGCCACTCGTCAGCAAGAGCAAGCTCTCCTGTTACCGTTCGACTTGCATGTGTTAAGCCTGCCGCCAGCGTTCAATCTGAGCCATGATCAAACTCTTCAATTTAAAGTTTGATGCTCAATAATGATTTCTGACATATTCAAATGAATCTTCAGTGTCACTTATCAAGACTTAATTTTTTAAAGTCTGTCGACTTAATTTCTTTCGTCCTGTAAGTGCCCACACAGATTGTCTGTTCTAATTTTTAAAGAGCTGACAGCGTTTCGTTTTACTGTCTCAAGGGCTGCGTATTCTACGCTTTCCTTTTTTAAAGTCAAGAACTTTTTTCAAATTTCTTCACTTCTTTTTTTCCAGACTTCTTAACTTGCGTCTCGTTGTCTCTCAATGGATGCGCATTATAGGGCCTTTAAATTCTTTCGCAAGGACTATTTTCAATATTCCGTTGGTTTGCTTTTTATTTAAACAAATCAAGTCGTTTTGGTACAAAAAACAGCTAATTTTAGGCTTTTCCCTCTATTATTCAATATTGTTCTAATACTTTAAAAGTCAGAAAATAGAGGATTAAGAGAAGAAATTAATCTTATGATGAAGATAAATCTAAATTATTTTTAATGAATGTTTCTGCAAATTCTTGAACTTTATTCCAATTCGTATATTCGATCATCGGAATTGAGATGTCGGTCTCCCCTTTACCTAGCCACATAATCATTCTAATCATATTACGATCGAACCAATTATAGCGAGGATAGAACAGTGCGCCAGCAAACACAGCCTTCAATTTAGGTTGCCAAGTGAGTTTAGCTAGAAACTTACGGGTATAAAGATTAGTTTCTGGATTATCTTTATTTGGTTTACGCGCAACTAAATTAACCCCAAAGAAAGCACCATATATTTGATTAAGCTGCGCCGTATTGGCATCGATAAATTGTTTGATTAGTTTACTATAGTAACCATATCGGATAGACGTTCCAATAATGACAGCTTGATACTGGGATAAATCAATCTCAGTTGTGGAGGTGAGCTGAATACAGTCGCATTCAAATTGTTTATCAATAATCGCCTTAATGAATAGCATTATCTTTGCCGTTTGCCCTTCATTACTGGTATATAACATTAGTACTTTCATTACCCTCTCCATACATCA
This sequence comes from Orbaceae bacterium lpD01, assembly GCA_036251705.1. NCBI lineage: Bacteria > Pseudomonadati > Pseudomonadota > Gammaproteobacteria > Orbales > Orbaceae > Utexia > Utexia brackfieldae. The sequence goes on along the minus strand of CP133959.1, from coordinate 578,990 downwards.
GCTGGGTTAATTAAAAAGAGAAATCTCAATTTATACTATCTCGTTTTTTGTTTTTATTCCCAATACGACAGAGAATAATTGCTTTATTATCTATTTAGCTACGCCAAAATGCCGGCGTAAATAAAATTAGTAAGGTAAAAATCTCCAAACGACCAAATAACATATCGATAACCATCGTCCATTTAGCGATCTGGCTTATCTCAGCCAGCCCCGCATTAGCACTCCCCAAGATAACACCAGAATTATTTAATGACGATGAGACCAGATAAAATGAATCTATCGCATTTTCACCTGTTGCCATAATAATAAAAAAACTGACTAAAAAGACAAAGATATAAGCAGAGAAAAATCCCCATACCGATTCTAGAATTCGTTCTGATAGCACTTTACTATTTAACTTTAACGTATAAATGGCATTAGGATGAATAAGACGCTTTAATTCACGAGAACTTTGTAACGAGAGTAGTAGCACACGAACAACTTTCAATCCACCGCCCGTCGAACCCGCACAAGCACCTATAAAAGAGGCACAAAGTAACAGAACAGGTAATATAGGTGGCCAATAATTAATATCCTCGACCATAAATCCGGTTGTCGTGGCAATAGAAACAACTTGGACAATAATTTTATCGAAACTTAAATGTCGATATGCACTGCCACTCAGATAAATAATTAAGATAGCAACGACAATTAAGACCGCAAGAATCGTAATAAAAGTACGAAATTCCTGATCTCGCCAATAAGATTTTAACGAAAAGCGACTCAACGCTAAAAAATGTAGTCCAAAATTACATCCGGATAAGATCATGAAAAAGGTGGTAATATAATTGACGGCAGGACTATTAAAATAAGCTAAACTGTTATCATGTGTTGAAATTCCCCCCATCGCAATAGTTGAAAAACTATGTGAAATGGCATCAAACACATTCATTCCCGCTAACAGAAAACAGAGGCAGCATACGATGGTCAGTAGAATATAAATCAGCCAGAGTGTTTTGGCGGTTTGCGCAATCCTCGGTCGCATTTTATTATCTTTCTGGGGACCTGGAATCTCAGCACGATAAAGCTGCATACCACCGACACCAAGCAGTGGTAAGACTGCAACAGCCAATACGATAATACCCATACCGCCGAGCCACAGCACCAGCTGACGATAGAATAATAGTGCTTTTGGTAACTCATCTAGATGAGTAATGGTGGTGGCACCAGTTGTCGTTAATACGGAAAAAGACTCAAAAAAAGCCGTCGTTAAATCAAGATTAATATGGCTATCGAAAATAAAAGGTAGGGCACCAATCCCTCCCAATACAACCCAGAACAGAACTACAATTAAAAAACCATCTCGTGTACCCAGTTCACTTCGATAATGACGATTAGGCAGCCACAATACCGTTCCAATCGTAAATGCCGCGGCAAATGAGCGTACAAAGATGGCTCCACCGCCATCTTTATAAATCAGTGCCACCATTGCCGGTACTAACATAAAAATAGATAGTAGCATGATAAGTAGACCAACAATACGAATAATGGAACGAAAACGCATAATTTTCCTGTTCAAAGTATATAAAATATCAACTATTTAAAACCACGATGAGATTTAATTAAATCGTAAGCTGACTGGATTTGCTGCGCACGCTCTTTTGCCGCTTCAAGCATCTCTTTTGGCAATCCTTTAGAAACTAACTTATCCGGATGATGCTCATTCATTAATTTACGATAAGCACGTTTAATGGTTGTCGTATCAGCGGACGCATCAATACCCAATACTTTATAAGCATCCTCAATCGTTGGCCCCCGGGAATATGTTCGATCATAAGATTGATAGTTACCCTGCTGCTGGCGATACTGCCGTTCTTGCCTAGTACCACCACCTTGTTGATAAAACTGATAACTGGCCATGATCATTTGAATATGCATTGCCATACGAGTACGCGAGATATGCAGTTCTTCAGCAACAATATATAAAATTTGTTCTTCACTCTCATGTAAACGTCCATCACTCAATGCAGCCTGAATCAGCTGCTCACAAAAGACATTCAGGACATGTTTTTGATTTCGATAACTTTGATATAACGCTCGCAGTCTTTCTCTTAACGGATAATCATTCGCTTTACCTTCATTAAATGAGTGACGCGCTAAAGAACGAGCCTCTCCTTGTAATTGAAGGCTATCCATAACATGCGTGGCTAATTTAATATCATTTTCAGTGACAACACCTTTGGCTTTACTTAAATGACCCAATACTTCAAAAGTGACACGTAAATATAATTCAGGATCAGTATTACTTCTGACGGGTGCGATTTGATTGAAGAAGTTGTAAAGCAGCTGCCCGATTATTAGACCAAGCAGAAACCCCCAAAATCCCATCTTGAACCCAAACATGAAAATCACACCAACAACAAAGGCCCAAATACGTCCCATATTCAATTAACCTCAATTCACTCTATTGATCAATTTTATTATTATTAAAATGTGTACAGTAACAGATTAATCGCCTTGCTGAACTTGATTTTAAAAAGCATAAAATCAAACTCAGCCCTATCGTACGATTCGATTTATTACGCCTCATTAATCTCAATGCGTTCTATACGCTGCAGACCGCGAGGCAGTAAAGTACCACGTCGTCCTCTTTCAGCCGAAAACTTCGCTAAATCGACTGGATGTAAAGTCAATTTACGCTTACCAACATGTAATGTTACCGATGCAGAAGAAGAAATCAGCACCAGATGGGCTAAATAATCTTCATGCTGAGCGGCTTGTGCGGCTGGAATAGAAATAATTTTATTTCCCTTACCTTTAGATAATACCGGTAAATCTTTGACCGGGAAGAGCAGCAAGCGACCAGCCGCCGTTATTGATAATAACAGCTGCTCATCAGCAGATAACTCAAGTGGTGCGATAATTTTAGCATTTTCAGGTACACTAATCAGCGCTTTACCGTTGCGATTTCTCGTCACTAAGTCACTAAACTGGCAAATAAAACCGTAACCTGCATCCGTTGCCATTAGTAGCGACTTATCATCGGCCGCCATTAAAACATGCTCAACACTGCTGCCAGCAGGTAATGTCAGCTTACCGGTTAACGGTTCCCCTTGTCCACGCGCTGAAGGCAATGATGACGCCTCAACAGTATAGCTTCGCCCTGTTGAGTCAATAAACGCCACCGGTTGATTATTCTTACCTTTGGCACTAGTTTTAAAACCATCACCGGCTTTGTAACTCAACGAAACTGGATCAATATCGTGGCCTTTTGCACTTCTCACCCAACCCATTTCGGATAACACAATAGTCACTGGCTCTGACGGCATTAAATCTTGTTCACTAATCGCTTTGGCTTCACCGCGAACCACAATAGGCGAACGTCTCACATCACCATATTTTTCGGCATCGGCCATCAACTCTTTTTTGATCAAGGTATTCATTTTTTTGGCTGAAGTCAGTATCGCTTGTAATTGATCGCGCTCTTTGGCGAGTTCATCCTGCTCACCTTTAATCTTCATCTCTTCCAATTTAGCCAGGTGACGAAGTTTTAATTCTAAAATCGCTTCAGCTTGCGTTTCGGTCAAATTAAATCGTTTCATTAACTCAGCTTTGAGTTCATCTTCAAAGCGAATAATCTCAATCACTTCATCAATATTTAAGAAGGCAACCAGTAATCCTTCTAAAATATGTAACCGTTTTAATACCTTGTCTAACCGGTAACTCAATCGTTTGGTTACGGTCTGTCGTCGAAAGTCGAGCCACTCGTTTAAAATTGTCAGCAGACTTTTTACCGAAGGTCGATTGTCTAAACCGATCATATTCATATTCACACGATAGCTTTTTTCCAGATCGGTGGTCGCAAATAGATGATTCATGACTAAGTCGGCATCCACTCTATTCGAGCGAGGTACTAAGACCAGGCGGGTTGGATTTTCATGATCCGATTCATCACGCAAATCTTCAATCAGCGGTAATTTTTTAGCTCGCATTTGCATCGCTATTTGTTCTAATACCTTAGCGCCAGAAGTTTGATGAGGTAAATCGGTAATAATAATTTCGTTATCTTCTCTTTTCCATACTGCACGCATGCGGATAGAGCCACGGCCTGTTTCATAAATTTTGGTAATATCTGAGGGTAAGGTAATAATTTCAGCGGCGGTCGGATAGTCGGGACCTTTAATAAATTGCATCACCTCGGTAAGCGAGGCTTGTGGATTTTCGAGTAACAGCACTGCTGCATTAGCGACTTCATTTAAGTTATGCGGCGGAATATCGGTCGCCATCCCAACAGCAATACCGGTAGTACCGTTTAACAGAATATTGGGCAATCTAGCCGGTAACATTTTTGGTTCTTGTAAGGTACCATCAAAATTGGGCGTATAGTCAACCGTCCCCTGGCCGAGTTCGGCGAGTAATAAATCAGCATATTTGGATAAGCGTGATTCGGTATATCGCATGGCAGCAAAAGATTTCGGATCGTCAGGCGCACCCCAGTTTCCTTGACCATCGACCAGCGGATAGCGATAAGAAAAAGGTTGCGCCATTAAAACCATCGCTTCATAGCAAGCGCTATCGCCATGGGGATGATATTTACCTAATACATCGCCCACCGTTCTGGCTGACTTTTTAAATTTGGCCTGAGCGCTAAGGCCCAATTCAGACATCGCATAAATAATACGACGTTGTACCGGTTTTAAACCATCACCGATAAAAGGTAAAGCACGATCCATGATGACATACATGGAGTAGTTCAAATAGGCATTCTCTGTAAACGTACGCAGTGCTAATTTCTCAACACCGTCGTGAGCAATCTCACTCATTCTACAATCCTTCAAATTATGTACTATAAAATCCAATACATATAACTTACACAAATCAATATTTACGCTTTAAAAAAAGCGCATAAAAAAGTCCCTGATCAGCTCAAGTTAAACTTCGAGAGCGACTTGATCGCCCTTCTCTTGTAACCAGTCTCGTCTATCGTCAGAACGTTTTTTCGCCAGTAGCATGTCCATCAGCTGCATGGTCATCTCAGCATCATCAAGCGTTAGCTGAACTAAACGTCGGGTATTGGGATCCATGGTTGTTTCACGCAGCTGAATGGGGTTCATTTCACCTAACCCTTTAAAACGTTGTACATTCGGTTTCCCTTTTTTACGTTTTAACTGCTCTAAAATACCTTCTTTTTCCTCTTCATCTAACGCATAAAAGACCTCTTTACCTAAGTCGATACGATAGAGTGGTGGCATCGCGACATAAACATGTCCCTCTTCCACCAAGCGACGAAAATGTCTAACAAATAAGGCACAAAGCAGTGTGGCAATATGTAAACCGTCAGAATCAGCATCCGCTAACACACAAATCTTACCGTAGCGTAGCTGTGAGAGATCATCACTGTCAGGATCGATGCCGATGGCGACTGAGATATCATGGATCTCTTGAGAACCCAGCACTTCATCAGAGGAGACTTCCCAGGTATTTAATATCTTCCCTTTCAAAGGCATAATAGCCTGAAACTCGCGATCTCGGGCCTGCTTTGCTGATCCGCCTGCCGAGTCCCCTTCCACTAAAAAAAGTTCGGTACGCTGTAAATCTTGCGAAGAGCAATCAGCCAGTTTGCCTGGTAATGCTGGTCCAGTCGTCAGTTTTTTACGTACCACTTTTTTAGCCGCACGCATTCTTTTTTGTGCACTGGCAATCGCCAGCTCAGACAATAATTCGGCAACTTGTATATTTTGGTTCAACCATAAGCTAAAACTATCTTTAACAACACCAGAAACAAATGCCGCAGATTGTCTTGAAGATAAACGCTCTTTAGTTTGACCCGCGAACTGTGGATCTTGCATTTTTACCGAGAGAACATAAGCACAGCGTTCCCAAATATCATCGGCAGTCAGCTTCAACCCTCTTGGTAGTAAGTTACGAAACTCGCAAAATTCGCGCATCGCATCAAGCAAGCCTTGACGCAATCCATTAACATGTGTGCCACCTTGCACTGTTGGAATCAAGTTAACATAACTTTCGGTCAATAATTCACCACCTTCTGGCAGCCATAATAGTGCCCAATCAACCGCTTCGATATCCCCAGCATAGTGCCCAACAAAAGGGTGCTCAGGTAATAAAGTATAGCCAGTAACTGATTCCATTAGATAATCTGTCAATCCATCTTCATAACACCAATGAGACTGAGTATTATTGACACAATCATTAAATTTAATATCCACGCCCGGGCATAAAACAGCTTTTGCTTTCAATAGATGGGTTAAGCGAGACACTGAAAATTTTGCTGAATCAAAAAATTTCGCGTCAGGCCAAAATCGGACGCGAGTACCGGTATTACGTTTGCCACAGGTACCGGTGACGTGCAAATCTTCAACTTTATCACCATTTTCAAAAGCGATTTCATAGATCTGCCCATCGCGATGGACGGTCACTTCAACACGTTTTGACAGTGCATTAACAACCGAGATACCCACGCCATGTAAACCACCAGAAAATTGATAATTTTTATTCGAAAATTTTCCGCCGGCATGCAGACGACATAACAATAATTCAATCGCCGGCACGCCTTCTTCCGGATGAATATCAATCGGCATTCCTCGGCCATCATCAATAACTTCAAGCGACTGATCTTCATATAACGTGACCTGAATATGTTTAGCATAACCGGCCAACGCTTCATCGACGCTATTATCTATTACTTCTTGCCCTAAATGGTTAGGTCTGATTGTATCGGTGTACATACCTGGACGTCGGCGAACCGGCTCCAAACCACTCAGAACTTCAATATCCGTTGCGTTATAACTTGATTGTGTCATAAATTATTTCTTAAATTGTTTGCATCCATATACTGGATAAATCAAAAGGCATTACAAAATGAGCCTCATTATACTGGAAATCATCAGATCAAAATAGTAATCGATAACTAACTATCATTTTCGCACTGAATAAATCATGTTTTAATGAGCGATCATCTATTCAATATCATACGCTAAAGCACATACTTAACTGTATGAAAAAACAGTTAAATCTACGTTGATTTTAGTAAGAGTGCAAGTTTTTTTCATTCAATGATGCAGGTTACAATAATCAATACGCTGCCCGCTGATCAGTGAGCCAAGATGAATAATAGTAATATTTAGATCAGCTAAAGCCGAGCTAAACAGTTTTAAAACTAAGAGATAGAAGTGACTCGCCAATATTGCATATCTGGCGCTGGCTATAGACCTAGAAAATCGATAATATCCGGTAAATAATTTTCAAAACCAACAAAACTATGATTGCCTGAAGGTTCAATGGTCTGACGACAGGATGAGTAATATTCAGCCGCTTGCTGATAAGGTAATACTTCATCACCTTGTTGCGCCAGTAACCAGATTAAATCAGGTGACTCGATAAAAGGCAATTCTAATGTCTGAAAATCTTCCAGATGCTGCTGATCAATCACTATCTGCTCACCAAAATGCGTTTGGTATTGCTGACCTAAAAAAGCCGTTAAATACTCAGCCGGTTTCACCAAAGGATTAACCAAGACGGCAGGAACGGTGAAACACTGTGATAACCATGTTGCATAAAATCCGCCCAATGATGAACCGATAATGCCAAATTTATCAACAACACGATCAAACATAATGTGTTCTAGGGACTCGGAAACCTGTTCAGGAAAATAAGGCAGCTGTGGAATAAGTAACTCGATATCCGGACGATATAATTGAACCCATTGCTGTAATATAACGGCTTTGCGCGAGCCTGGTGAACTATCAAATCCGTGCAGATAAAGTAATGTTGACATAATAACCTTAGCAATATTTGATGAGCAGTTCATTCAAAATAGATTATCAGCCTGTTGATTATCCTTTGAAATATTATCTCGACAGTATTAACAGTCTTCTTACCTTATCCTGGCAAACAGCCTAATACGATTAACATAATCCGGCTTTATTATAATAAGATTTTTACAGGATGCAAAAGGCATCATTTAATCTTCGTGCCCAAAACAAAAAACCCAGCCTAAGCTGGGTTTTTTTATCAATCAAAAAAGATTATTTGATTTTAGCTTCTTTATAAAGCACGTGCTGACGAACAACAGGATCAAATTTTTTGATCTCCATTTTTTCTGGCATCGTTCTTTTGTTTTTGCTAGTAGTATAGAAATGACCTGTACCAGCTGAAGAAACTAAACGAATTTTCTCACGTATACCTTTAGCCATGATTCAGTTCCTTAGAATTTTTCACCACGGGCACGAAGTTCAGCTAAAACTGCATCAATACCCTTTTTATCGATAGTTCGCATACCTTTAGCAGATACACGTAATTTAACAAAACGTTTTTCACTCTCAACCCAAAAACGGTGAGTCTGAAGATTTGGTAGGAAACGACGTTTAGTTGCATTCATCGCGTGTGAACGATTGTTTCCAACTAATGGACGTTTGCCTGTTACCTGGCATACTCGTGACATGTCAATTATTCTCCAAATATTTTTATGCTTAAGCCCTGGGTGCGTACGTTAATGGATCATTAACCTCGTCAGGCTTTTAATTATATCTGCTAGGCTTTTGTCGAGAAGATCTCACAGAACCAATCCAGAATAACCTCTCATACTACACCCAAATAATAAAGGTAGCGCAGTATACGCCCTTATAGGAAGTTTCTCAAGAGGTTTTGTCTCTTTTTTGGAATTTATCGGTGACAAAATGTGAATTCTCTCATCGATAGCTGATTTCTTTTTTGCTTTTTGCTATTATGTCACGTCATATTTTTATTGGGGTTTTACAACTATGTCGCAATGGGCCATGTCTTGGTGGGCAAAAACCTATTTTTTTATTATCAATATACCGGTAAAGCTGTTTGTTAAGAGCCAGCCAATTCCGACAGAACCAATTAAAGAGCTCAATATTGATATTAATAAGCCAGTTTTATATGTATTACCATATAACTCGCGTATTGATTTAATGGTGGTCCGCCAACTAGCGAAAAAATTTAATCTCCCTGATCCACTAGTAGGTATTGCTATTGAAGGTAAATCTTATCCTGCCTTTATCTTCATTGATAAAAATCCGGGGATTTTTGCTTCGCCAACACAAAAAGAGCGCACGCTCTCAATTCTGACCGACTATTTAGCTATGCATCAGCAAAATGCGGATCTTGAAGTGCAAATGCTGCCGGTAACGGTCATGTTTAGCCGCAAACCTGATCGAGAAGATAAGAAAAAAATTTCGCTACAAGTATTAGGCAATATTCGCAAATTCTTCAAGATGATCTTCTCTGGCCGCGATTGCTATACCCGTTTTTCACATCCGGTGTTATTTCAACGTATCGCCAACACCGAAACCGATGCAAAGCAACTTGCACTAAAACTGGCCAGAGTTGCTCGAATACATTTTGCTAAACAACGAATTGCTGCAGTAGGGCCAAGGTTACCAAATCGGCAAGCCATGTTGAAAAAGCTACTCAATTCCGCGGCTTTAACCGAAGTTATCAATGAAGAAGCAAAAAGTAAAAATATTTCGATGGCAAAAGCACAAAAAAATGCCTTGGCTATGCTTAATGAAATTGCCGCCAACTTTACTTACTCTGCACTGCGTGTAACCAATATGGTACTCACCTGGGCATGGAGCCGGTTATATCAAGGCTTAAAAATTCGTAACGTCGACCCTATCAGAGAGCTGGCACAAAACGGTCATGAGATTGTCTATGCGCCCTGTCATCGCAGCCACATGGATTATCTACTACTCTCTTACGTGCTTTATCGGCAGGGTTTAGTGCCACCACATATTGCGGCAGGGATTAATCTGAATTTCTGGCCTGCGGGTCCGATTTTCCGACGCTTAGGTGCATTTTTTATCAGGCGCTCTTTTAAAGGCAATAAACTCTATACCGCTGTTTTTCGGGAATATTTAGCTGAGCTGTTTATTCGTGGTTATTCAGTCGAATACTTTATTGAAGGTGGACGTTCCAGAACCGGTCGCCTGCTCAATCCTAAGACAGGGATGTTAACGATGACCCTGCAAACCATGTTGCGCGGTGATCTTAGACCAATATCGATTGTGCCAGTCTATATTGGCTACGAACATGTGTTAGAAGTTGCAACTTATGCTAATGAACTACGCGGTGCGGCTAAACAGAAAGAGAGTTTATGGCAAACCGTAAAAGCTTTTTGCAAACTGAAAAAATTAGGCTACGGTTATGTGAATTTTGGTCAGCCAATCCAACTTAACCAATTTTTAAATCAACATGTTCCAAAGTGGCGAGACTCCATTAATCCGACTGAGCCACAAAGGCCCAATTGGTTAACACCAACAACCAATCTGCTCGCCACCGAGTTGATGCAAAAAATTAACCGTGCGGCAGCAGTGAATGCCATGAATCTTTGCGGATCAATATTGTTATGTTCTTATCATCGTGCATTAACGCAATCAGTATTAATTAAACAGATGGACTATTGGTTAACGCTATTACGAAAGGTCCCTTATGACGGATTAGTCACCTTACCTGACGAAGAGGCTTTAGCGCTCTTTGAACATGCTCGTCAAATGAATAAATTTACTATTACCGCTGATGATGTGGGTGAAATGATCAGTTTATCGCAGGACCAAGCGGTGCTAATGACTTATTATCGCAATAATATTCAGCATTTACTGATTATTCCCGCAGTGATAGCCCGTATTATGGTAAGACATAAAACAGTGACAGCCGATCAGTTAAATACGCAAATTAAGCATATTTATCCGCTTATTAAAGCAGAGCTGTTCCTCTATCAAACTGATGAAGAATTAGACACCTATATTGATCAGTTAATTCATGCGTTAGCGCAATTGCAACTGATCAATATTGATGGCAATCATCTTTCAGTCGTCGAAGATAAGATTGTTAACTTGAAACTGTTAGCGGCCAGCTCTGATGAAGCTTTACAGCGCTATACGATTGCCTTTACGCTGCTGCATAAAAATCAATCGATGAGTCGATCTGAGCTGGAAAAAGAGAGTCGACTATTGGCTGAACGCTTGTCTATTCTTTATGGTATTAACGCGCCAGAATTTTTTGATAAAGGTGTCTTTGCAACACTGGTGAATACTCTAAGAGAACAGGGTTACTTAAATGAAAATGACCTAAATACCCAAAACATGATTCAGACGATGTGCGGCATATTAAATCCACTAATTGCGCGAGATATCATGCAAACTATTCAAGAGATCGGCCAATAGCCGGTCTCTTATCTTTCTTAAAAACAACGACAGTTATACCAAACTTGCCAGAACAATGCCGATGAAAATCAATAGTCCAAAATAGTTATTGTTTAAAAAAGCACGAAAACAGGATGCGGGCTTGCGTTCATGAATCAATCTTTGCTGATAAACAAAAATTGCACATCCAATAAGCAAAAACAGGATATATAAATATCCTAAATGATTAATCAATCCAACCCAAAAGAGTATAGCGACGGTAACGAGTTGCAATAAACCAATTATTAATTTATCGCATGAACCAAACAAGATTGCGGTCGATTTAATGCCAATCTTTAAATCATCCTCTCGGTCAGCCATCGCATATTGAGTATCATAAGCGATAGTCCAACAGATATTCGCCACACAGAGTAACCAACACGTTAAAGGAAATGACGCTATTGAAGCGGCATAGACCATCGGGATACCCCAGCTAAAAGCTAAGCCTAAAAATAGTTGAGGCAAATGTGTGAAACGTTTCATAAAGGGATAAAGCACTGCGGTGGCAAGTGCCAAGCAAGATAATAAGATTGCCTGATAATTGAGTGTGAGCACTAACAAAAAAGCGCATAGCACTAACACCACAAAGAGTATTTTTGCCTCTTTCTCGCTCACTCGTTGACTGGCCAATGGTCTATTTTTCGTGCGTGTAACATGACCATCAAAATCACGATCAGCAAAATCATTGATAACACAACCCGCCGAACGCATCAAAATCACGCCTAACGTAAAGACTATAAATAATTTTAGGCTCGGCGTGTCAGCGAGCCATAATGCCCACCAAGTTGGCCATAATAGGAGTAATATCCCGATCGGTTTATCTAAACGCATGAGTTGTGCGTAAACAAACAATTTCTCTTTCATATTTAATGACCTATTGATAGTAAATTCAGCGCATGATTTTAAATATATCACCACCACCATGCAAGCGGGTTTTTATGCCTGTTCTATGAAGATTTATGATCAATTTTCCTTTGTACTCACGTCTGACCTATCGCTGATTTGCCATGATGGTGCTCTTCCATGTCATTCAAATAACAAAATCTACGATTAAATCGCAAATCATTTGTTGCTTGTTGCAGAGGGTTTAAGATACCTAAATAAAAATAGTCATAAATCATCATGATAAAAAATAATTCTCGAAAAAAGCATACAGATGATTGTTTTTCAGCTACAATCGGCAAGATTTTCTCGCTAACGTTTGGAGATAGAATGAAAATAGCTCAAGATATGGTTGTCAGCCTTGCCTATCAGGTTCGTACTGAAGATGGCGTTTTAGTTGATGAATCAACAATTACCGCACCATTAGAATATTTACATGGCCATAATGCCTTAATTCCAGGTCTTGAAAAAGCACTGGAAGGACGTGTTATTGGTGATAAATTTGACGTTGAAATTGCATCTGCCGATGCCTACGGTGATTTTAACGATAATCTCGTCCAAAATGTACCGAAAGATGTTTTTGTCGGTGTTGATGATTTAACGGTAGGTATGCGTTTTCTTGCCGATACCGATCAAGGACCTGTACCGGTTGTCATTACTGCGGTGGATGGCGATACGGTTACCGTTGATGGTAATCACATGTTAGCTGGCCAAGACTTGAAATTTCATGTTGAAGTGGTTGCATTAAGAGAAGCGACTGAAGAAGAGATTGCGCACGGTCATCTTCATGGCGCCGATGCACATGGCGGCTGTGGTTGTGGCGGGCATGGCGATGAAGAGGAAGGTTGCTGTGGTGGTCATAATGATGACAACTGCTGTGGCGGTGGACATGGTTCACATGGTGGATGTGGTTGCCACTAAAACCATTTTCTGCTCAGCAAATCAATTCAATAAAGGCGGTTATACCGCCTTTATTTTTTCTTTAAATTTAACCCAGTGTTACATGTTATCCATAATAAATATGACATAGCCACAATACGCACTCCAAAAAAATGCGACACTGAAAAAGATTAAATCAGCGCGTTTAAGATAAATGTTAGCCTGACGTAACAAATTTGAAATACGATATAAACCACACCAAATCGGTAAGATAATCATCAGCAATATAAAGACTTTAAATATTGTGTGCTGAGCGATTCGGAGTAAATATGTCAGGGTTCTCGCATCAGCAAAAGGAAGCAGTAATCCGACGATAATAATCATTACCGGTGCAAGAATAGCCGCCCATAATCCGCCAAGATTAAATAATCCTCGAAATAGAGACGCTTTTTTATGTTTCGGTTGCATCCCGTTATCTCCCTAATCCATGAAACCAATAAAAAATAGTCAATGACACAACAATTGCGATGATCCAAAGCATCGCAATACAAATATAGACAGGCAACTTGCGTTGCCCCATCATATTGTTCATGACTTTGGGCACCTTGTTAAACCACATCAGACTATGCAGTAGTGCAGCTATCAAAGCCAGTAGATTAAACCCGATAATGAATGGATTTCTCAGTAAAAAAATGAAGCGGTAAAATTCGTTAGCCATAATACAAACAACACCATACATCAGCAACATACTAAACCAAATCATAAAAATCGCGCTGACACCTTTGAGCCAATAGGTACGATGGAACCAGAGCTTATGTAACAATTTAGTCGGTTTTGATGATGTTTGAGGTGACTGTTCTAAAAGATTTTGTTTTTGTTCACTCATCACTATTTACAGTTATTAATAGGTTCAAAGATAAAGATAAGATCGCTAAGGGGAAAATGTGAATATTGACGCCAGTTCAATGACATCACACATCCTAAGCCGAATTGATTATCCACTGAAGATAGATTTAGTCAGCCACTTAATCGCCATCAATAAGATCGCTATTTCGCCGCTATTCTCTATGTTTAAATCAACCCTATACTATGTCAATAACATATCGATAATCAAGCCAAAACAGCACTCATCCTTATAACTAAATTACGCTCAGCGACAAGGAGGTCCAGTTAGTTGAACACTAAACGGTAAACCTTGCGGATAAAAAAACCACAATTACGACTGTAAGATACGCCATTAGTCACCGACCGATGTATCAAAAAGACTTAATCCGCAATTGCATACCCCAAGATAAAATAGTGTAATCACTATTTTGCGCTTGTTTGTTCATGGCTTTCGAATAATAATTAATATCATGATATCCATACTGAAAAAGACAACCATGCCACAATCATCCCATTTATATATCGGAATTATGTCAGGAACCAGCCTTGATGGTGTTGATGTGACGCTGATGAGCTACCAGCAAAATAACATTAATATTCTGGCGAGCCAAACCTATGCAATTGATCCCGATCTGAAAACAGCACTGTTACAAATTTGCGCTAGTAAACAGGTCAGCTTACAACAATTAGGTGAAATCGATCATAGACTCGGCCAGCTTTATGCCGATTGTGTACTCTCCTTATTATCACAAACCACTTATCAGGCCGATCAAATCAGCGCAATAGGTTGTCATGGACAAACTATTTATCATCATCCACACGGTCATTATCCCTTCACCATGCAAATTGGTGACGCCAATATTATTGCCGTAAAAACCGGCATCACGACAATAGCCGATTTCCGGCGTAAAGATATGGCCTTAGGCGGACAAGGAGCACCATTAGTGCCGGCCTTTCATCAGGCCATATTCAGCGAAAAAACCCATAACCGGGTGATTCTCAATTTAGGTGGGATTGCCAATATCAGTATTCTATTTCCAGGCCAATCTGTGACAGGTTATGATACTGGACCGGCGAATGTCCTGCTTGATGGCTGGATTGAGCTGCACTGTCAGCAACCCTATGATCGCAACGGCAATTGGGCCAAACAGGGACAATGCCAAAATAGATTACTCGAGCAACTATTAACGGATCCGTATTTTGCCCTTTCACCGCCGAAAAGTACTGGCCGAGAGCGGTTTAATCTAGCCTGGCTAACGCCACAAATCACTGGCTTAACAATCGCTGCCGTTGACATACAAGCGACACTCATTGAACTCACGGTGCAAAGTATCGTTAATGAGTTACAAAAATTATCCCCAACCCCTAACTTACCCTGTGAACTCATTGTCTGCGGTGGTGGCGCAAGAAATGTATTGATGATGTCTCTGCTTACCCAATATCTTCCTGATTGGTCAGTCACCACAACCGATCAATATGGTATTGATGTTGACTATGTCGAAGCCATGGCTTTTGCCTGGCTTGCTCATCAACGCTTATTTAATTTAGCCGGAAATATACCGGCAGTGACTGGCGCCAAAAGCGCAATCAGTTTGGGGGTTATCTACCCGGCACTGACCCATAAGGAAACCGATCATGCATGATCAATCATTGCTTAATTCACTCACCAAGCTCATCTCTGAAGAACGTAACGCCAAAAGTATGCACCTTGATCAGCTCAGTGCTCTCGATATTGTCACCTTAATGAATCAGGAGGATAACACCGTTGCACAAGCTATCGAAAAAATCTTACCCGACATCGCCCAGACCATTACACAAGTGGTTAAGGCTTTTCAGCAAGGGGGCCGGCTTATCTATATTGGTGCGGGAACCAGTGGGCGTTTAGGTGTATTAGATGCCTCAGAATGTCCGCCAACATTTGGGGTTGCCGATACAATGGTGGTCGGTATTATTGCCGGCGGTGCAAAAGCCCTGCAATCAGCCGTTGAGGGCGCTGAAGATAGCGAATTAATGGGCGAGCATGATCTGAAACAGATTGATCTTAATCATAAAGATATCGTCATCGGAATCGCCGTGAGTGGCCGGACACCTTATGTGATTGGCGCACTCAACTACGCCAAACGAACGGGCTGTGTCACCGTTGCCCTCTCTTGTAATCCAACCTCAATTATTGCCCAGCAGGCTGATATCGCTATATCACCAATTGTGGGCCCGGAAGTACTGACCGGTTCGACCCGTTTAAAATCGGGTACCGCGCAAAAACTCGTGCTTAATATGGTGAGTACCGCCAGCATGGTGCTAATTGGCAAAACCTACCAGAATCTCATGGTGGATGTGAAAGCGACCAACAAAAAACTGATAGCCAGAGCCATTCGAATTGTGGTTCAAGCCACTAATTGTTTACCACAAGAGGCTCAGGCGCGTTTAGTAGAGACTCAATTTGATGTGAAGTTAGCCATTTTAATGCAGCTCACCCAATTAGATATCGATTCAGCCCGAAGACTGTTAAAGCAAAAACAGGGATTTTTAGGCGTAGCACTCACCACAGCATCGGCAGATGTATAAGAATCTCGCTAATCAATTAGTTAGATATCAATCCACATCAGTTTCACCGTTTTTAACCGAAAAGCGGTGAAGTGTTTGGACTCTCCCCGCCACCGATCTCAATATGTTTAACGATCATATGAAGCGCATCTTGTTATCATCAATGCGAATGATAAAACCAGAAAATCACCTGAATCGCATCCCCCTCATCTACCAGTAAAATACTCATTTCTTTGAGTTATTTTACTATTTTTACTGCGCTTGAAAAAAACTCATTTGACCTGAGTTGAAATCACCACGACGACCCCAATATAGAAAGAGTATATTTCAAAAGATGAGGTTTAGCTTGTGACTACAATTGTGAGTGTTCGCCGTGATGGTGAAGTCGTTATCGGCGGCGATGGCCAAGTAACACTTGGTGAACGAATTATTATGAAAGGTAATGCGAAAAAAGTACGCCGTCTTTTTAATGGCAAAGTGATTGCTGGCTTTGCCGGTGGCACAGCTGATGCTTTCACGTTGTTTGAACTGTTTGAGAAAAAACTTGAACTTCATCAAGGCCATTTAACCAAAGCTGCCGTCGAAATGGCAAAAGATTGGCGAACGGATCGTATGTTACGCAAACTAGAAGCACTACTTGCGGTTGCCGATCACACGGCCTCGCTGATTATCACCGGAAATGGTGACGTTATTCAGCCAGAAGATGATCTGATTGCGATTGGCTCAGGCGGCCCTTATGCACAAGCGGCTGCACGTGCATTACTGGAAAATAGCGAATTATCCGCTAAAGAGATTGTGCAAAAATCATTAACCATTGCTGGTGATATCTGTGTATATACCAATGGATTCCAGACAATTGAAGAATTAACCTATTAAGAGTAAAAAATTATGTCGGAAATGACGCCTCGCGAAATTGTTAGCGAATTAAATCAACATATTATCGGTCAAGATAAAGCCAAACGCGCGGTTGCTATTGCACTGCGTAATCGTTGGCGCCGTATGCAGCTCGATGAGCAGCTGCGTCATGAAGTCACCCCAAAGAACATCCTGATGATTGGACCGACAGGTGTCGGTAAAACGGAAATTGCTCGTCGTTTAGCTAAACTTGCCAACGCGCCGTTTATCAAGGTTGAAGCGACCAAATTTACAGAAGTGGGGTATGTCGGTAAAGAGGTCGATTCCATCATTCGTGACCTGACTGATTCAGCGGTGAAAATGATTCGTCAACAAGCGATTGAAAAGAATCGTTACCGCGCCGAAGAGCTGGCTGAAGAGCGTATTTTAGATGCCTTAGTGCCACCCTCTCGAGATGGTTGGGGACAAGTTGAACATACCGACTCAACTGCCCGACAAGCGTTTCGTAAAAAGCTGCGCGAAGGCACTTTAGAAGATAAAGAGATCGAGATTGAGCTATCGGGTGTCAATGTCGGCGTTGAAATTATGGCGCCACCGGGTATGGAAGAGATGACCAATCAACTACAGTCAATGTTCCAAAATATGGGTGGTCAAAAATCTAAACCGAAAAAGATGAAAATCAAAGATGCGGTTAAAGTCTTAATTGAAGAAGAAGCGGCCAAGCTGGTTAATCCAGAAGAGCTTAAACAGCAAGCCATTGATGCCGTTGAGCAAAATGGTATTGTCTTTATCGATGAAATCGATAAAGTGTGCAAACGCGGCGGTCAATCATCGGGCCCGGATGTTTCTCGTGAAGGTGTACAGCGTGACCTATTACCTTTAGTGGAAGGCTGCACGGTATCGACTAAACATGGTTCGGTCAAAACCGATCATATCCTGTTTATTGCCTCTGGCGCTTTTCAGGTTTCCAGCCCATCTGATCTCATTCCAGAACTGCAAGGTCGTTTACCTATTCGGGTTGAACTCACTGCCCTTTCCAGTGCTGATTTTGAACGAATCTTGATCGAACCCAACGCCTCTCTAACCGTTCAGTATAAAGCGTTAATGGCAACCGAAGGCGTGAATATCGAATTTACTCAAGATGGTATTCGTAAAATTGCTGAATCGGCGTGGCAAGTGAACGAGCAGAATGAAAATATCGGTGCACGGCGTTTGCATACGGTGCTTGAACGTTTGATGGAAGAAGTTTCATTTGATGCCAGTGACCTCAATGGACAGACCATTATCATCGATGCAAGCTATGTAAGTAATCATCTTGATAAGTTGGTGGCAGATGAAGATCTGAGTAAATTTATTCTGTAATCTTTGATTTGAATAAAAAATAAAGATGGCCTTTGCGCCATCTTTTTTTATCTTTAAATCGCTATCAATCATCTTAACTCTATAGTGCTGCTTTAAACCTACTGATTATTTTTGATAATTGATACGCGATATAAAATCCTTGATATCACAATCAAACAGCACATCTTTTCAATATAAAAATCCATACCTATTCATATTCAGTCAGTAGAAGCGGTCAGTTAGATCTTGATATGTATCACAAATTAATCATTTAACTTATTTTATACAGTCACATATCAAAACTTTTATCTTCCATATCACTAAAAAACTAATATAATGGCAAATCATAGCAATATTAAAAAAATAAGTTCTACTCAGTCGCGATAATATGATACCTAGGTATATTATCAAGCTATCGCCAGCCAAATGGCTCGGTAGAAAATAGTAAAATAAATACGTCGTTCGAGCGCCTGAAAGTGGCGGTGAAATGGCGAAAAGTATCGCGATAAAAATAATAATTATTTGTCAGTGGATAGTAAAGAGCAATATAAAAACATGAATAATCATCCTAGCGGCTTTGTCCTGTTAAATTAACAGTTTAGCATTTCGATAGTTATTTTCTCTCTTCCATCCCTGAGTTTTAACCTGCATTGATCATATGGAGATCTTATGACTCAGTTTGTAATGGCTAATCCCAAAACCTGTATAGGATGTCATGCCTGCGAAATCGCTTGTGTGATGACTTATAATCAAGGCACGCATCCAGAACTCAGAGAGCATTTTTTACCAAGAATTAAAGTGCATAAACGTCATCACGTTTATACCGCGACAGCGTGTCGTCAATGTGAGAATGCGCCCTGCGTGAAAGTCTGTCCAACCGCGGCCTTGGTTCAGGGACAAGATAATGTGCACTTAGATAAATCACGCTGCATCGGTTGTAAAGAGTGTGTTATCGCCTGTCCATTTGGTGCCATTGAAATGGTGGATGAGTCGATTGAAAATGTCATCTCGATTGAACAAACGTACACAATTTTAAATCAAACCACCGCCCATAAATGTGACCTTTGTGAAGGTAGACGAGAAAGTCCGGCCTGCGTTGCGGCCTGTCCAACCAATGCACTAGCACTGATTAATCCAGAAAAAATCAGTGAACTACAACGTCAAAAACAACTACAAACCGCCTTTAATACGACTAAAGATCGCGCTATTTTGCCCAAAACTAAACCGGTGATATCGCCTTTTACCCGTCTGCAATCTATGCCGCGTCAAGATGCCACCCAAAAAGCACTGACGGTTCGCAAAACCTCTTTTTTAGAAATCTACAATGGTTTTAGTGACGAGCAGACAAAGTTACAAGGTGCGCGCTGTTTAAGCTGTGGGCCTCATTCTGTATGCGAATGGCGCTGTCCACTACATAACCGGATTCCACACTGGATAACATTGGCCAAAGAAGGACGGATACTTGAAGCGGTAGAGCTGTCACACAGTACCAATAGTTTGCCAGAAATTACCGGACGGGTTTGCCCACAAGACAGGTTATGTGAAGGTGTTTGTACCTTAAAAAATGAAACCGATGCCGTCACTATTGGCAATATTGAACGTTATGTAACAGAAACCGCTTTCGCTATGGGCTGGAAGCCCGATCTCTCCTATGTAGAAAAAACCAATAAAAAAGTGGCCATCATTGGCGCCGGCCCTGCTGGCCTGGCATGTGCTGATATGCTAGTGCGTAATGGTATTAAGCCGGTCGTTTTTGATCGCCATCCGGAAATTGGAGGCATGCTCACTTTTGGTATTCCCTCATTTAAACTCGAAAAAGAGGTGATGATTCGTCGACGCGAAATCTTCAGTGAAATGGGTGTTGAATTTCGTTTAAATACGGATGTGAGTAAAGATATCTCAATGCAAGCGCTACTTGATGCATATGATGCAGTATTTGTCGGTGTCGGCACTTATCGTTCGATGAAAGCAAACTTGAATAATGAAGATGCCGCTGGGGTTTACGAAGCACTCTCATTTTTAACCGCCAACACCAAACAAGTCATGGGGCTACCCGAACTAGCTTATCAACCGTATGTCAGTATGGAAGGTAAACGAGTGGTAGTTTTAGGTGGGGGTGATACCGCTATGGACTGCGTGAGAACCGCGATAAGACAAGGTGCTACTGAAGTCACCTGCGCCTATCGCCGTGATGAAGCCAATATGCCAGGCTCGAAAAAAGAGGTTAAAAATGCGCGTGAAGAAGGCGTTGAATTTCTATTTATGATGCAACCCATCAATATTGAAGTTGACCAACATGGTCAAGTGACGGGACTAAGAATGCTCAAAACTGAACTCGGTGAACCTGATGCGAGCGGACGACGCTCACCACGGCCGATAGCCGGTTCCGAGTTTATCTTAGCGGCGGATGCCGTCATTATCGCATTTGGTTTCAATCCACATAATATTGACTGGTTACAATCGCAAGGGGTTAGCCTCAATCGCTGGGGCACCATTATTGCGCCACCAGTCAATCATGAAAAATTGGCTTGCCAAACCGATAATCCTAAGATATTTGCCGGTGGCGACATCGTGCGTGGTGCTGACCTGGTTGTCACGGCGATTGCCGATGGCCGTATGGCCGCTAATAGCATCATTGATTATTTAGGCTTATCACGACAAACCCAGCCATTAACGGAGAAAAAAGCATCATGACAAATCGTTTTATTGCCGCTGATGCGAATAAGTGTATCGGATGTAAAACCTGTGAAATTGCCTGCGTAATGTCACATACCCATGACATCAATATGTCACCAGATAACTTTCAGCCGCGATTAAAAGTCATCAAAGGTATGTCAGTCACGGTACCAGTAATGTGCAAGCATTGTGAAAATGCCCCTTGTGCTAACGGCTGTCCAACCAATGCGATTGTGCGTCAGAACGAAAGTATTCAGGTTATTCAAGAACGCTGCATTGGCTGTAAGACTTGTGTTATTGCTTGCCCATTCGGTGCGATGACTGTTATCACACAAGAACTTGATCTGGCCGATGATGATTCACAGCAACCACAATATAAAAGTCAGGCGTTAAAGTGTGATCTGTGTGCAGAGAATCCACAAGGTCCGGCATGTGTTTCTGTCTGTCCAACACATGCATTGACACTGGTACAAAGTCAGTCACTTGATGCGATGATTAAGCATAAGCAAAAACGCACTGCATTAGATGAATTAACGGCATTTACACAAATATAATGACGACAGTCAAAGTGTGACTAACAGGCCCATCATACGCGTATATCGACAGTAAAAGACGCTATGTTAAACGATTGGCTCACTGGTCAAAAAGAGCGAGAATATATTTATGAAAAAAGTATTAACTGTCTGTCCATACTGTGCATCTGGTTGCAAAATCGACCTGTTAGTTGAAAATAATAAAATTATCAGTGCTCAAGGTGCAAACGGTATCACAAACCAAGGTGAATTATGCTTAAAAGGCTATTACGGCTGGGACTTTCTTAATGATACAAAAATTTTAACGCCCCGTTTAACCCAGCCATTGATTCGCCGTCAAAAAGGCGGTCAATTTGAGTCAGCGACTTGGGATGAAGCGATTGATTATGTCAGTGAGCGTTTGACACAGATAAAACAGCAACATGGCCCTGATGCAATTATGCTAACCGGCTCATCACGCGGCACCGGCAATGAGACCAACTATGTGATGCAAAAGTTTGCTCGCGCAGTGGTTGGCACCAATAATATCGACTGCTGTGCACGTGTTTGTCACGGCCCTTCCGTCGCCGCCCTACAGGTCACCCTGGGTAATGGTGCCATGAGCAACTCGATTAATGATCTTGAAGAGACAAAATGCATCCTAATCTTTGGTTACAATGCCGCAGATTCTCACCCGATTGTCGCCCGCCGAATCTTAAAAGCAAAAGAAAAAGGCGCTAAAATTATTGTTTGTGATCCCCGTTTTATTGAAACCGCGCGCATTGCTGATCTCTGGTTACCACTGAAAAATGGCAGTAATATGGCTTTAGTCAATGCCTTTCTAAACGTGCTGATCAATGAACATCTGTATAATAAAGACTACGTAAAACAATTTACTGAAGGTTTTGACGAGTTAAAAGCAGTGATTGAGAAATATACGCCTGAATATGTTGAAGAGATTACCGGATTATCAGCCAAGTTGATTCGTGACGCCGCACATATGTATGCCAAAGCCCCATCTGCCACCATCTTATGGGGAATGGGCGTCACACAGTGGGGACAAAGTACCGATGTTATCAAGGGGCTCTCTAGTATGGCACTGGTAACCGGTAATTTAGGACGCCCGGCGGTTGGGGTAGGTCCAGTGCGTGGTCAAAATAATGTTCAAGGTGCCTGTGATATGGGGGCAACACCGAAAGATTATCCCGGTTATCAAAAAGTGGCCGACCCGGCAGTAAGAAATAAGTTTGCTCAGGCATGGGGAGTGCCACTATTACCAGAGACACCAGGTTGCACTATTACTGAGGTACCACACCGCATTTTAGAGGGTAAAATCAAAGCTTATTATGTGATGGGTGAAGATCCCTTACAAACCGATCCTGATTTATCGGCAATGCGTGAAGCGTTAGAAAAAGTGGATTTTCTGGTTGTACAAGATATTTTTATGACCAAAACCGCCGCGGAGGCTGATGTTATTTTACCCGCAACCTCATGGGGTGAACATGAAGGTATTTACACCAGTGCTGACCGTGGCTTCCAACACTTTGAAAAAGCCATTGAACCAACCGGTAATGTGAAAGTTGACTGGGATATTATTAGCTTAATTTCATCCAAAATGGGCTATCCGATGGCTTATCAAAATACCCAAGCGATTTGGGATGAAATGCGGATGTTATGTGATCTCTATAAAGGGGCAACCTATCAAAAAATGGCGAAATTCGGTTATGTCCAATGGCCTTGTCCAACTGAGGATCATGCTGGTACGCCTTACCTCTATAAAGGTAATAAATTTGACCGCCCAAATGGTAAAGGCCTTTTAGCCTGTGCCGAGTGGGTTCCGCCTAAAGAGCAGATCGACGAAGATTTCCCGATGGTCTTATGTACGGTTCGTGAAGTAGGCCACTACTCTTGCCGCTCTATGACCGGTAATTGTCGACCACTACAAACCTTAGCCGATGAACCCGGTTACGTACAAATTAACCCAGCTGATGCAACGCGTTTAGGTATTGTTGATCAGGCATTAGTTTTTGTCGAATCGCGTCGAGGTAAAGTGATTACTCGTGCAGATGTGACGCCAAGAGCCAATAAAGGCGCTGTCTATATGACTTATCAATGGTGGATTGGTGCTTGTAATGAGCTCACCTTAGATCACCTCGATCCCGTCTCACGTACACCTGAATATAAACATTCGGCGGTAAAAGTGAGTGCAATTGATGATCAAACTTGGGCAGAAGAAGAGATTGCACAGCGTTATGCTGAACTTAAACAATATTTACAGCAAACCGCCGATGTCGCATAATCAGCTGAGCACATAAAAATTAGCGGGCGTCTTTGGCGCCCCTATTATGATAACAACCTCATTATCTGGTGAGATAACTGAATCAACAAATCCGCCCGTCTTAATCAAGCCGTAACCGGTTAACGGTAGCGCCATTTTCGTCTCTGCCTGTAGCATAGTCTGACAACCTTATTCACAAACCGTAGTAAAAAACGATTAAATACTGTGATTTACATCTATAAAATAGAAAAATTTAATCTCTAAGATCTTAATATTGTTAGCGATATCACTGTTTTTTACCGTATCACATGTTTAAATTACTGATAACGTTAACAATCATAATTAAGGTCTGAATATGACACACGATGAAGTTTGTCAACGAGCGACTCAAAGTGTCCAAACGCTCAGTTTATCGGTCAATCCCCGTTTTTATCCATTGGTCCATTTTGCACCTCCGGCTGGTTGGATTAATGACCCCAATGGACTTATTTACTTTAATCAGCAATATCATCTATTTTATCAACATTATCCACACAGTAGTTATCGTGGTCCGATGCACTGGGGCCATGCCGTGAGTGATGATCTGATCCATTGGCAACATTTACCCATTGCGCTTGCACCGGGGCAACAAGATGACGTGCATGGTGTCTATTCTGGATCGGCAGTTGATAATCATGGCGAGTTAACTCTATTTTATACTGGCCATACTGTGGTTGATTCCAATGCTTCGCAAGTGGTTATTCGACAGGTACAGATGCTCGCCACCAGCCGTGATGGTGCTACTTTTGAGAAACACGGCGTTATTATTGAACCGCCAGCACATATCGAACATTTCCGCGATCCTAAGGTGTGGCGCGATGCTGATAGCTGGAAAATGGTGATCGGGGTGAGTGAGCATCAAACAGGTCAAGTCTGGCTGTACACTTCAACCGATTTACGTCACTGGCAATTTGATCAAGTATTACTGAAAGCCAAACCTGATCAGGGCTGGATGTGGGAATGTCCTGATTTCTTCCCTTTAGGTGATAAATGGATTTTAGTCGTTTCCCCGATGGGCATGCAATCGAAGCAATTTGCTTACAACAATAAATTTCAGGTCGGTTATTTTGTTGGCACATTCAATAATAATCAATTTATCGTCGAACAGGACTTCACCGAACTCGACCATGGCTTAGACCTTTATGCACCTCAAACCTATTCAGGTAGCGGAGATCAACGTATTATGCTAAGTTGGTTTTCAATGCCAGAAACCCCTATTCCAGAGCAGCCCGATCACTGGTCGACTTGCTTAACGTTTCCCCGAATTATCACGTTAAATGAGCAAAATCAGCTCATCCAAACTCCCCTACCAGCAATCAAACAACTTCGACAAACGCCACAAAAACTCAGTGGTATCGTGTTAAATGATGAGCGATTTTGCCTTCCTTTAACCAGCGATTGTTGTGAATTATCCATAGAAATTGATATAACAAAAAGCGATGCTGAACGTTATGGTTTAATGCTGACCTTTGATCCACAAACAGATAAAGGCGTTAAATTGTATATCGATAAACAGTCTCAACGTCTCTATTTAGATAGAAGTAGCACCGCTTTTGGCCCCCATGGTCACCGCAGTATTGCACTGCCCGATACACCAACACTATTACTACATCTCATTATCGACAAGTCTACTTGTGAAATATTTGTTAATCATGGTCAAGCAACGTTATCAGCCCGAATCTATGCCGATTATACAGCAAATCATATCGCGCTTTATGCGGAAAATGGTCAAGCCTATTTTAATCAGTTCTGTGGCTGGCCTTTACAAAGTGCCTGGATAAAACCGTTTCCTTATATGTAACGACTCATTTTATGGATTAAAATATGAAGATATCACTGCCTTTTCGCAATCAAAATTATATTTTCTCTTCCGCTTATCTGTTTTTCTTTTTTGCTGCTTGGTCAATATGGTGGTCATTTTATGCTATCTGGTTAAAAAACAATCTCGGCATTAGCGGTACCGACCTGGGCACCATCTATTCAATCAATCAATTCACCAGTATCACCTTTATGATTTTGTATGGCGTCATTCAGGATAAATTGGGTATTCGCAAGCATCTCATGTGGATTATTAGTCTGGTGCTGATAGCCACCGGACCATTCTTAATTTATGTTTATGAACCCCTACTCAATAGCAACTTCATGATTGGGGTGATCTTAGGCTCGATACTGTTTTCACTCGGCTACCTCTCCGCCTGTGGCTTAATTGATAGTTTTGTTGAGAAAATTAGTCGCAAATTTGGTTTTGAATATGGTCAGGCGCGTCTATGGGGATGTATTGGTTATGCTTTAGCAGCGGCGATTGGTGGTATTTTCTTCAGTATCAACCCACACCTTAACTTTTGGAGTGTCTCGGTGATTGGTATCCTCTTCTTCATGACCAATTGTCTCTATCATCCAGCAAAAGCAGTTAACCGAAAAACGGTTCAGCAGAAAACTGATCGCTACAATGCCATTACATTAAATGATTTTATCATTATTTTTAAGAATCCCAAATTCTGGTCACTCGTCGTTTTCACATTAGGGACCTGGTCATTTTATAATATTTATGACCAACAGCTATTTCCGGTGTTTTTCTCCAGACTATTTAGCGATCCTGATATTGGGGTCCGGGTTTACGGTCAACTTAATTCAGTGCAGGTTATTCTTGAAGGAATTGGTATGGCCTGCATACCACTGCTGATTAATCGTATTGGTCCAAAACACGCCTTACTACTTGGCGGAATTATTATGACCTGTCGCATTATGGGTTCGGCTATTTTTAGTGATATTTATATTATCTCATTCATCAAAATGTTACATGCAATTGAAGTGCCGTTATTTGTGATTTCGATATTCAAATATAATGCCGTGAATTTTGATAAACGTTTATCGGCAACTCTATTTTTAGTCGGTTTCCAAATTGCGACCTCGATCGGTATTATTATCTTATCGATTCCAATTGGCATGCTATTTGATCGTATTGGTTATCATCAAATTTTCTTTG
The DNA here is from genome assembly GCA_036251705.1 of Orbaceae bacterium lpD01. Lineage (NCBI taxonomy): Bacteria > Pseudomonadati > Pseudomonadota > Gammaproteobacteria > Orbales > Orbaceae > Utexia > Utexia brackfieldae. Next base: position 551,909 of record CP133959.1, on the reverse strand, counting down.
TGATCGCCTGTATTGTGATTATCTCTATTATCGCCGGTCTGTTTACCTTAAGTAACAAAAAGTTAGCCTCATGAATAAAAAAATCCCGCTACATCAGCGGGATTTTTCAGCTCAACTGAAATATTCAAGTCGTTATTAAGATGTCGATTATCAAACTTAACCAGAAAAGCGTCTTGCTTCAATAACGTCAGGTAGCTGATTTAATTTACTTAAAACACGATTCAAGGCTTCTTGATTGTAGACTTGCATATCCATATCAATGGTGGCCGTTTGCTGCTTGGTATCGGTCCGACTTGAAACACCAAGGACATTGACTTTCTCATTGGCTAAAATGGTCGTGATATCACGTAATAAGCCGCTTCGGTCATGAGCCACAATCCGCACGATTAATTGATAACTGGTATCTTGTTCGCTTCCCCATACCGCATCAACTATCCGCTCCGGAGCATGGCCTTTAAGCTCGATCAACTGCTCGCAATTAGCGCGATGGATAGAAATGCCTCGGCCTTGCGTAATAAAACCAACAATGTCATCACCAGGAATGGGGCTACAACAACGGGCAATGCTATACATCAGATTACCTAAACCTTCGACAATAATTTGTCCGCCAGCACGTTGATTACGCTGCTGTGAGTTCTCTGCTTTTTGGTTCAACTGTTTTAATGCCGCTTCATCTTCCTGCTCAGCGGTGGGTTTATTCAGTTTAGTATTCACATAATTAACCAACTGATTGATACGAATATCACCACCACCGACACTGGCCAGCACTTCATCGAATGAGTGTGCGTTATAACGATCAATCAGCAGTTTCTCAACATCTTTTACACTGATGCCGATTTGGGAGAGCTCATTATCTAAAATCTGCCGACCTGCCTGAATATTTTTATCCCGATCCTGCTTCTTAAACCAAGCTTGAATCTTCGCGCGAGCCCTGCTGCTATTGACAAACCCTAAACTTGGATTTAACCAATCGCGACTTGGATTAGGCTGTTTTTGCGTAATCACTTCAATTTGATCGCCCATTTGCAAGATATAGGTAAACGGCACAATGCGCCCACCAATTTTCGCGCCAATGCAGCGGTGACCGATATCACTGTGAATATGATAAGCAAAATCGAGTGGCGTAGATCCGGATGGTAAATCAACAACATCGCCTTTAGGCGTAAAGACATACACTCTGTCATCGAAGACCTGACTTCGAATTTCATCGCGCATTTCAGTACTATCAGACATCTCCTCTTGCCATGCCAGTAACTTACGCAGCCAGATGATACGCTGATCATAAGCAGTCATCTTATCGGTACTACCCTCTTTATATTTCCAATGTGCGGCGACACCTAATTCAGCATCATTATGCATCTGCTTAGTACGAATCTGAATCTCGATGGTTTTATCGGTTGGACCCAATATCACTGTATGGATAGATTGATATCCATTCGGTTTCGGATTCGCTACATAGTCATCAAACTCGGTGGCAATATGTTTATAGTGAGAATGGATAATCCCTAATGCGGCATAACAGTCTTCTATTCTGTCGGCAATCACGCGTACTGCACGGATATCATAGAGCTGATCAAAACTGAGCGACTTTTTCTGCATTTTACGCCAGATACTATAAATATGCTTTGGCCGGCCATAAACCTCAGCTTTTATTTGATCGGCATCCATTAAAGCCTGTAAGTGACGAACAAAGTGATCAATATAGCGTTCTCGGTCAATGCGTTTTTCTTGTAATTTTTTGGCAATAACGCGATATTCATCCGGATGTAAATAACGAAAACAGAAATCTTCCAACTCCCATTTTAGTTGACCAATACCCAGACGATTAGCGAGCGGCGCATAAATATTTTCACACTCTTTAGCGGCTAAAATACGCTCTTCTTCTGTCGCGCCCAGCATATCGCGTAAAAACATAATGCGCTCAGCCAGCTTGATAATCACACTGCGGAAATCTTTAACCATAGCAAGCAACATACGACGAATACTATCGATCTGTTCCGGCGTTGCACTCCCATTACGAATCGCTCTTAACTGGCCGATTCCTTTCATGCGAATCACGCCTGACGCCAGCTGAACAATCTGCTTATCGATATCCTCTTTAAGATCATCATATCGAATAACTTTAGCTTCCAGGAAGGGAAACAGTAATGCGGCACAAAGACTATCGACATCCATATTTAATGTCGATAAAATTTCTATCATTTCAATCGCATTGTGAAAACAGGTTAGCTGTTTTTCCGAACCGGCACTATTTTCAAAGCAAAAATCCCAGACGGCTTTGAATTTATCAAAGGCGGCCGAATTGACTAACGGTAACTCTTGCCGAGCCCACTTTTCAAAATCGAACTGCTCAAAAGCATAATGTTCATCAATATGCTGATGTGCTCCTCTAACTGATACCATATTTTTATTCCATTAAAACAGCGTTACTTGATAAACCGCACCATTGATTCAATATGCTTGGTTTGTGGAAACATATCTAAGACTGCCAATTTGTCAATTTTATAACCAGCTTCAATCAAAATTTTGCTATCACGTGCTAAAGTTGCCGGATTACAAGAAATATACACGAGATGAGAACTATTTATTTCAACGAGTTTAGCCATCACATTGAGCGCACCTTGACGCGCAGGATCTAAAAGGACTTTATCGATGTTAGCCTGACTAAGCCATAACGTATTGGGTGAAATATCATCCAAATTTTCCTGATAAAACAGCGCATTTAATGGATGAGTTGTTTGCGTTTTATTATTCAGTTCTGTATTCATTTTGGCCTTTTCAACCAAGGTATGCACGCCTTCCACACCAACCACTTGCTTGGCCGTTTTAGCGATAGGCAGTGAAAAATTACCCATCCCACAAAAGAGATCAAGCACCTGATCGTCGTTGGTTAATGCTAACCAAGACAAGGCTTTTGCCACCATTTTTTGATTCACCAGTCCATTCACCTGAATAAAATCAAGTGGACTGAAGGTCAAGGTTAAATCATCAAGCCGATAATAGGGCATACGCTCGGTATGTAAACAGACTAAACTATGACCTTGTAGATAGACGGTGGACTGATGTGTCAGACCAAACTGGATTAAGCGCGCTTTATCAGACTCAGGTAATGGCTGCAAATGACGCAGAACAACCAATAAACCACTATCGACAGCGATCAGCTCAACATGACCGAGTTCACGTTTGATACTGAGTTGATTTAAACAATCGCGTAATGGCACGATTAATGCCTCCAATTCAGGCACCAGTACCGGACACACCTTCACATCAATAATGTCATTACTGGTTTCTCGACGAAAGCCCATCAATAGTTGATGTTTGATAAAACGTAAAGCGAGCCTTGCCCGCCGACGATAATGATAGGGTGATGCGGCGACGATTTCTGTTTTGGTATCGGTCAAATCCGCCCCACTTTCACGCGTCATCAGATGACATAAGCTAGCGAGTTTACTCTGCTGTACCTGCTCGGGTGAAGCATGCTGCAACTGACAACCGCCACACACCCCGAAATGCGGGCATAAAGGGGTTACGCGAGATGTACTTTGATTATATCGCTTAACCACTTGCCCTTTCGCGTACTGCTTCTTCTCCTCAAACAATCGAATATCGACTCTCTCGCCTGGCAGCGCCTGAGGAATAAAAATCGTTTTTCCTTTATCATAAGCAATACCTTGTCCAAAAGCATCGATTGAATCAATTTCAACTTGAAGAAGCTGCGGAACAATACGTTTTTTACTGGGAGTATAAAAATTAGCCATTTAACATCATCACTTAACACAAAATTAAATCATTAAAGCTGAGCAGTGTTCGCGGCTATTTTCGCTAATAAAGCCGTATGAATATGTGCCGGCACTAATCCGACAACGTCACCACCATGCAGCGCAACTTCACGAACAATGGTTGATGAAATAAAACCATATTGAGTCGAAGGTATTAAAAACACTGTCTCTAAATCGGGTTTTAAGTGGATATTCATTTCAGCTAGTTGACGCTCATACTCAAAATCATAAGTGGTACGGATACCACGAACTAATACGGTCGCCTCGTGTGCCTTGGCAAAAGTCGCCATTAACTGTGAAAAGCCCAGGACTTCAACATTATCCAAATGCAGTAAACTATCGCTCGCCATCGCAACACGCTCCGACAGCGAAAACAGCGTTTTCTTGCTCGGGCTTGCAGCAACCGCAATGATTAAACGCTCAAAAATCAGCGCGGCTCGAGCAATCAGATCAATGTGACCATAGGTCATCGGATCAAAAGTACCAGGAAAAATTGCCGTAGGCATTTTTTTCATAATCAAACCTGTGTATCATGTGCAATATAGTAAGCGTATATCATACCGAATTTCTGGCTAAATTGTTAGTTTTACAAAGAGTAAGAAGAATGAAAAATAGGATCTCAGCGGTAATTATCACACTCAATGAAGAAAAGAATATTGGCCGTTGCCTCGCTTCACTACAAGGAATTGCGGATGAAATCATTGTTGTTGATAGTGGCTCAACCGACAGAACAGCAGAAATATGCCAGCAATATGCCGTGACTTTTATCAAACAAGATTGGCTTGGTTACGGAAAACAGAAAAACTTTGCGGCCGATCAAGCGCAGTATGACTTTATTCTGTCACTGGACGCTGATGAAGCTTTATCAGAAGAGCTGAGGGCCACTATTTTAGCAGAAAAAAACGCCACACTGGCTGATGCTTATCAGCTCAATCGATTGACCAACTACTGCGGAAAATGGATCCATCACTGTGGCTGGTATCCGGATAAAAAAATTCGTTTATGGCGCAAAGGGTCAGCTCACTGGACGACACCGAGAATTCACGAAACGATAAAACTGTCACCTAATGTCAAAGTTAAGCCGTTAAAAGGCGATTTGCTGCATTATACTTACTACACGATTGCTGAACATATTACCATCGCCAATAAATATACCTCATTAGTGGCGGAAGAGTATGCTGAGCGAGGCAAAAAACCAACCTGGATTAGAATCTATTTAAGTCCTCTTTTTAGTTTCTTTCGTGATTATTTTTTACGTCTGGGCATCTTAGATGGCTATTATGGTTTTGTTATCTGTTTGGTTGCAGCGTTTTCAACCTTTTTAAAATATACAAAACTCAAACAACTTTTACAGCAGGATAAACCATGAAATCGATATCTGTCTCGCTGGTGATTACTACCTATAACTGGCCCCAAGCCTTAGAACTCGTCCTGATGTCAGTGATGCAGCAATCAGTGTTACCCAATGAGGTCATTATTGCTGATGATGGTTCAACGGTATTAACCCGCGATTTGATTGCTAAATTTCAGGAAAACTTCCCTGTGCCGCTACATCATAGCTGGCAAGATGATGATGGTTTTAGGGCGGCAAGATCACGTAATAAAGCCATGGCTAAAGCAACTGGTAACTACATTGTGATCATTGATGGTGATATGATTTTACATCACCATTTTATACGAGATCATAAAAAAGCCGCAAAGCCTAATCAGTTTATTCAAGGCCGACGCGTAATACTCACAGAAAAGCTCACTAAACAGACTTTTGATAGCAAAAATATCCATTTTTCAGTTTTTTCGCCTGATGTCAAAAATAAATTCAATACCATCAGCTGCCGCTTATTATCGCCATTAGTCTCTTGCCTGTTTTCTAAGCAATCTTATCGTTCAATAAGAAGTTGTAACATGGCAATGTGGAAACAAGATGTCATTAAAGTAAACGGTTTTAATGAAGCTTTTGTCGGTTGGGGGCGAGAAGATAGTGAATTTGCCTTGCGCATGCTTAATGCGGGGATCAAAAGAAAAGATTTACGATTAGGAGGAGTTGCTTACCATCTCTATCACCGCGAACAAACACGAAATAATCTGAATAATAATGATCGTTTACTTGAAGAAGCAGTAAAAAATCAGGTGACAACCTGCCAGCACGGTTTATCTGAACATCTATAGCCTCCATTTGGCGGCGATACAAACACCATCACCAAAATAGGGCGTCACAGCTCTATTTTGGTGCAATCACCTTTATTGTTAGCTATTTATCTCTCTGTCTAAAAAATAAAGATAAATAAAAACAATCAATAAGTTTGATTGGCATAATCTTTGCTTCTATCAAAGATATGAGTAATATTGTGTCTGAACAATCGTAATAAGTTTAAATCATTTATCCTCGGTAGACCCTGCTGGGTTAAATATGAGGCGAAAAAGGGTATTTAATAATCTGCCTATTGGGCTTATGCATCAAATATCGATAATCACAGATAGTGTTAATTTTATTATCACATTCCAAGTCATCAAAACTGAAAACAGTATAAGGAGGTTTTCTCAATGCATAATAATAACGACAAGGATCAAGACCAAAAGGTACAGATCAAAGTCGGCATAAAAGCTTATATTGCTTTAATTTGTGCGATTCTTTTTTTCTCGGGCATCTTTATGAATGTGCAAGATATGGAATGGGTAAAATCCTTTTTTCATATTGACCATCCGGATAAATTCAAAGCGTTTGATTTTACCTCGCTCGGTGGCCAATTTGGTACCATGCAACATCCTGAAAAAAATACCTTTTTAGGCGAAGGTGGTCTCAGCGCAAAAGCCGGTTTCTTATTCGCCTTATCGCTGATTCCAACCGTGATGCTAGCATTGGGTGTATTAGAAATATTTACCCATTATGGCGCGATTCGAGCCGCACATAAATTATTAACCCCACTATTAAAGCCTATTTTAGGTTTACCAGGTTTAACTGGTTTAGCACTGATTACTGATTTACAAAGTACTGATGCAGGAGCAGCTTTAACCAAAGAGCTCTATGACCAAAAACAGATCGGTAAAAAAGAGGTCATTATTATGGGCGCATGGCAATATTCAGGTGCTGGTCTGATTAATAACTATTTTGCTATCGGCTCGGCCATTTTTGCCTGGCTAACGGTACCGGTGGTGATCCCCTTATTGGTGATGTTCATTTTAAAATTCGTCGGTGCCGCCTTTGTGCGTATGATATTAAATAGTCTTTATAAGAAGGATTTCACGAATGAGTAATAGCCATAAAAAAGAGACCAACAATCCGTTTGATATTTTTGTTATTGGTGCACGGAAAGGATTTAATATTGCCATCAATAATTTAATGCCTAATGTATTAATGGCTTATGTCATCGCTTATATTCTAAATGTATTAGGATTAATGGAACTGCTGGGTTCGGTCTTCTCACCCTTAATGTCGGTATTTGGTTTACCTGGTGTTGCCATTACGGTATTGCTGACCGCTTGGTTATCCGCTTCTGCAGGTACTGGTGTTGCGGTAAGCTTATTTGCTCATCAGCAGCTCGGTATTACCGACATCACTATTTTAGCGCCAGCCATCTTTTTAATGGGCTCACAACTACAATATATGGGTCGTTTGCTTGGCGTCGCCGATGTACCTAAAAAATATTGGCCACTATTGATGTTAACCAGTATTTTCAATGCCTTTATCGCCATGATTATCATGCGACTCATTGTGTAGCATGCATAATTAAAAATGATTGTTCTCTTTTATAAAACCACAAAAATAAATCTTAGGTCTTCGCTCAATAAGAGATGAAACATAAAAAAGATGATGAGATACAGCGCCAGCATATCTCATCACAAAAGCGATTAGCACAAAGGAGATAATATGTCGAAAGTACTTGATCACTATAAATACTTACACACCATTCCTGAGTTAGGATTTGCAGAACATAAAACGGCCGCTTATATCAGCCAACAATTAAAACATGCCGGCTATCAGGTCACCGACAATGTGAATGGGACAACCGGTATTATGGCTGTTTATGATAGTGGAAAACCGGGCCCGACACTGGCTTTGCGCGCCGATATGGATGCATTAGGTCATATCATTAATGGCCAGCACTGTGCGATGCATACTTGTGGTCATGATGCCCACTCCGCCATGGCATTAACTACCGCCGAAGAGGTCATGCAACAACATCTGGTCAAAAAAGGGCGAATTAAATTTATCTTTCAGCCTGCTGAAGAGCTCGGTACCGGTGCACTGGCCTTAATTAATGGTGGCGTAATCGATGACGTTGATATGATTATTGGTTTGCACTTAAGACCAAAAGATGAATGTCCGAAGGGTTTTGCATCCCCCGCCATGTACTATTCAGCCTCAACTACGATAACGGCTGATTTTATCGGTATTCCTGCGCATGGTGCACGCCCACATTTAGGTGTGAATGCCCTTGATGCGGCATCTATCGCAATTCAAGCAGTTAACACCATTCATCTTAATCCAGCCTTAAATTATAGTGCTAAAGCCACCCGCTGCATCTGTGATGCCGGTGTGACTAATGCGATTCCAGCCAAAGCCCATGTCTGTTGGGATCTGAGAGCACCGACGAATCAGGCAATGACTGAATTAAAAGAGAAAGTTTTAAAATCAATCGATTTTGCGGCACAATCAGTCGGCGCCACCGTCGATGCGGCAGTGACCAAAGAGATTCCGGCGGCAGAAATCAATCAAGAAGTGACCGATATTATCGCCTTAGCGATCAAAGATGTGCTGGGTGAAGCGGGTCTAAAAGCACCGATCCACACACCAGGTGGCGAGGACTTTTTTAATTATCCACGTGAAAGAGCACAGGTAAAAGCCGGTTTCTGGGGACTGGGCGTTGATCTTTTGCCTGGTTTACACCATCCGGATATGCATTTTGATACGGATGCACTGGAGATTGGTGTGAATGTCTCAAAAGCCTGTGTGAAAAGAGTACTAGGCTAAGTCATCGCAATATTGTTGTATGACAGGTATTGACTCAACGATTCAAAATAGCGGATAAATTTATCCGCTATTTCATCATAAAATCTGCTACAAAAAAATCACAAAGCAGGCATTGCTGCGATAAGCCAGCGTGATTCACATCTCCTATTAATAACCTCTCTTTAGCATCGATAAATTTCGCTATACAGTATTTATTCGGCTGACTATTTTTTATGCTGACTATTGACAATGTCTTCTTAAACTAGTTTAATGATACAAAATTCATTAAGGTATTTATCATGGCAAATCATCTTTTATTCACATTTAACCAATTGAACTGGTGGCATATTATCTTTTTCGGGTAATGTGTTTTGCTATGAGCACTATTTCACAAAAACCCGCCATCTGCGGGTTTTTTTGTCCATATAATCATGCGTGAAGAGAGATAAATATGAATAAACCAACGTTAAAACAGATAACCAAACCCGTCACCTATCACGGTGACCCGACCGGTATCTTTAATCAACTCTGTCATCAGAAACCGGCAACCTTATTACTCGAATCAGCAGAGATAGACAACAAACAAAATATCAAAAGTTTGATGATTATTGATAGTGCGCTTCGCCTTACCGCCCTCAGTAATCAAGTCACGATTGAGGCGCTCACCGAGAATGGCAAGTCACTCTTAACTTTGATTGAAAAAACACTCGATAAATCAATAATATCAGCAAGACAAGCAAATCAACTCAAACTAACTTATCCTGTTAATAGTGAGATACTCGACGAAGATAGCCGGTTAAAAAATCAATCCATCTTTGACGCGCTGCGTATGATACTAAGTCTGGTGGATATTCCAGCCAATACCGATAAAGATGCACTATTTTTAGGCGGATTATTCGCGTATGATTTAGTCTATAATTTTGAAGATTTATGTCAGCTGCCGACTACCCAGCATTGTCCTGACTACTGTTTCTACCTTGCCGAAACCTTATTGGAGATTAATCATCAGCAGCAGGTATCAACACTTAAAAGTAGCTTATTTACGCCCAACTCGTCGGAACAGCAGAGATTGGCGCAACGCTTAAGCGAACTCAGTATCGCGTTAGCCACACCACCGTGCACGATTAAAACCACCGTCTTAGACGACATCGCATTGACCTGCAATCAAAGTGATGAGGATTTTAATACCATCGTAAAAAAAATGCAGGACAATATTGCCCAAGGTGAAATATTTCAAGTCGTCCCTTCCCGACGCTTTCAGTTACACTGCCCAAACAGCTTAGCGGCTTATCAAAGGCTTAAGATTCAAAATCCAAGTCCCTATATGTTCTATATGCAAGATAGTGATTTTATCTTATTCGGTGCTTCGCCGGAAAGTGCACTTAAATATACCAAAGAGACCAATCAAGTAGAAATATATCCGATTGCTGGGACCCGGCCACGCGCCAGACAAGCGAATGGTGAGATAGATTACGACCTTGATAGCCGTTTAGAGCTGGATATGCGTACCGATAAAAAAGAGCTTGCCGAACATTTGATGCTGGTCGATTTAGCTCGTAATGATTTAGCGCGAATCTGTATACCCGGTTCACGTTATACGAAAGAGCTACTCAAAGTCGACCGTTACTCACATGTGATGCATTTAGTCTCTAAAGTTGTTGGTCAATTACGCCGCGATTTGGATGCACTATATGCTTACCAGGCAACCATGAATATGGGTACTTTAACCGGAGCACCGAAAGTAAGAGCGATGCAATTAATCGCCGAAGCAGAAAAAGTAAGACGAGGTAGTTATGGCGGCGCTATTGGTTACTTTACTGCACATGGCGATCTTGATACCTGCATTGTAATCCGATCAGCCTATGTGGAAAATGAGATTGCCACAGTACAAGCCGGCGCAGGGGTCGTACTCGACTCACACCCGCAATCAGAATCAGATGAGACTTATAATAAAGCCAGAGCAGTGATTAAAGCAATTGCTCAGGCGCATGGCGTAACGGGAGCATTCTAATGGCAAATATCCTATTTCTCGATAATATCGACTCATTTACTTATAACATCGTTGATCAGCTGCGCTGCAGCGGTCATCATGTGACTATCTATCGCAATACTGTCTCAGCCGATATCATCATTGATAAATTGACTCAGATGCATCAGCCTATTCTATTTTTATCACCCGGTCCTGGTACGCCAAGTCAAGCGGGTTGTATGCCAACCTTACTAAAACGCCTAAAAGGTCAATTGCCGATTATCGGTATCTGTCTTGGTCACCAAGCGATTGTTGAATCTTATGGCGGCACGATTGTTTCAGCCGGTGATATTCTGCATGGTAAAGCTTCGCTTATCGAACACGATGGTCAAGCGATGTTTAATGATTTGCCCAATCCGCTACCCGTTGCACGTTATCACTCTCTTAAAGGTGAAAATATTCCCAAAACCCTGACGATCAATGCTATTTTTAATGATATTGTCATGGCGGTCAGACACGATCGAGATCGTGTTTGCAGTTTTCAATTTCATCCCGAATCGATTTTAACCATTCAGGGTGTCAAGCTTTTAGAACAGACCATCGAATGGGCATTACAATCCCCTTCTCAAGCGGAGACTGAACAAAATATTCACCAAGCTAAGTCAGCAGAAATAACAGAAACACAGGCCTATCATATTCAGCCAATACTCGATAAGCTCTATCTTGGTGAAGCACTGTCACAAGCTGAAAGTCATGCATTATTTGAACTAATTATCCAGGGTAAGTTAGTCCCTGCTTCACTGGCCAGTGCCATTATTAGTATGAAAGTCCGCGGCGAGAAACCAGCGGAAATCGCAGGCGCTGCCTTAGCCTTACTTAAACATGCTGATCACTTTGCCGCGCCGGATTATGCATTTGCCGATATTGTCGGCACCGGCGGGGACGGCACACAGAGTATCAATATCTCAACGGCCAGTGCTTTTGTTGCCGCCGCGTTAGGCTACCCTATCGCTAAACATGGTAATCGAGGCGTGTCGAGTAAATCAGGGTCATCCGATGTGTTATCCACCTTAGGTATTAAACTCAATATGCCAGCTGCGCGCTCACGTCAGACCCTAGACGAATTAGGTGTTTGTTTTCTATTTGCTCAGCAATATCATACGGGCTTTCGTCATGCCGCTCAGATACGCCAACAGCTCAAAACGCGCACAATTTTTAATATTCTTGGTCCATTAATTAATCCGGCTAAACCCAGCCGAATTCTACTCGGTGTCTATCATCCTTCATTGATTGCGCCAATTGCTGAAACCTTAAAAATGCTCAACTATACTCACGCCTTAGTGGTGCATGGCAGCGGCATGGATGAGGTGGCAATTCATGGTACAACGCAGGTAGCCGAGCTCAAACAGGGAAACATAACCTACTATACGCTTTCGCCAGCTGATTTTGGCTTACCCAGCTATCCGCTTGCGGAGATCCAGGGCGGCAGCCCTCAGCAGAACGGCGAGATGCTTAAAAATATCTTACAAGGCAGCGGCAAACCTGCTCATGAAGCCGCCATTGCCATCAACGTTGCCATGGTAATGCGACTATTTGGCGAAGATAATTTGCCTAACAATACTCAGCGGGCCATCGCGATGATGCACAGCGGTCAGGCCGATAAACTACTACAAGCACTCATTGCAAGGGGTTAATCATGGCAATTAATGAACTCAGTCAAGCTGTTACGCAGTCAACCGTACTGACTAAAATAGTACAAGATAAACAGATCTGGTTAACTCAGACAAAACAGCAGCGGCCCTTAGCCACATTTCAGGCGCACATTATACCCAGTGATCGCAGCTTTTATACCGCGCTAAAACAGCCCCATAGCGTTTTTATTCTGGAGTGTAAAAAAGCCTCTCCGTCCAAGGGATTGATTCGCGCTGATTTTAATCCAACTGATATCGCTAACATCTATCAACATTATGCGGCCGCCATTTCGGTGCTGACAGATGAGAAATATTTTCAGGGGCGCTTTGAATTTATTACTGAGGTTCGTCAAACCGTGACCCAACCGGTTTTATGCAAAGATTTTATTATCGATGAGTATCAAATTTACTTAGCGCGCTATTATCAGGCCGATGCTGTTTTATTAATGCTGTCTGTATTAAATGATGAACAGTATATTCACCTGAGTCAAATTGCCCATTCACTCAATATGGGCGTGCTGACTGAGGCCAGTACAGAAGCAGAAGTGCAGCGGGCAATTCAGCTCAATGCACGCGTGATCGGTATCAATAATCGTAATCTCCGTGATTTGAGTGTTGATTTAGCGCGCATCAAACAGCTATCCCCCCTGATTCCCAAAGAGACTATCGTCATCAGTGAATCCGGTATTTATACGCATCAGCAAGTCCTTGAGCTGAGCCAATTTGCTGATGGCTTTTTGATTGGTAGTGCACTGATGTCGGAAGATAATATTGAAATAGCCATCAGGCGCGTGATCTTCGGTGAGCATAAAATTTGCGGATTGACCCGTCCGACTGATGCACTGGTCAGTTATCAGGCTGGTGCGGTATATGGTGGACTGATTTTTGTTGCTACTTCGCCGCGAGCCGTCACTGTTGAGCAGGCTAAGCAAGTGATCTCTGGTGCCCCTCGCCTAAATTGGGTCGGTGTTTTTCGCAATGAACCCATTGAATCGATAGTGAGTACCGTCAAAGACTTATCTCTGTTTGCCGTGCAGCTGCACGGTGATGAAGATAAAGACTATATTGCCAGACTACACCAAGTTTTACCGGATCACTGCCAAATTTGGCAGGCAATCAGTATTGAAAAGTCAGTACCCAGCTATGAAAATCCGCTGATCGCTCGCTATATTTTTGATCAGGGTAACGGCGGAACCGGTAAAACCTTTAACTGGGATCTACTCAAAAACCAACCATTAAACCGTGTCATTCTGGCAGGTGGCATTACGCCGGACAATGCGATTAAGGCTATCATGACTGGCTGTTTGGGACTGGATATCAACTCAGGCGTTGAGTCTTCACCGGGTATAAAACAAGCAGAAAAGATTAACCAACTATTTACTGCCTTACGCAGTTATCCCTATTACTCATAATCTATTAGCAAGGAAACGATGATGTCAAAACTTAATCCCTATTTCGGTGAGTTCGGCGGACAATATGTCCCGCAGATCCTCATGCCAGTGCTCGATGAGCTGGAAACCGCTTTTCTCGACGCTATCGCCGACCCCAGCTTTCAAACCGAACTGATGGATCTACTTAAAAACTATGCCGGTCGGCCTACCGCCTTAACACTGTGTCGCAATCTAACCGCAGGCACAAACACCAAACTTTATTTAAAAAGAGAGGATTTAGTCCATGGTGGCGCCCATAAAACCAATCAAGTGCTTGGTCAGGCCTTGCTAGCCAAACGGATGGGTAAAACCGAAATTATCGCCGAAACAGGGGCAGGACAACATGGTGTGGCAACCGCGCTGGCCTGCGCCTTATTAGGCCTAAAATGCCGTATTTATATGGGTGAAAAAGATGTGCTGCGCCAGGCACCCAATGTTTTTCGAATGCGCCTGATGGGCGCAACCGTGATTCCAGTGACCACCGGCTCAGCCACACTCAAAGATGCCTGTAATGAAGCCTTACGCGACTGGTCCGGCAGCTATGAAAAAGCACACTATTTATTAGGTACCGCGGCAGGGCCACATCCATTCCCAACCATTGTGCGAGAATTTCAACAAATTATCAGTGCAGAAACGAAACAACAAATATTGGACAGAGAAGGCCGTTTACCAGACGCGGTGATCGCTTGCGTTGGTGGCGGTTCGAATGCGATTGGTATGTTTGCTAACTTTATTGAGGATAACACCGTTACACTGATTGGTGTTGAACCAGGTGGTCATGGTATTGAGAGCGGAGAACATGGCGCCTCACTCAAACATGGCACATTAGGTATCTATTTCGGTATGAAATCACCGATGATGCAGACCGCAGAAGGCCAAATTGAAGAGTCATACTCGATTTCAGCCGGCTTAGATTTCCCCTCTGTTGGTCCTCAGCATGCTTATCTCGATAGTATCGGCCGGGCAGAGTATGTCTCCATCACCGATGATGAAGCGTTAGATGCCTTTAAAGCCTTATCTATCAATGAGGGAATCATTCCAGCATTAGAGTCATCTCATGCACTGGCTTATGCCTTAAAGTTAATCAAACAAAATCCGACAAAAGAACAGCTCTTGGTCGTGAATCTTTCAGGCCGCGGAGATAAAGATATCTTTACGGTTTATGATATTTTAAAAGCACGAGGAGAGATGGTATGAATCAATCATCAAATCAGGTCAATCGTTATGAGCAACTATTCACCAAACTGATCGCCCAAAAAGAGGGTGCCTTTGTGCCGTTTGTCACTATCGGTGATCCAACACCTGAACAATCTTATCAGATTATCGAGACCCTGATTAGCAGTGGCGCTGATGCACTGGAGTTAGGTATCCCCTTCTCCGATCCACTGGCTGATGGTCCGACTATTCAAGAGGCTAATCTGCGCGCTTTTGCCAGTGGCATTAATGTTGATATCTGCTTTGAGATTTTAGGTCGTATTCGTGAGAAACATACCGATATTCCGATTGGCCTGTTAGTCTATGCTAATTTAGTCTTCCGCCGCGGCATCGATCAATTTTATGCTGATTGTGCTAAAGCTGGCGTGGATTCGGTGCTGATCGCGGATGTGCCGTTGGTCGAGTCGGCTCCCTTTAGAGCCGCGGCAATCAAACATCACATTGCGCCGATCTTTATCTGTCCACCCAATGCCGATGATGCCGTAATTAAGCACATTGCTCAGTATGGAGAAGGTTATACCTATCTTGTCTCGCGCGCCGGTGTGACGGGAACGGAAAATAGTGCACACAAGCCATTAACACAGATCATCAATAAATTATATCAATATGGCGCGCCGCGCCCTATTCAGGGCTTTGGTATCTCAACGCCGCAGCAAGTTAAAGCAACGATTCAGGCGGGCGCTGCTGGCGCTATTGCCGGTTCAGCCACGGTGAAGATTATTGCCGCCAATCTGGATAACCCTGCATGCATGTTATCTGAATTACACGATTTTACTCAGAAAATGAAGCAAGCGACGCGATAAACTACCAGTGTAACAGTATGGCGCATCTTGCCATACTGTTTCTTGCCATATTGATCACTCACTTAAACATAACCCCATCATTCCGTTATCAATAAAGTCCGGCTGATGATGCCGACAAACATACCCTATCGGCTAAACACTATGCTTGAAGGCAAAAATAGCATAAAATTATTAGAATAAATCACATTATTAGGATTGTATCATCATGCATCAATCGATATTCAGTGCGCTTTTGATTGGTCTGGCAACAGCGATCTTAGTCTGGCTGACAAATTATTTACAATTACCACTCTGGATAGCCCTTATTGGCATGGCGATATTTTTTGTTGCCCCGGAAAAAACTGTGGCTGGATTATTTGCAACGCTATTAAGTGGGCTCATTGGACTACTCATCGGTGTAGGACTCAGCAAAGGGATCGATTACCTGCCTGCCTTCAAATATAAACAAGAGATAGTCATCGGTGTAAGCTCCCTACTTATCTATCTTCTCACCCGAGTACCACGGCTCAATTATTTTTCCGCTGCATTGATTTGTTTTGCCTTGCTATTGATGATGCCCACTCACTGGATGCTGGTATGTCAGGCGATGGTGCTGGGCATTTTATTCGGCTTTATCATCAAATTGTTGTGTTGGTTTGTTATCAAAGAGAATGTACACTAAGATAAATAAATCAATTTTTCATTAACAGAAACAGACAACATAAAACGATGCCGATTGCTCATGTAGCCTTAGCGCTTCCCCTATATCAGTTATTTGACTATCAGATCCCAACGGCGCTGATCGGTCAAGTCACGATAGGTGGGCGGGTTACAGTTCCCTTTGGCAACCGTCATAGTATCGGTATTGTGGTCGCTATTGATGAACAGACTGAGTTTCAACCAGCAAAATTGAAAACGGTCGTATCGGTAATCGATCAAACCTCGCTGTTTTCAGACACGTTATGGCAACTATTAATCTGGGCCACTGACTATTATCACTATCCACTTGGTGAGGTATTATCACACGCCTTACCGGCTTTATTACGTCAAGGCCGACCGGCTGAGCTACCAGAAAAAAAACAGTGGCAACTCACCGAAATTGGCGCCACCTTTGCGCTTAAACAGCTCAGTCGCGCACCACAACAACAAAAACTCCTGGCATTATTTCAGCAGCAACAACCTGCTGAGATTATCCAATCACAAGATTTTAGTGCAAATATCTATCAGCAACTGAAACAAAAACAGCTTATTGTACAGGTTGTACTACCGCAAACTATCCACCGCTGGCAGCCAAGTCAGGCCTGCAATCCAAGTCCTTTAACACTCAATACTGAACAGCAACAAGCGCTGACAAACATCCTCCCTACGCTGAACACATTTCATATTTGGCTACTTGACGGTGTCACGGGTTCCGGCAAAACGGAGATTTATCTGAATGCTTTAGCGTCAGTATTAAGCAAGGGACAACAAGCCTTAATGCTGGTACCTGAAATTGGCCTTACCCCCCAAACTATTGCACGCTTTCAATCACGCTTCAATGCGCCGATTGATATTCTACATTCTGGCTTGAATGATACCGAAAGATTACAGGTTTATCTGCGTGCTAAACAGGGTGAAAATGCGATTGTGATTGGCACGCGTTCCGCGCTGTTTACCCCTTTCCAATCGCTCGGCTTAATTATTATCGATGAAGAACATGATAGTTCATATAAGCAGCAAGAAGGCTGGCGTTATCACGCCAGAGATTTGGCTATTGTCAGGGCGCAGCGGGAACAAGTGCCGGTGATTCTCGGCTCTGCCACGCCGGCTTTAGAATCACTGCACAATGCAGAAATCGGTAAATATCAATATGTAAAACTCACCCAACGTGCCGGTGGTGCCCATTTTGCCAGACAAGAGATCATCGATATTAAAGGGTTACCCTTAAACTCGGGCTTATCTCAACCTTTAATACAAAAAATTAATGCGCACCTTGCCCAAAACAAGCAAGTTTTACTGTTTTTAAATCGCCGTGGTTTTGCGCCTTTATTGGTTTGCCATGATTGTGGTTGGATTGCTGAGTGTCCACGTTGTGATAAACCTTTTACCTATCATGAAAAACAACATAAATTAATCTGCCACCATTGTGATACGCCGCGCAATATCCCCTCGCAATGTCCTAAATGTGGTTCAACCCATTTACAATCTGTCGGTGTGGGCACAGAGCAGCTAGAGAAACAGCTTCGATTACGCTTCCCTGATATTCCGGTCAGCCGTATAGATAGAGACTCAACCGCGAAAAAAGGCGCCTTAGAAGGCTATATCGAACAGATTAATCAAGGGCAGGCGCATATTCTGGTCGGTACACAAATTCTGGCTAAAGGTCATCACTTTCCCAATGTGACACTGGTCGGTATACTCGATGTTGATGGCGCCCTATTTTCCAGCGATTTTCGTGCGACAGAACACTTTGCTCAGCTTTATACACAAGTCTCCGGCCGGGCGGGTCGTGGCGAACAAGCAGGTGAAGTGCTGCTGCAAACCTATCACCCGCAGCATCCGCTACTTAATCTTCTGCTTGAGCAAGGTTATCCCGCTTTTGCGCAGCAGACATTGCACGAAAGAGCGGCGACCTTATTACCCCCTTATAGCTATCAAATCCTGATTCGGGCCGCCGATAAAAATAACCAGCATGCCCCGGCGCTGCTTGAGCGTGTTTATCAATGGTTAAGAAGCGAATGTGATGATCCTGCGCTCTGGTTATTGGGACCGGTGACAGCGACCCAATCTAAAAAAGCCGGACTCTTTCGTTGGCAGCTGCTATTGCAACATCCTCATCGGCGCTTCTTACAAACCATCACCACCCAACTCATCGCCCAGATGATCCAATGGCCCGAAACCAAAAATACGCGCTGGACGGTCGATGTCGATCCGATCGATTTTTAACACTAAACGACCCAGCTTAACAGGTAAGCTCAGTACTTCTTTTTCGACTTATCACGCATTTATGTAAAAGAATCCAGACAGGCAAAACTATCAACGACATAATAGCCAGATTCTTATCAATCCTCACATAGGGCTATGATGAAAAAATATAAATCAGTGACAATGCAAGATATCGCTAACCGCGCTAATGTCTCGGTGGCCACGGTTTCCCGCGTCATTAATACGCCCGCTAAAACCTCACCACAACTTCAGTTCAAAGTACATCAAGCGATAGAACAGCTTAACTACAATACCAGCGAGCTGATAAAACCTTACCAAACCCACTATCAAAATAAGAAAATATTGCTGATCGATAATCAATATTTTCCCCACAGCATGGTCAATAGAGGCATTGAAGATACCGCCCAAAAACAGGGCTATAAAATTATCTATCTGCGTTTTCTCTATTTCTCGCCACAAGATATTCAACAAATTATTAACTATACGGTGCATCATCAAATCGAGGGAATATTGATTATCAATGACAGCCCTTACTTATCACAATTAGAGCAGTATTCGGCTGCTCTCCCGCCTATCGTACTACTCAATCACTACTCACGAACCTTATCCTGTGTCTATTTTGATCATATGGCGATTGCTTATCAGGCCACAAATTATCTGCTGGAACAGGGCCATCGTCACATTGCTTGTCTGTTTGGCTTAAAAGATAAGCAGAGTACAGTTTATATGACACAGGGCTATCAACAAGCGCTTCAGCGCAAAGCACTGCCGTTGAATACACATTATCTACAGTATAATGCAACTCACTTTCACGCCACTCAGGCGTTATTTAGCCTATTACTCAAGCAGCCGATACCCCCAACGGCGATTTTTTGTGATGATAACCGTAGCCTGAGTTACCACGATCTGATCGACATTCAAACTCATCAGGTCCAACCAGAAAGCGGTTTTATTGATGAACACACTATCATCAATGGTATTATGACGCAGGCAAAAAAGCTAAAATGCCAGCTGCCACAACAAGTTTCTATTATCACGGTCAATGCTCATTCGCAATCGCAAATGCCAACAGAACCGCTCATGACTCATATTTATAAACCCATGTATAAAATGGGATGTGAAGGCTTTATGATGCTGATTTCAAAAACAGCAAAAATTCAGCAACATGCCTGTTATCAGTCTCTGGTCATGCCTACTGAACTGGTTATTCGCCATTCAGTCATCAATAAAAATCTCTGACCGATATATTTTTTTCTATCGCAATTCGTCTCTATTTATTGCATACTAATGACTCATCAGATTTTGATTTAGGTAGACTTTATGGAGCTTCTCTGTCCCGCAGGATCGTTGCCTGCACTTAAAACCGCCATCGATAATGGCGCTGATGCCGTTTACATTGGTTTGAAAGATGATACCAATGCGCGTCATTTTGCCGGTTTAAATTTTACCGATAAAAAATTAGATGAAGCATCAAGTTATGTACATCGATATGGTAAAAAACTTCATATTGCCATCAACACATTTGCTCATCCGGATAATTTTCAGCGCTGGCAATATGCGGTTGATAGTGCGGCGCAAATTGGTGCTGATGCACTTATTCTGGCGGACATCTCAATGTTAGCCTATGCGGCAGAAAAATATCCACATATCGAGCGTCACGTTTCTGTGCAAGCTTCCGCCACTAATCTGGAAGCGATCAAATTTTATCAGCGCAATTTCGACGTGCATCGTGTGGTTTTACCACGTGTTTTATCAATGCACCAAGTTAAACAGCTCTCTCGTGTCACGCCTGTCCCCCTAGAAGTATTTGCTTTTGGCAGTTTATGTATTATGGCGGAAGGTCGTTGTTATCTCTCCTCTTATTTAACGGGTGAATCCCCCAATACCGTAGGCGCTTGCTCACCGGCAAAATATGTACGCTGGCAGGAGACTGATAAAGGACTGGAGTCGAGATTAAATAATGTCCTGATTGATTGTCACAAAAAGGGTGAAAATGCTGGATATCCAACCCTTTGCAAGGGACGCTATTTTGTCGATAAGACCCTCTATCATCCGATTGAAGAGCCAACTAGCCTCAATACCATTGAGCTGTTGCCAGAACTGTTTGCCGCGAATATTGCCTCAGTTAAAATAGAAGGCCGTCAACGCAGTCCCGCTTATGTTGCGCAAGTCACCAAAGTGTGGCGTGAGGCGATTGACCGTTATCAATCCTCACCAAATAACTTTATAGCTGAGAAAAAATGGATGGATACACTCGGTGCGATCTCTGAAGGTACGCAAACAACGCTCGGTGCTTATCATCGTAAATGGCAATAAATTCATTTATAAAAATAGACATTAAATAAGAATTCATCGTAGGCAATGATTATGAAATACGCATTAGGCCCATTACTCTATTATTGGCCAAAAGAGAAAACGGAAGCGTTTTATTCCGCCGCAAAAGAGGGCCAGTCCGATATTATCTATTTAGGCGAAACCGTTTGTACCAAACGTCGCGAACTTAAAGTGGCCGATTGGATTGATCTGGCCAAAGAGATCGCTAAAACCGGTAAACAAGTGGTCATTTCAACACTGGCACTGCTCGAAGCCCCGTCTGAGCTCAATGAGCTGCGTCAATATGTTGAAAATGGTGATTTTCTCGTGGAAGCCAATGATCTTGCGGCGGTGAATCTCGCTTATGAACATAAGTTACCTTTTGTTGCCGGACCGGCCTTAAACTGTTATAACGCCCATACTTTAAAACTGCTGCATAAGCAGGGAATGACCCGCTGGTGTATGCCTGTCGAGCTATCACGTGACTGGTTACAAAATGTGATCAGTCAGCTTAAATCGATTGGCCTGGAAAATCGTTTTGAAATTGAAGTATTCAGCTACGGTTATTTGCCACTAGCCTATTCAGCGCGCTGTTTTACGGCTCGTTCCGAAAATCGGCCTAAAGATCAGTGTGGTTTATGCTGTATTAATTATCCCCAAGGGCGAGAAGTGTTCTCTCAAGAACAGCAAAAAGTCTTTGTGCTCAACGGTATTCAAACCCAAAGTGGCTATTGTTATAATCTGGGTAATAATCTGACTGATATGCAAGGATTGGTCGATATTGTCCGTATTTCACCAACCAGCCTTGATACCTTAGATATTGTCCGTCAATTTAAAGCCAATGAAGATGGCTCGCATCCGCTGGTGGTCGAATCACAACGCGATTGTAATGGCTATTGGAATGGCATCGCGGGGTTAGAGCTGAGCTAATGACGTTTGATGTAATTCGGTTTCGCGAAAACTTTCCCGCCTTAACGGCATCGACCGTCTATCTTGATACGGCTGCAACGGCGCTCAAACCCGCAGCCATGATCAGTGCAACTGATGACTATTATGGTAAGAATACGGCAAATGCTTATCGAAGCTTACATCAACCAGCACAGCAAGCAACTCAAAAAATTGAGCAAACCAGACAGCTGATCGCGCAGCTGATTAATGCCAGTGATGCTGACCAAATTATTTGGACCAAAGGCACGACGGAATCGATTAATTTAGTGGCGCAGACTTATGCCAAAATGCATCTTAAGCCGGGTGATGAGATTATCGTTTCTGAATTAGAGCACCATAGTAATTTAGTGCCTTGGCTGATTCTAGCCGAACAAACCGGTGCAAAAATTATCAAATGGCCGCTCAATCAAGCCTGCCAGCTTGATAAGCAGACTTTTCAGCAGTTACTGACCGCAAAAACCCGTGTCGTCGCCATGACACAGATGTCTAATGTTACCGGATATCAACCACATCTCGCTGAAATTGTTCGCTTAACCCATCAACACGAGGCGATTATTGTCGTTGATGGGGCGCAGGGTATCGTTCATGCACCGATTGATGTGACGACGCTGGGTATCGATTTTTATGCTTTTTCTGCGCATAAATTGTATGGTCCAACTGGTTTAGGAATTTTATATGTAAAGCCGTCTCACCTGACCCAGATGCCGGTCTGGCAAGGAGGCGGTAAAATGCTTAAAACCGTCTCTTTTGAAGGATTTGAACCACAGCCGTTACCTGCTAAGCTTGAAGCCGGCACACCTAATATTGCCGCTATTTTGGGTTTTCATGCCACCTTAAACTGGTTAAAAGAGTGGGATCGCAGTGCGGCTGAGCAGCATGCTTTAGCATTAGCACAACTGGCTGAAGATAAATTAATACAGTTCCGTGGTTTTCAAAGCTATCGCGATCCGGACAGTCCTATTTTATCGTTTAATCTTGATCAGATTCACCATAGCGATATCGCGATATTACTGGCGGAACAACATATTGCCATTCGTACCGGTGAGCTTTGCGCACAACCGCTGATCAAAAAGTTGGCCTGCACGGGGGTTATCCGCGCCGCTTTTGCGCCCTATAATACCCAACAAGATGTAGAACAATTTATTGAAGCAATGGCGTATGCCATCGACATTTTAAGCTAATCGATAACACGCGCTCAAGATAGAGGATTTTTTTATTTCATGCCTAATCTTAACATGACTTTACCGGAGTTATTTGACTTATTTGCACAGCAGCAAAACTGGCAAGCACGCTATCGTCAATTAATCCATTTAGCCAAATTGTTACCGGCATTCCCTCAAGCAGATAAAATCGCTCGCTACCATATCGCTGGCTGTGAAAATAATGTCTGGCTAAAAACAGAAAGAGTAGCCGATCACACTTTTCAATTTTCCGGTGATAGCGATAGTCGAATTGTCAAAGGATTGTTGGCCATTTTGATCACACTGGCTCAAGGAAAAACCGCTGCAGAGATAGTCAATATGCCTTTCAAGCAGCAATTCCAGCAGTTAAAAATAAGTGAAGGGCTGAGTGAATCAAGGCTACTTGGTTTAGACAAACTGATCGTTTATCTGATTGATAGTGTAAACTACAGCCTATAATTCAATCATCACGGCTCATCGATTCACTGATGATCCTATTTTATTTGATTCAAACAGGCGCGAAAAAGCGGATCAGTTGACCCGCTTAAAATAGCGCAATACCGCTAATCGCATTAGCTGTGCTATTGAACAATCTCAAAAGCTGCAACCACTAATTTAACACCTGCCACTTTACTCGCAACCTGAGTAGCCGCTTTCGCTTCTTGCGCGGTCACAAGGCCCATTAAAAACACTTCGCTATTTTCAGTCACGACTTTGATATTGCGCGCTTTTGTTGCACTATTGCCAATTAACTGTGATTTCACTTTCGTCGTTATCCAGGCATCACCAGTCAACGTGCCACCACCGATACGTGGACCTAAACGAATCTGGTTGTATACTTTCATCACGCCATCAACACCAGAGGCTAAACTATAGGCTTTATCGATCTGCGCCTGACTTTGCGCCTGACCGGTTAATAGCACCACACCATTGTAAGCAGTCGCAACAATTCTGGCATCTTTAAAATAGTCACGGTTATTATCTAATGCAATACCAATACGAGAATCTAAGGTCGTATCATCAACTTGCGAACCTAATGAACGCGGATCAGAGGCTGTCTTTGCTGTTACTGCTGCACCAGTGCCTAAAGCAAATGCAACGCACCCTTGTAATAACAAGGATCCGGATAATACCGTAATAAGAATTAAACTTTTTGTCATGATAACTCCTTTCATTTTTCTGTTATTCTTTAAAGGCAAACAATGCGTGTTCAATAAACTCGCATAAACAGTTTAAAACAAGTTGATGTAGCTCTTCTATGCGAACTTTCTTATTAGAAGGGATCCTGATTTCCAGATCTTGCTGTCCGAGCAATCCCATTAACTCACCCCCTTCTCCCCCCGTCAAAGCGATAATAACCATATCTTTAATCACCGCTTCTTGAACTGCACGAATGACCTCAGCACTATTACCGAGCGGTGAAATCGCAATCAGAATATCACCGCTTTGCCCAAGTGCTTGCACTTGCTTGGCATAAATTTCTGAATAATAGCCATGATCGGCAATGGCGCTAAGCACCGCATTGTCACAGACTAGCGATATTGCCGGAATACTCGGTCTTTCCACATCAACACAATCAATTAATTTAGCGGTAAAACTTTGGCCATTGGTGGCTGAGGAGCCATTACCACAGACTAAAATCTTATTACCATTTAATAACGCATCGACCAGCTTTGCCCCAGCCATTTCGATAGTCTCAGTTAATGCATCAGCGGTGACTATCTGTGTTTGAATACTTTCTGTAAAATAATTTTTTATTAAATCTTGCACTCTTTACGACCCATCAAAAAGGCTATCTTGCCCAAAAGCATCGATAATCCAATCTATTTTATTACCGGTAATAGCAAAAACATCAAATCGACAAGCTACTTCTTCAATATTGATATATTGGGCTTGTAACCAGCTTATTGCCGTTAAGACAATCTTACGTTGTTTTCGCTGATCAATCGTGGCACCCGCCTCACCATAGTGAGCCAAATGCCGATAACGAACTTCAATAAAAACCCAATACTCGCCATCACGCATGATCAGATCAATTTCACCAACTTGACATGAATAATTACGCGCAACGAGCAAAAGGCCCTTCGCCTGCAAAAACTCGCAGGCTAATTGCTCATATTTAAATCCTATCCTCTGACGTTTTGAGGTGCCGATAAGACTTTACCTTGTCGATAAATTTTCCACGTTAATGCCCGATTAATCTGGCATCCAGGTGAAACAATAATCTGGCCAGTTACACCATCAATATCAGCTTGATTGTTTGTTTGCACAGCTTGAAACTGGTTGGCTAAACGCCAGGCATCAATCCCCATGGCATAGAGACGAGCGAGCGAGTAATCCTGCTGAATATTTTTTGGCAGCTGCGATAAAATATCATTATCATCGACTAATAGAGGCATGTCGCTAAATTGCACGCGATCCATTTCAAATCGATAATCGGTTGAGGTATTTGCACTATTACTACGAGAACTGGTATAAATAGGGGGAACAACGGTAATAGCGGTTGGATTTTCATCATCAGCCGCTTTCATATCCAGCATCGGCTTAATAAACTCTAACTCTTCTTGTGTTGCAAAAGCGTAAATCGCATCAATCGCATGACTAGCCGTGACCGATTGATTGGTATTCGACGTGTTGTTAACGGCAGTTAAATCAACAATATTCGCCTGGTTTGTCTGGTTTGGCGTTAATACCTGACTAGCAAGTAAATCACCTTGTAACTGTAATCCAACGCCGCTATTCATTTTTTGTTTCAATTCTGCGGCAGAATTAAAATACTGCACATACACATCACTCGAGGTCAGCTGATGCCACTGCTGAACAAAAGCATTCGCTACACGACGCCCCAGATCGCTTTGGACGGTAATAATCAGTGGATTATTTTTACCCTGTGCAAAAATATGCTTAGCGGCATCGGCGGCTTCATCTTCTGGCGATAAACCAAAATAACAGATATTAGCATTCACTGCGGAGGTCTGCTGATTGTCATCATTGATTTTATTTAATGCCAATACCGGAATAGCGGTATTGAGCTGAGAAATTAAAGCAACATCATTTTTGAGTAACGGACCGACGATCATTTCAGCGCCTTGTTCTTGCGCCTGTTTAACTAACACCGGTAATGGCGCAGAAGTGGTATCAAATACCATGACATTTTGACCGGGTTCATTAGGATAAAAACGTGCCGCCTCCATATATCCAGCACGCAGTACTTCGCCAAATACTTTAGACGTACCTTGCAAAGGTAAGAACAGGGCTACCCGTTTACCTTGTTGATTATTCGTCGATGCAGCATCATCACCATAAATAGATTGCGGTAAATATAGCGCGGCTGGATGGGTTGGATATTGCATCTGCCATGCTGCAATCGCAGCATGAATACGCTGTGCTCGCTCTTCATCACTCAAGGTTGGCGTCACCATTTCAACCGAACCATCACTTACTAATTGCTGCACCGCGTCTACTTTAAGGCTATTACGATAAGCATAGGCGAGCTGAACCCAACCTTGTAATACCGCCTCATTGGCGTAGACCAGAATACTCGCCAGATCATCGTCAGACAGCGCATTTAAATAACGCCATGTATCATTAATCACCTGATGACGGGTAGCTGGGAAACCTAATGTTTCCA
Organism: Orbaceae bacterium lpD01; assembly: GCA_036251705.1. Lineage (NCBI taxonomy): Bacteria > Pseudomonadati > Pseudomonadota > Gammaproteobacteria > Orbales > Orbaceae > Utexia > Utexia brackfieldae. Next base: position 525,097 of record CP133959.1, on the reverse strand, counting down.
GAATAACATAATCACGGACGGCGGCATTGATATCATGACCTTGCTGATCTTGTAATAATTTGATCTGATAATAGCGACTTTGTTGTTGGATGGATAAGGTATTCGTATCAATCGATTGACTAAGATCAATCGGCGTTTGAGATTTAACGGCCAATTCCGCGGCATTTAATTTTTTCTCTTTGATTTGCTCTGCGTTCAGTGATAAATCGACCAGCTCAAGTAACTGCTGCTGCGCATCAGTAAGCCGATTCTCAGCCAACAAGGCGCGGATATACATTAACTGTAAATCAGTTTTAGTGCTGCCCATCTCATTCTGCATTAATGTCAAATAATAAGCAGAACCGCGGCTATCATCATAGTAAACCTGATTTTTAACCGGAACAGCGGATTTATTCACCATCGTACAGCCGACAGCGAATGCAACCAGTAAAATTGTGATCACAATTTTGATCCAACGACTACCGATGATTACCTTATTTTTTTGACATTTATTATTGAGCAAATCAGCCATATCATTCTCATTCATCTAATCGATCATCAATCGCTCACTATGAGCGACAAACATCCCTGCTAGTGACGTCTAACCAACAATTATATCGTAGATTACACACTCACAGTATCCCATTTTACTTATTTTCAATTACTGCTCGGGTACGCCACTTCCCCAAATCCGCTGCACATGAACGGTTATCTCTTCCCTGTCATGATATAACTGTTTAGCCTGGACAACCGCATGAACGCCATTGGTTGTCAGTTGCTCAGTTAAAAACTGCAAATTCTGCTTAACCTCTTCATAACGCTTTTTCATCGGCAGCTTTAAGTTAAATATCGCTTCCCGGCACCAACCATTAATTAACCAGTGCGCCATTAACTCAGTGACTCTCATCGGTTTTTCAACCATGTCACAGACCACCCAGCTAATATTAAATTTTTTCGGTACAAACTTAAAGCCGTCTTCACGATAATGTTTGACCTGTCCGGTATCCATTAGTTTTTGATCCATCGCGCCGTTATCAATCGCGTAAACCATCATACTACGCTTAACCAACTGATAAGTCCAACCACCCGGACACGCGCCCAAATCAACCGCATTCATGCCCGAGGCAATCCGTTCATCCCACTCCTCATAGGCAATAAAGATATGAAAGGCTTCTTCTAATTTTAAGGTTGAACGACTCGGCGCATCCGTTGGATATTTAAGTCTCGGAATGCCCATATAAAAAGGTGAGTTATTATTAGTATAAGAGTAACCAACATAACAACAATTACTGGTAATAAAGAAAACATGAATAACCGGCTTTTTACGATTTTCAGTTTTGGAGAGTAAGCGTTCATTACGCAAAGCCTGACGTAGTGGAACCGTAAATTTACGACAAAATCCAGCTAATGCTTTACCCTCATTAGTATCGGCCACTTCAACTCTTAAATCGCCCGCCCCTTTTAGACCGCTCTCAAGCGCTTGAAGAATTGGCGTAATACGATCTTCGACCGGTAAATGAGCGAAGAGGTCACCGGCCAGAAACATCTGGCGAGCAAAAATTAAAGAGCGAAAAGCAATCTTGGTAATCAGTATCTGTGCTTGTTCTGGTTCATAACATTCAAAGATTACATAAGCGCTGTTTTCTTTTACTTTGGCAAAACCATACACGTCTAACTGTGCGGCCTTATCGGTGATTTCTGCCGCACACTCTTTTTCAAACCCACTACGACAATATAAAATAACTTTATTTAAGATCTGCATAATTCTTATTACTATCAATATTCCTTGGAAATTTGCTGGCTAGTTTGCGTGATAGTGAAATAATTGTCACGTTTTTTCATCATTTATTGTATCAATTTAGCGTAAAATAATATCTATTACTAATACTTTGATTTATCTATATTTTTAGTTTTTTGAATTACTGCTAGCCTATATATGCACAACATATTACAATATCAGCCGCTAAAATCACGGATTTAAAACCGTTTTCATTTTAACAATATACTAAACGAGTCATTGATGAACAAAAAACTATATATCAAAACCTGGGGTTGCCAGATGAACGAATACGATTCATCTAAAATGGCCGATCTCCTTGCTGCAACCCATGGATATCAACTTACAGAAGATTCTGAAGAAGCCGATATTTTATTACTCAATACCTGTTCGATTCGCGAGAAAGCACAAGAAAAAGTTTTCCATCAATTAGGTCGCTGGAAAAACTTAAAGAAAACCAATCCTGATGTTGTCATTGGTGTCGGTGGTTGTGTTGCCTCTCAAGAAGGTGAGCTGATTAGACAGCGCGCCCCTTTCGTCGATATTATTTTTGGACCACAAACATTTCACCGTTTACCGGAAATGATCAATCGGGTTAGAAACGCCAACGAATATATTGTTGATGTGAGCTTTCCTGAAATTGAAAAATTTGATCGTATGCCAGAGCCTCGTAGCGAAGGCCCGACTGCTTTCGTCTCAATTATGGAAGGTTGTAATAAGTACTGTACTTATTGTGTTGTACCTTATACCCGGGGCGAGGAAGTCAGTCGTCCTTGTGATGACGTACTGTTTGAGATAGCCCAGTTAGCCGAACAAGGTGTGCGTGAAGTCAACTTGTTAGGACAAAACGTCAATGCCTACCGCGGCAAAACCCATGATGATGATATTTGTAGCTTTGCTGAGTTACTCCGTCTTGTGGCAACCATTGATGGGATTGATCGTATCCGCTTTACAACCAGTCACCCGATTGAGTTTACCGATGATATTGTTGAGGTGTATGCCGATACGCCAGAATTAGTCAGCTACTTGCATCTACCGGTACAAAGTGGTGCCGATCGTATTCTTAATTTAATGAAGCGTTCACACACTGCGCTGGAATATAAATCGATCATTCGTAAGCTACACAAAGCACGTCCAGGTATTCAAATTAGCTCAGACTTTATTGTCGGTTTCCCGGGTGAAACCCAAGAAGATTTTGAGCAAACTATGAAACTGATTGCCGAGGTTAACTTCGATTTAAGTTATAGCTTCGTCTACTCTGCACGTCCGGGTACGCCAGCGTCTGAAATGCCAGACGATATCCCAGAAGAGGAGAAAAAACAGCGCCTATATCTGCTTCAGCAACGTATTAATCAGCAAGCCATGGCGTTTAGTCGCCAGATGCTGGGCACTGTGCAGCGTATTCTGGTTGAAGGTACCTCGAAGAAAGATATTATGGAGCTAACGGGACGTACTGAGAACAATCGCGTCGTTAACTTTGCCGGTACACCGGATATGATTGGACAATTTGTCGATGTTGAAATCACTGATGTCTATCCAAATTCATTACGCGGTACTGTAATTAGAACGGAAAAAGAGATGGGATTGCGCATTGATCAATCACCACAAACCGTGATTGCCAGAACTAGAAAAGAGAATGAGCTCGGTGTGGGTCTTTATATCCCCTAAATAAAGCGACTCTCATCAACTTATTTTAACGATAACGCTAAGCCAATAAACAAGTTTACTGGCTTAGCGTATAAAAACCACAAAAAAATTGAACAATATGACGATATTTATTGTCAAATTGGATGTGAGCAAAGACTAGCCCAGTAAGCAAAGAGGTGATCATTGAACATCATTAACCAAGCCATTATATTAACGCCCGCTGATAATCAAAGATTAAATAGTCTCTGTGGGCCGTTTAATGAAAATATCAAACAAATTGAGCAGCGTCTTGGTATTGAGATCAATCATCGCGGTAATCAATTTATACTGATGGGCTCACCAATAGCCGTTAATGCTACCGAGCAGATATTACACACCCTCTATGGTCTGACGCAGTTAAAAGGCCATATTCAAGACATTACCCCTGAGCAGGTTCATTTAGCGATTAAAGAGAGCGGTTTTTTAGACAAGCTCGATGCCCACATCCCACAATATGGTAAATCAATCAATATTCGGACTAAACGTGGGGTGATTAAACCCAGAACACAAAATCAGGCGCAATATATTGCACATATTCTGGATAACGATATCACCTTTGGCGTAGGCCCTGCTGGGACAGGTAAAACCTATTTGGCTGTTGCTGCCGCAGTAGATGCTTTAGAAAAACAGCAAATTCGCCGTATTCTATTGACCCGTCCGGCAGTTGAAGCGGGTGAAAAACTCGGTTTTTTACCCGGAGATTTGAGTCAAAAAGTCGATCCCTATCTACGTCCTTTATATGATGCCTTATTTGAAATGCTCGGTTTTGAAAAAGTCGAAAAACTAATTGAAAAAAATGTGATTGAAGTTGCCCCACTCGCTTATATGCGTGGGCGTACGCTCAATGATGCGTTTATTATTCTCGATGAAAGTCAAAATACCACAATAGAGCAAATGAAGATGTTTTTAACTCGCATCGGTTTTAATTCAAAAGCGGTGATTACCGGAGACATCACACAAATCGATCTACCAAGAAATCAAAAATCGGGTCTTCGGCACGCGATTGAAGTGCTCAATGAGGTTGACGATATTAGTTTTAACTTTTTCCAGAGTGAAGACGTGGTAAGACATCCCGTTGTCGCTAAAATTGTCAATGCTTACGAAAAATGGGAACAAACTGAACAGCTGCGTAAACAAGCTCTCATCGAAAAACGAAAACAGCAGGCGAACAATGAAAACAATAACGGTATTCACCGTGATTAAGGAGCCGTACCATTAAGTTCAACATCTCTGGCTCTACTATCAAAAAAAAACGAGATAAAATTCGAGACCACTCCGCTGAAACGCATCTGTTTTTGCGTCGCGCCCTGATTGCTTTCTTAGGGGTGATTGTATTGATTGTGATCTTATTAATCACACTGACTCATTTACAGATTACGCGTTACAGCTATTACAGTACACGTTCCAATGAGAATCGAATCAAGGTCATTCCTATTCCCCCCAATCGCGGCATTATCTATGATCGCAATGGTATTCCTTTAGCGATTAATAATACTGTTTATCAGCTGGAAATCATTCCCGATCGCATCAAAAATCTTAACGAACAGTTAGCAGAACTCAAAACCATCGTTGATCTGACTGATGAAGAGATAGATAACTTTCAAAAAGAGCGTCGCAATTATCCAGCCAGTAGTTCGGTACCACTTAAATACAAGCTCACCGAAAAACAGATAGCCCGTTTTGTAGTGAATCAGTATCGCTTTCCGTTTATCAGTATTGCCGGTAAACAGCATCGTTACTACCCTTATGCAACAACCTTAACCCATGTTTTGGGTTACGTATCGAAAATTAATGATAGAGATAAAGCCCGTTTAATCGAAGAACGTAAAATAAAAGACTATATTGGTACCAGCAATATTGGTAAGTTAGGGATTGAACGTTACTATGAAGATATATTACACGGTATCCCTGGCTATCAAGAGGTTGAGGTAGATAGTCGTAGCCGAATTGTTCGTCAATTAGACGAAAGCCCGCCGAAAGTGGGGGAAGATATCTATCTAACTATTGACCTCAAACTACAGCAGTATATTGAACGATTACTTGCCGGTAAACGCGCGGCAGTTGTTGCCATCAATCCCAATAATGGTGAAGTGCTGGCGATGGTCTCAAGCCCAAGTTATGATCCAAATCTGTTTGTCGATGGTATCTCTGCTAAAGAGTATAACGCGTTACTGAGTGATCCGGATAAGCCGCTGTTTAACCGAACTATTCAAGGTACCTACCCGCCAGCCTCTACGGTTAAACCGTTTATCGCAATTGCGGCGCTATCTGAAGGCGTGATTACTACAGACACCGTGTTTAACGATAATGGCTACTGGCAATTACCCAATACCGATAAACGCTATCGTGACTGGCTACGATGGGGACACGGTCGTGTCGATGTGACGCGCTCACTGGAATCCTCTGTCGATACCTTTTACTATCGCGTTGCTTACGATTTAGGCATTGATCGGCTATCTAAATGGATGACTCAATTTGGTTTTGGTGAACGAACCGGAATTGATATCTCTTCCACAGAAGAAAATCGGGCTATTATGCCTAACCGAGAATGGAAGCAACAACGCTATAAGCAGGCCTGGTTACAGGGGGATACCATCCCAGTTGGGATTGGTCAAGGTTATTGGACCGCAACACCACTGCAAATGGCCAAAGCATTAACCATTCTGATTAATGATGGACAAACTAAAACGCCACACTTACTGATGAATACCCGCAGTACGCATTTTGGTGAAGGATTATCGTTAAACGACTTACCACAAACGATGAGCCCCCTGTTATTATCAGTCAAAGAGAAATATTGGGATGTCGCGAAAAATGGGATGTTTAAAGTACTCTACGGTTCACAGGGAACAGCACGTCGAATTTTCGCCAATATGCCTTACCGGGCAGCCGGAAAATCAGGGACTGCGCAAGTCTATGGTTTAAAAATGGATGAAGTCTATAATGCGAAGAATATCCCAGAGCATCTACGCGATCATGCCTTATTTATCGCTTTTGCGCCGTATGATAAACCCAATATCGCTATCTCGGTGGTGATTGAAAACGGTGGCAGCGGCAGTAGTAATGGTGGTGCTGTCGCTAGACGTATTCTGGACTTTTATGAGCTTGGTGATGCATCAATACAGATTGATGAGTCTATTTTAAAAATGAGGCAAGGTGATTAATGATGAAAGAAAAAAAAGTCTCGTTTTGGACAAAGATCCATATCGACCCGCTATTTCTACTTTTTACACTGATATTACTCGCCTATAGCGCCTATATCATGTGGAGTGCCAGTGGTCAGGATCCGGCGATGATGCAACGAAAAACGATCCAAATCATGCTGGGTTTATTTGTGATGCTGCTAATGGCGCAGTTTCCACCGCGGTTTTATGAACAGTGGGCACCTTATCTATATATTGTTTGTCTCATCTTGCTCGTACTAGTTGACGTGATGGGGCATACAAGTAAAGGGGCTCAACGTTGGCTTAACCTCGGTTTCATTCGCTTTCAGCCCTCTGAAATTGCCAAGATTGCGGTACCACTGATGGTCGCCCGTTTTATCAACCGTGATGGCTGCCCACCTTCATTCAAAAATACCCTATTGACCCTGATTATCATTGCGATACCAACCCTGTTAGTGGCTATGCAGCCAGATCTGGGCACCTCCATTCTTATCGCCGCTTCAGGGCTATTTATTATCTTTTTAGCAGGAATTAGCTGGCGCTTAATTACAACAGCGTGCATCTTAGTGGCTAGCTTTGTGCCGATTATGTGGTTTTTCTTGATGCATGATTATCAACGTGAACGCGTCAACACCTTATTCAACCCTGAGCTTGATCCGCTAGGTAAAGGTTACCATATTATCCAGTCGAAAACCGCCATTGGTTCCGGGGGGATCTGGGGCAAAGGCTGGCTAGAGGGCACCCAGTCGCAGTTAGAGTTTTTGCCTGAGCGACACACTGACTTTATCTTCTCGGTGATTGCTGAGGAGTTTGGTTTTATTGGCGCGATAGTCTTGTTAACCCTGTTTTTGTGTCTGATTTCTCGCGGTTTAATTATTGCCGCTCAAGCGCAAACCGCATTTGGCCGAATTCTGGCCGGCGGATTAACCCTCATCTTTTTTATCTATGTCTTTATTAATATCGGTATGGTCAGTGGTATATTGCCTGTAGTTGGTGTACCATTACCGTTAATTAGTTATGGTGGTTCATCATTAATTGCGTTGATGGCAAGTTTCGGTATTATTATGTCAATTCATACCCATAAACGCATGCTTTCTAAGAATATATAAGATACATTTAATTAGCTAAATGAGATTTATCATTTAGTTTACGGGCTTTAAGTTAATTAGATGAATAGATGATCTATTTATCAAGTTTTTGGATGACTAAAAATGAAAAAAAAATCTCCGTCACAGACTTCTCGTCATGTTCTACAACGTTACTCTTGTGCTTTTATACTTCTCAGCGTTAGCAGCTCGGTTTTTGCTCAGTTACCGTTCCCAACTCCTGATGCACCTAAATTGGATGCCGAAGCGTATATTCTTATCGATGAAAAATCGGGCGATATCTTGAATGAATACAATGCTGATGTCAGAAGAGATCCAGCCAGTCTAACAAAACTAATGACCAGCTACGTGATTGGCGAAGCACTTAAATCTGGACGGATTAAAGATACCGATGTTGTGACAGTGGGTAAAGCGGCCTGGGCTACCGGTAACCCGGTTTTAAAAGGTTCTTCACTAATGTTTTTAAAACCCGGTGATCAAGTGAGTGTGGCCGATCTCAACCGCGGTATTATCATTCAATCTGGTAATGATGCTTCAATCGCTATGGCTGAATATATAGCCGGAAGTCAGGACTCATTTGTCAACCTGATGAATAATTATGTCACGAAGTTAGGGTTGACTAACACCCATTTTGAAACGGTTCATGGCCTCGATGCACCGGGCCAATACACATCAGCTCGTGACATGGCATTACTGGGTAAATCGCTATATGACAACCTACCAAATGAGTACGTTATTTATAAACAAAAAGAGTTTACCTTCAATAATATTAAACAGACGAACCGTAATGGCCTATTGTGGGACTCCTCACTTAATGTTGATGGAATGAAAACAGGCCATACCAATGCCGCAGGTTACAATCTGGTCGCCTCAGCGACAGAAGGCAATACGCGTTTGATTTCCGTGGTACTGGGTGGACGAACCTTTAAAGGTCGTGAAGAAGAGAGCAAAAAATTACTGACCTGGGGATTTCGTTTCTTTGAAACAGCCACCCCCGTCAAAGCCAATGAACCTGTGGTGTCTGAACGAATCTGGTATGGTGATAGTAATCAAATCAAATTAGGCTCACCCGTTGATCTGTATCTCACCATACCGCGCGGTCAGGCTGGTGAGATTAAAGTCACCTATATACTGGCTAATCAATATCTTAAAGCACCGATTGCTGCTGGTACAGAGGTGGGGACACTGCAATTTAAACTGGGTGATAAAGTGATTGCCGAAAAACCACTACTGACCTTAGAGCAAGTGGATGAAACCGGCTTCTTTAGTCGCATGTTGGATTATCTTAAACTTAAATTTACCCAATGGTTCTAATGAGTTGAATTAGGTGATATCGCCCCCCATATAGTCACTATATAAAACTCAATATCGCTTTGTCATATTCAATCGAGATCAATAAATAGATCTCTTTTATGCAAAGCGATATTTGCGCAATACGCCGCCTAAGGTAGGATAAACAAATGAAAACCAAACTAAATGAATTACTTGAATTTCCTTGCTCTTTTACCTATAAAATCATGGGTGAAGCAAAACCTGAACTGGTTGATGAAGTGGTTGGTGTAGTTCAAAAACACGCCCCTGGCGATTATACCCCAACGATAAAACCAAGCAGTAAAGGGAATTATCATTCGATCTCAATTACAATTAATGCAACCCATATTGATCAAGTTGAAACCCTATATAAAGAGCTTGGCGATATCGATATTGTCCGCATGGTGCTGTAATTAATATCACGATAAAAACCAATCATCACATTTGATGATTGGTTTTTTTCTATCCACTCAGCAGATCAAAATAGTCTAACGTACCCATTTCCCTCATCTTTTTAAAAAGCGATCCATCGTAAAAATGCCTGACTAAAGCGAGACTAATCTAGTTAAAAATGGGATAAACATATGATTGTAAACTCACCTCATTTCAACCAAGTTAATCTAATCAGCAATCTTTTTTTTCGAAAATGCCAACTCGGTTGCAAAACCGTGATTTATTCTTACAAAATAGTTGACGCAGAAAAATAACGATGGTTTATTAACAGCCCAAAGTTCGTGTGAATAACTAAAATTAAAAAGAAACGCAGATGAAAAATATCATTCATAAGATTCTCAACAATAATGTCATTGTTTGTCTCAATCAATATAATCAAGAAGTCATTATTATGGGACGTGGTATCGGATTTAAAAAAAGAGTCGGTGAACCATTCGATAAGCAGCTAGAAGAAAAACGCTTCGAACTCAGTGCCGACGATAATGCGTCAGTGATGAAAGATCTGTTATCGGAAATTCCTCTTGAAGTCGTCACAACAGCAGAGAAAATTATTGCCTACGCGAAAGAGCAGCTACCTGGTAAGCTAAATAATAGCCTCTATATCTCTTTAACTGATCATATTAATTTTGCTATTTCACGCTTCAAACAGGGACTCACTATTCCCAATAGTTTTATTTGGGAAATAAAAAAATTGTATCCACAAGAATATCTGGTGAGCTTGCAAGCCTTAAAGATTATCAACCAAAGACTCAATGTTAAGCTGCCAGAAGATGAAGCTGGTTTTATTGCTTTTCATCTCATTACCGCCCAGCTCAATGACGCGACCTCGAATATTGAAAGAGTAACTAAAATTATTCGTGAAATCTTAAGTATTGTAAAATATTTTTTTAATATGGAGTTTGATGAAGATAATCTCTTTTATCAACGCTTTGTTACTCATCTTAAATTTTTTGCTCAGCGAGTACTAACACAGAGCTTTGTTTCACATGAGGATCCTGCACTTTGTGATTTATTCAAAGCGAAATATCCGCAATCTTATCTGTGTACTGAAAAAATAAGTCTTCATTTATCACAAATCTATCAACATCCATTGACCGAAGATGAAAAAATTTTTCTCACCATTCATATTGAACGCCTGAATCAGAATGATAAAAAATGAGACAATAATCACATATTTACAATTAACTATTTTGTTTTAAGCTAAAACGCGTATAATTTCGACACTATAAATTGGATTGTTACTGTTTTTAAACAGGCAAAACCTAAGCATAAAGCATCGTTGCTTGTCGCTTAGGTTTTTTTTGCTTTAAATTTAGGAATTTTTATGAAATATACAGAACTGACACAGCAAATTATTCATCATGTTGGTGGTGAAAAAAATGTGATCTCACTGGTTCATTGTGCTACGCGGCTACGCTTTAAATTGCGAGATATCAATAAAGCGAATGCAGAAGAACTAAAAAAGATACCCGGAATTATTACTGTTGTAGAAAGTGGCGGTCAATTTCAGGTTGTCATTGGTAATCATGTCGCTGAGGTTTTTGATACGATCATGCAAACAGCCCAATTTACTCAGCATCCAGAAGATCATAATGAGGGAGAAACCTCGCCTAAGACGAATTGGCTTAATCGATTCATTGATATCATTTCAGGTATATTTACCCCTATTCTCGGTATAATGGCCGGTTCAGGTGTACTTAAAGGGCTACTTGCGTTATGTGTCGCCTTCCATCTTCTCGATATGACATCAGGCACCTATCGCATACTGAACGCAACTGCTGATGGTTTTTTCTACTTTTTACCGATATTTTTAGCCTATACTGCCGCAAAGAAATTTGATGCCAATCCTTTTCTGACTATGGCCGTTGCTGCAGCGCTTGTTTACCCCTCTATACAAGAGAAAGTTAATGCGATTACTGTCGCCACGCTCACCCAGCAGCCATTACCCGCGACAGAGACATTTATATTTATCCCTATTAGCTTTATGAGTTATGCTTATTCGGTTATTCCGGTGATTTTTTCCAGTTGGCTGATCGCAATTTTACAACGATTTTTTAATCGCATCTTCCATAGTTCGTTTCGAAACATTGTTACGCCAATGTGCTGCCTGGTTATCGTTGTGCCGCTTACATTCATGTTGATTGGTCCAGTGACACTGTTTTTATCTGATCTGTTATCGCAAGGTTACCAATGGTTATACCAGATGAACCCAATAATCGCAGGAATTATTGTGGGCGGCGGTTGGCAAATCCTGGTTATTTTTGGTCTGCATTGGAGCTTTATTCCTGTGATGATCAATAACCTTAATCCACATATGCTAGGGAAAGATTTGATGATCCCTATGTTAGTTCCAACGGTGGCAGGACAAATCGGTGCCGCCCTAGCGGTTGCGATTAAATCAAAAGATAAAATACAACGTAATATCGGTTTCTCATCTGTTTTTACCGGAATATTTGGTATCACTGAGCCGGCTGTTTATGGTGTTAATCTACCTAATCGGCGACCTTTTGTGATTGGTTGTATTGCTGGGGCTATTGGCGCCGCTATCGTTGGTTTTTATGGCACTGCAGTTTACTCAATGGGATTAGCCAGCATCTTTACGATTGCCCAAACAATCCCACCAACCGGATTCGATATGACAATTTGGGGATTAATATTAGGCATTATCGTGGCATTAATCATCGGTTTTATCGGGACGTTAATCTTCTTTAAACCGAAAGCCACCGAGTCACAATGTCAATCTGAATTGTCATCACAAAAATCGTTAACGCCAGTGCCAGCCACAATATCAAAAACGATTCAATTATCAAGTCCCATGCAGGGCAATGTGGTTGCCCTAACCGCGGTGAACGATATGACTTTCGCCAGTGAGCTAATGGGTAAAGGTGTGGCCATCATACCGACGCGAGGAGAAGTCGTTGCCCCTGCCGATGCTAAAATTATCTCACTCTTTAAAACCAAGCATGCCATCGGTTTACTGACCGAAAATAATATTGAAATACTGATTCATATTGGTATCGATACCGTCAAATTAGATGGCCAATATTTTACCGCGCATGTAGAGCCCGATCAGCAAGTTAAACGCGGTCAAAAACTAATCAGCTTTGATCTGGAGGCTATTAAACAAGCGGGCTTTGAAGTGAGTACCCCTATCATTATCACCAATACCGATGACTTTATTGACATCATACCGACCGATGCCACATTGGTTGAGTTAGGTGATCCACTATTAACTGTGACTCAATAATCTCGTTGAGGAGAATATCGATGAATTTACACTTTCCTAAAAATTTTCTATGGGGTGGTGCTATTGCAGCAAACCAGGTTGAAGGCGCTTACAATGAGGATGGCAAAGGACTCTCCAGCGCAGATGTAAAACCTTATGGTATCTTTGGTGATGTCGTTGATAGACAAGCTGTCACAATGACGGCCATGAAAGATCGTGCGATTGATTTCTATCATCGCTATCCTGAAGATGTTGCCCTATTTGCTGAAATGGGTTTTAGCTGTCTGCGTACCTCGATTGCCTGGAGCCGTATTTTTCCTCATGGCGATGAGAAGCAACCCAATGAAGCTGGTCTGACCTTTTATGATAAATTATTCGATGAAATGGCAAAATATCAGATTACGCCGCTCATTACGCTATCCCATTATGAGATGCCCTATCATTTAATCGAAGCTTATGGTGGCTGGGGTAACCGTAAGTTGATTGATTTTTTTGAACATTACGCTCGAACCGTCTTTACCCGTTATAAAGATAAAGTGAAATATTGGCTGACGTTTAATGAAATCAATATGTCTCTTCATGAACCCTTTACCGGAGTAGGATTACCGGGTGACAGCAATAAACAGGCGATTTATCAGGCTATTCATCATCAGTTAGTCGCCAGTGCGAAAGCCGTGAAAGCTTGCCATGAAATTATACCTGATAGCCAGATAGGTAATATGTTACTGGGCGGCATCGCTTATCCGTTAACACCAAAACCAGATGATGTGCTGGCAGCAATCGCTGAGAATCAACAATGGCTCTATTTTGGCGATGTGCAGGTGAGAGGTTCGTATCCTGGCTATATGAAACGTTTTTTTAAAGAAAATCATATCGATTTACAGATAACCCCAGAAGATACCGACGCCTTAAAATATACGGTCGACTTTATCTCTTTTAGCTACTACATGAGCTGCTGCGCCACCGCCGATGATCGGGAAAAACTGAAAGGTAACATTTTAGATATGGTACCTAATCCTTATTTAGAAGCCTCTGAGTGGGGCTGGCAGATCGATCCGAAAGGATTACGTATCCTACTCAATATGTTATATGAACGTTATCAAAAACCGCTGTTTATCGTCGAAAATGGCTTGGGTGCCAAAGACACATTAGAGGCCGACGGTACCGTCAATGATGATTATCGTATTAATTATCTCAATGACCACCTGGTTCAGGTTGCGCAAGCTATTGAAGACGGCGTAGCGGTGATGGGCTATACCAGTTGGGGACCGATTGATTTAATTAGCGCCTCAAAGGCAGAAATAGTCAAACGTTATGGTTTTATCTATGTTGATTTAAATCCGGACGGCTCTGGTAGTTTAAATCGTATCAAGAAGAAAAGTTTCTCTTGGTATAAAGATGTGATTGAGTCTAATGGTAAAACATTAGTCATAAAATCATAATACAATCAATACTGAGAGTTAGTTTAGCCAATTAACGAATAGAGCAAAATGATTGATTAATCTGACGGTAATGACTTAACGATTATCGTTATACCTCTTTTTACAGGATTGCTACTGCGACTGGCAGGCAAAACCTAAATATCCAGATCTCAAAGCGTGATCGTTCTGGATGTTTAGGTTTTTTTATTTTAGGGGAAATATAAATGAAAAAAACGACCACACTTTGTTTTATGGGTGTACTACCCGTGTTTACACTCTTTGCTGCAGAAAATGAAAATAATCAATGGTACGATGCAATATCTGAAAATTCTTTTTTTAGTCAAACTAAGCTCGACCTTTCGACCCGTAACTATTGGAAATATTTAAAAGAAGATGAAGCTCAACCTACGGCCGTTCATCAAGCCTGGGGACAAAGTTTCACGCTGAATTATCAATCAGGTTACTTTGCCGATTTTATTGGCTTTGATGCAACCTATAACAACGTGATTAAACTTGGTGCCAGTGATTACTTCTCAACGCGAGGTTTGTTGTACAATGATGGTCCGGGCATGAATAAAGATTATGCACATGGTTTTAATAAATTTAGCCAGCGTTATGTAAAAATTAAAATGCACTATGATGATCTATTATTTGATGCCAAAGCGGGCTGGCAAATATTAAAAAATTTTGGTGTATTAACTGCCTCAAACCGTTTAACACAAAATAGTTATCTTGGTTATACCGGTATTCTAAACTACCGCAATGTAACTTTGAATATGGGCTATGTTACTAGTTCTATCAACCGTGATGCGCCCGATAAAACCCAGTTTACCTCTATCGATAGAAATAGCGTCGTTGACCACATCTTCACCAGTGAACTCAAGTACACAAGTGCCAATTTAAAGGCTTCATATGCTTATGGAGAAGCGGATAACTATATGCGTCGACATATTATTCTGCTTGCCTATAAACCGGTTGAAAAACTCACCTTAGGCAGCCAGCTCTACGGCAGCTATGCGTTAACCAACTACCTTGCCATGCCAGAGTCAAGAAAGGAGTTTAATCATCACGCCTGGCACTACGCTTTCGATGCAAAATGGCAAGAGCAGAAATGGAGCTCAACATTGGGTATTGCCTATACTCAGGCGCCTAAAGATAATGCGATTGGTTTCTATAAACGCGAGATGACCCGTAATATGCGTGGGACCTTTGTCTCATTAACCTCGGCAGGCTCTGACTATACCCGTGATGGTGAAATTGCTTTGACCACCGTCACAGATTATCGATTTACCGATGATTTTACTGCCGGAATTCAAGTAAACTATGGACAGTTCCATTATAAAAATAATACATTACATAATGGTGAACTCAATCTATTTGGCCAATGGAAACCTAATGACGCCCGATTAAAAAATCTGTCGGTCTTTGCGATGTTTGGCCCTGGTTGGTCATATAAAAACATCAATAAAACGCCGACACTTGACAATAATGGCCGTACCCAGCGCTCACCAAGTCTGTCTGGTGAGATTGTTATCGAATACAAATTTGGACTACTTAAATAAAATAACGAGGAAGAAATACGATGAAAAGATTATTTAAATCACTGACGATATTGATCGTGCTGCTGTCATCAATCAGTACCACATTGGCTAATGATGTTGTTTTATATGTTACGCGCCATGGTAAAACGATGTTCAATAATACTCATCGGGTACAAGGATGGTCAGATACGCCATTAACCAAAGACGGTATCACCGTTGCTGAGCAGCTAGGCCGTGGCCTTAAAGGTATCCCATTTATCGCGGTTTACGCCAGCGACTTAGGTAGAGCCAGACAAACTGCCCGCGTGGCATTAGAAGCCAAAGGCGACACTCAGATCAATATTATCGAACTACCTGGGTTACGTGAAACCTGCTTCGGTGTGTTTGAAGGTGATCTTGATCCAAATATGTGGACACCTGCCGCGCAGCATTTAGGCTATGCTTCCGATGAGGCATTAATGCAAGATTTTGCCGCCAGAAAAATTGGTATGGATAAAATGATGAATGCATTGAAAGCCGTCGATACCTCTGGTGAATCTGAAGATTACGCGACCGTCAAAAAACGTATGCTGGACAGTCTGACCATGATTGCCAAAGATGCGCAAGCCAAAGGTGGCGGGAATGTGCTAGTTGTCTCTCATGGTATGGCGATTATTGCACTGGTCAATGATATGCTCGACCAGCCCGCCAACAAAGGACTGCAAAATGCCAGCGTCACTAAAATTAGATATACGGATGCAGGGAAATTTGTAATTGAGTCATTTGACGATATGAGTTTTGTCGAAAAAGGTAAACAGCAATAAACCGCACCCAGTCGATGCGCTGAGTCTAAAAGTGAATGAATAAAAAAGCCGGTTATCATCACCGGCTTTTTTTATTCAAATCTTAATACTCGTCATTAAGACTTCTGATAGGCTTGGTTGTGCACACCTACCGCGGCACGACCTGACGGATCATTCAGATTTTTAAAGGCCTCATCCCACTCAATCGCTTTAGCCGTTGAACAGGCAACCGATGGGCCACCCGGTACACTTTCAGCTGCACTCGGTAAAGGGAATAACTCTTCAAAAATTTCACGATACATATACCCTTCTTTGGTACTTGGCGTATTGTACGGGAAACGGAAACGGGCATTTTCTAATTGCTGATCAGTGACTTTTTGCGCAGCAATTTCTTTTAAGGTATCGATCCAGTTATAGCCCACGCCATCAGAGAACTGCTCTTTCTGACGCCATACTACACTGGCGGGCAGATAAGACTCGAAGGCTTCACGCAAAATCTGTTTTTCAATCTTGCCATTCGAACCACACATCTTATCTTTAGGATTTAAGCGCATCGCCGTATCAAGGAATTTTTTGTCCAAGAATGGCACGCGCGCTTCAACCCCCCAAGCTGACATCGCTTTATTGGCACGCGCACAATCATACATATGTAAAGCGGCAAGCTTACGTACGGTCTCTTCATGAAATTCCTGAGCATTGGGGGCTTTATGGAAATAGAGATAACCGCCAAAAACCTCATCAGCCCCTTCACCTGAAAGCACCATTTTAATGCCCATGGCTTTAATTTTACGCGCCATTAAATACATCGGCGTTGAAGCACGAATCGTCGTAACATCATACGTTTCGATAAAATAGATCACATCACGAATCGCATCAATCCCTTCCTGAACGGTAAAATTGATCTCATGATGCACGGTACCTAAATGATTCGCCACTTGCTGAGCCGCCACTAAATCCGGCGCCCCTTTTAAGCCCACGGCAAATGAGTGCAGCTGTGGCCACCAGGCTTCTGATTTTTCCTGATCTTCAACACGGCGACCGGCATACTTTTTAGTGATCGCTGAGATAACTGAAGAGTCTAAACCACCTGATAACAATACCCCATAAGGCACATCAGACATCAGATGACTTTTCACCGACTCTTCAAGCGCCGTGCGTAGTGTATTGATATCAGATTGATTATCTTTCACATTCGTATAGTCCATCCAGTCACGTTGATAGTAAGTTTTAATCTGACCATCAGTACTCGACAAATAACTTCCCGGAGGGAAAGCAGCTAAGGTTTTACAGACGGGGGTTAATGCTTTCATTTCTGAAGCAACATAGAAGTTACCTTCAGCATCATGCCCCATATAAAGTGGAATAATCCCAATATGATCACGACCAACTAAATAAGTATTTTTATTGATATCATAAAGAATGAAGGCAAACATCCCTTGTAATTCATCCAGGAAATCAAGCCCTTTTTCCTGATAAAGCGCTAAAATCACTTCACAGTCAGAGCCAGTTTGAAACTCATACTTATCTTTATACTGTTCACGGATGGCTTGATGATTATAGATCTCACCATTAACGGCTAAAACTAATGTTTTATCTTTATTATAAAGCGGCTGAGCCCCTGTATTCACATCCACGATAGATAAACGTTCGTGCGCTAGAATTGCTTTATCAGAAGCAAAAATACCAGACCAATCAGGACCACGATGACGCATTAAACTGGATAGTTCTAACGCGCTGGTTCGCAGTGCTGCTGGATCTGATTTAATATCAAGTATACCAAGAATCGAACACATGGGTTTCTCCGTTAAAATCGCTTTTATTGCTACCGACCAATCGGTAATTATCTATTTATTCAGTTGGTTGTCTTATTCCAACATAATTATTTATGCTGCAAAAAACCAGCCAATATTATTTACGCTATCAATCAAACTTAATTAGCCGCTGACTCTCTTTCTTGAATATAAGAGAGCGCCATCTCAATGCGTTTTAAGCTGCGCGCTTGCCCAATGGCAAAGACCGTCGCATCTACCGAAGGGGACTGACCGATACCCGTAACGGCAACGCGCAGTGGCATACCGACTTTTCCCATACCGATTTCCAGTTCATCTGCACTTGATTGAATCGCATGATGAATATTTTCAGTGCTCCATGATAACGCATCAATCGCGGCAAGCTTGTCGCGTACGCGCTCTAATGGTTGACGTGCAACCGGACGTAGGTGTTTTTTCGCCGCCTCTTCATCAAACTGCTCAAAATCTTCATAACAGTAACGGCAGCTCTCAGCCATCTCTTTTAATGTTTTGCAGCGCTCAGCAAACAGTTTGACTATCGTGATTAAATCGGGACCCTTATCCAAATCATAACCCTGCTGATTCATATGCCACATCAGATGACTGGCAACATAATCGGCGCCGGCATGATTAATATAGTGATGGTTCAGCCATAATAATTTTTCTGTGTTAAATGCACTGGCTGATTTACTGACGCCTTCAAGGCTAAAGTAGTTCATCATCTCCTCTACCGAGAAAATCTCCTGATCACCATGCGACCAGCCCAGACGGACTAAATAGTTTAACAGTGCCTCTGGCAAGTAGCCATCATCACGATACTGCATCACACTCACGGCACCATGACGTTTAGATAATTTCTGGCCATCATCGCCCAGAATCATCGAGACATGACCATATTGTGGAACTGGCGCATCAAGTGCTTTAAGAATATTGATCTGTCTTGGTGTATTATTAATATGATCTTCGCCACGAATAACGTGCGTTATCTCCATATCCCAATCATCCACAACCACACAGAAATTATAGGTTGGCGATCCATCGGTTCGACGAATAATCAGATCATCTAACTCTTTATTGGCAATTTCGATGGGTCCACGAATAATATCTTTAAAAATGACTGAACCCTCTTGCGGGTTAGCGAACCGCACAACACTCGGTTCATCGGCATGATGCGCTTTTTGTACAGCATCACAACGACAATGGCCGTCATAACGGGTTTTTTCACCGCGAGCCATCTGCGCTTCACGCATCGTTTCCAACCGCTCTTTTGAGCAGTAACAGCGATAAGCAGTGCCTTTTTCCAGCATGTTATCGATAACCTGATTATAACGATCAAACCGTTTAGTTTGAAAGAATGGACCTTCATCCCATGAAAGTTGCAACCAATTCATCCCATCCATAATCGCTTCAATCGCTTCCGGCGTTGAACGCTCAAGATCGGTATCTTCAATACGTAAAACAAAAGTTCCTTGCGCATGGCGAGCATAGAGCCATGAATACAGCGCAGTTCTTGCACCACCTACGTGCAAATAACCGGTTGGACTGGGTGCAAAACGAGTTTTCACTTTCATGATATAATCCTAGTAACCTCAAAACAGTAACCGAATATTCTAGCACGATAGACCAATTGAGCAATATAAAAACATCCGCAAATTTGACACAAAAAAAGTTATGGTGAATCCGGCTATCATTATTTCGATATACACTTTTAACTTGATAATTTTAATCGAGTTAAATTCTAAAAATCAGGCTGTTTGCCAAATCACTTCACGCCATTTTCTGACGCTATTCATAAAGACGATTTTCTCAGCTTTTGCCAGATCAGCTCGCGTTAATACCGCCTCGGTCAGTTTGTGCTCCGCAACTAACTGTGCTCGCATCGTACCAGCTAAAAGTCCGCAACTGCTGCTTGGGGTTAACCACTGACCGGCAATGAACAATGCCACATTGCCATTTACAAATTCGGTTATTTCATCACGCTCATTAAATAACAGATATTCATGGTTTAATGAAGCTGCGGGATAAAATTCACGGCGCGTCGTTTTATGATATAAAAATCGATTTCGGCTATTGACCGCCTGAGCTGACCATGTGGCATAAAGCGGCACGTTTGACATACTGGTTATCACATCGGCATTTAACTGAAGATGACCACAATGATCCATTAATAAGCGTACTTTCCACTGCCCTTGCCGATACTTATTGGCCAAATCGTTTAACTGTTGAATAACTACTGGTATATCACAACGAAAACGAAAATAAGCGGCCGAATCAGCCAAACGCTGTAAATGCCGATCGAGTAAAAAATATTTACCCTCATCGAGCAGTAAACTCTCTAACAAACAATCGGGTAATGGCACATCATATAACACTTGCGCTTTATGAATGATCTCTTGATATTCATCCTCAGTCGTCGAATCCCAGGTAATGCCGCCCCCGACGCCATACTGCGCTTGAGCCGTTTTTTTATCAACCACTAAAGTACGAATCGCCACATTAAAAATCATCTCTTTATTGGGTTTAATTATGCCAATGGTACCACAGTAGACGCCGCGCGCCTGCCCTTCTAACCGGCGAATGATTTGCATGGTGCTCTCTTTAGGGGCACCGGTTATCGAACCACATGGAAATAGCGCTGATAATATCGCCGATAGTCCGAGCGATGGATCGATATCGGCTGAGATAGTTGAAGTCATTTGCCATACAGTTGGATACTTTTCAGCGCTAAATAGTTTATCGACATGCACACTGCCGGTTTTAGCAATACGATTGAGATCATTGCGTAACAGATCGACAATCATCATATTTTCGGCATGATTTTTCTCACTACTTAGCAGCGCTTTTTGCACTTCATCGTCAGCTAAGTGTAATCCTCTGGCTGAGGTACCTTTCATCGGTTTTGTGATGATTTTACAGGCCTTGTAATGAAAAAAAAGCTCTGGTGAAGCACTGAGTATAATCTGATCACCGATATCCAGATAAGCACAATAATCGGCTTGTTGCGCCTGTTTTAGATGGGCATAAAAAGTATAAGGATCATCAGCTAATCGACCATTGAGCCGAATAGTATAATTCGTTTGATAGGTATTACCCTGAGCAATTTGATGTTTAATCTCGGCGATTGCCGCTTGATAAGCGGCTTGCGAGACGCTGGGTTGCCAATCTCCCGACTCGACAGGGCAAAGATTAGACTGATTGTCATCAATATCATCGACATCTTTATAAATCCCAAACCACACTAACGGCATCACATTTTGCTCAGCCACCGCATAATCAGGATTAAATGCCGGCGCGGCTTCATAAGCGATATAACCGACCGCGTAATAACCGTTATCAACGGCTTGTTCTACTTCAGCCAGACAGGCTATCACCTGATCAATATCATTAGTTTGGATAACCTTGATCGGCTGTTTAAATAATAAAGCAGTACCTAAAAAATCTAAACGCAGCATAAATGGATTACTTATTACTTAAAAGAGAATAAAAAATCAAAAACTGTTTGAGTAACGCTAAACCGTTTTCGGTTAATATGGCTTCGGGATGGAATTGGAGACTTTCAATCGGCAACGTTTTATGACGCAGCGCCATAATAATCTGATCATCAGTCAGTGCTGAAATCTGCAAACATGCCGGTACGGTTTGATTATCGACAATCAATGAGTGGTATCGAACCACATTTAATGGATTAGGTTGCCCTGCAAATAGGGTTTGATTATCGTGGCTAATAGCGGCAATTTTACCATGCACCGGCGTCGTGGCTGGAATCACTTTAGCGCCAAAATATTGCGCAATCGCCTGATGTCCCAGGCAAATCCCCAACATCGGCACTTTACCCGCAAAATAATCAATCACCGCGAGTGTCATCCCTGCCTGATCCGGATTGCCAGGTCCAGGAGAGATGACAATCGCACTCGGCTGTAGACGAATAATCTCAGTCAAGGTTAAGGCATCATTTTTGATAATATGAACAACCACACCCAGTTGCCGAAAATAGTCAGCTAAATTGTAAGTAAAAGAGTCATGATTATCGATAAGTAGTAGCATAAAATCAGTCAGCGTCAATATAAAACAGACAACTAGCCCTTATGGGGCTAATTGTATGATGTGGATTATTGGGTATTGGCTAACATATCACGGTAATGCGATTTGCGTTCAAACTGTTTCACCGCAAAAGAGCATAATGGTACGATCTTGCGTCCTTCTGCGCGCATTTTTTCAACAACCAGCTCAAATAGACGATCGGCAATACCCTGACCGCGATAATTAACATCGACAAACGTGTGATCAATGATGGCAATATTATCCCCCTGCAACTGGTAAGTTATCTCAGCAATATCATCCTTACCATCTGGGCCCGGCACATAAAAACGATTGTTACCTTCTAGATATTTCATCTCTTTCTCCTTGTTGAAAATAAGCATTCCACAGTCACTATCATCAGATAGCCATTGATACCTTAATATCTATTTAAACTATATACCTGTTATCTTTGAAAATAAAGTCCAGCAAAAAGGTGACCGTCTGAGGCGGGCTTTAATCTTAACGGAGAAAGCCTCTCAATGTGAACTTAGGATGAGAGACCATCATAAAACGGCCATTCTGCTGCTTATGTATCACGCTCATTTGACATCGAGAAAATAAAAAACCGGCACAAAGCCGGTTTATCGAACAAACAGATCATTAACCTATTAATAAAGTCTTTTGGCTGTATTATAGAGCTCATGATTAAACGGACGTTTCATGGTTTCAATTGCATCAATAATATCATGATGAACCATCTTCTCATTTTGTACACCCACACAGCGGCCACCAAAACCTTGTAATAGCAGCTGTACGGCATACTCACCCATACGTGAAGCTAAAATACGGTCATAAGGTACCGGACTACCGCCACGTTGAATATGACCTAGAATGGTTGCACGCGTTTCGTGATGCACAGCATTTTCAATCTCTTTAGCCAGCTCATTCACATTACAGATGTGCTCAGTAATCGCGACGATGGCGTGTTTCTTACCTTTGGCAAAACCCTGTTTGATTTCATGAATCAACTCTTCTCGTTTGAATTCAATTTCAGGGATCACAATAAACTCACAACCACCAGCAATGGCTGCCGCAAGAGTAAGATCACCGCAATGACGCCCCATCACTTCAATCACCGAAATACGCTGGTGTGAAGACGAGGTATCACGCAATCTATCAATCGCTTCAACAACCGTATTTAATGCTGTAAAAAAACCAATCGTATAATCGGTGCCCGCCACATCATTATCGATTGTGCCCGGAATACCAATACAAGGAAAACCCTCTTCGGTTAGACGTTTAGCCCCCATGTAAGAGCCATCCCCACCGATAACCACTAAGGCATCAATTTCATGTTTTCTTAAATTACCAATTGCCTTTAAACGATAAGACTCTTCTCTAAACTGAGGAAAACGCGCAGAACCGAGAAAAGTACCGCCGCGGTTAATCATATCTGATACGCTATAACGATTTAAACGTTCAATCTTATCTTCGTATAAGCCAAGATAGCCATCTCTTACGCCATAAACTTCCAAACCTTCACCTACTGCAGATCTGACCACACCTCGAATTGCAGCGTTCATACCCGGCGCATCACCACCACTTGTTAATACAGCAATTTTCTTAATCATAGATGCCTCGATAAAATTATTTTCATTCACTATTATAAAGATTTACGATTATCCTCACAACCGTTCACTCTGCGCTTTTTTCTATATATCAATGAACTTTTCTACGCTAAAAATTCACAATTTATTCGATCTTAATCTCATCACGATTGAATTGAGGCGTTTCTATCTCATTTTTTTCCATAATCTCATGTTCAACGACCGAAACCGGATCCTGATGGATAATAATATCAGCATCGACAAAGACTTGCTGAAGGGCCTTTTCAACCTTATCGGCAATACTATGCGCTTGAATAAGTGGCATATCATCAGCCAGTTCTAAATGAATCTGAATAAATTTAGTCTTACCTGATTGACGGGTACGGATATCGTGCACCCCTTTAACCTGAGGAAATTCACAAGCAATTTGCAGTATTTGTCTGATCTCCTCATCCGGTAAAGCCCGGTCTAGCAATGATTGTATTGCATTGATGCCAATATGAATCGCACTACCTAAAATATACAAACTTATCACTAAGGCAAAAATGCCATCGGCATAGATAAAACCGAGCCAACTGATCAGCAGAGAAAGCAGGACAGCAATATTGAGCATCACATCAGACTGATAGTGCAGCATATCCGCTTTGATGGCCTGACTACCGGTTTTTTTCACGACATGATGCTGATAGACCACCAAACCCACGGTAAAAATTAGCGAAATGACTGAGATCAAAATACCCAGCAGTGGAAAATTAATCGCTTTAGGATTGAATAGGCTCTTCACGCTATTAAAAGCCAGAATAATCGCAAAGCTCATCACAAAACCGCTTTGGGCCAATGCCGAGAGCGATTCAGCCTTACCATGGCCAAAGGTATGGTTGCGATCGGCCGGTTGTAAAGCGTAACGCACTAAAAATAGATTGATGACCGAGGCCAAAATATCTACGCCAGAATCTAATAAGGAGGCTAACAGAGAAATAGAACCGGTTAACCACCACACAATCATTTTAGTGAATAATAAAATAGACGCGGAAATCACGGCAAAGTGTGTGGCGCGTCTGACAAGTTTATCGTAATTCATCACTCAGTTAATCATCATCAAGAATAGCAAATCGATATCATAGCAGTATATTACACGACGATGTCATGAATAGATACGCTTAAATAAACAGGACGCTGCCCATCATCAGCAATAATTCCCGGCTATTACACGCCATCCATTACCATTTATCGCATACAATTTATGATGATTTACGTATATACTATGTCGCGAATAGATCCTACGTAGTCAGATAAATGAGAGGCGAATCGCTTGTGTTAAATATTGTACTTTTTGAACCTGAAATCCCGCCCAATACCGGTAATATTATTCGCTTATGTGCCAATACTGGTTTTCAATTGCATATCATCGAACCGATGGGTTTTTCATTGGATGATAAAAGATTAAGAAGGGCCGGACTCGATTATCATGAGTTTGCCAATCTTAAGCGCTATGCTGATTTCAGCGATTTTCTTACTCAAAACAGACTTAATCTCGTCAATAGCGAGGATGCTCAGGCTATCAAGCTATTTGCACTGACAACCAAGGGACGTTTACCGCATAGTGAAGTCAATTATCAGACTAATGATTATCTGCTCTTTGGCCCAGAGACACGCGGACTACCGGCGACCATTTTAGATAACTTGCCGATGTCGCAAAAAATCCGTATCCCTATGCTGGCCGATAGCCGGAGTATGAATCTGTCTAACTCGGTTGCGGTAGTAGTTTATGAAGCCTGGCGCCAACTGGGTTATGCTGGCGCCCTGTTACCTAAATGATAATAATGACAACGGCTTAAATATCGTTATTTATTTAAGCATTTGACGACGAAAAAACAGTCGTTCGACACCTTGTACAAAACGTTTGGTCACTTTGTCGGTTAAATTGGTATGGCGACGATATTTAACCGATAAGATTTTATAGGCATCGAGATGCTCTAAGATAAAATCATCACTGGTACCTATCTCATCAACCAGTCCTTTCTCTTTCGCTTGCGTAGCAAACCAATGTTCACCAGTGGCAACCTCATCAATGGCTAAATTAGGTCGGTTCTCCTGGACAAAGTCTTTAAACAGATGATGAACCTCTTCCAGCTCTTGCTTAAATTTTTCACGACCTTCCGGGGTGTTTTCGCCAAACATGGTTAATGTTCGTTTATACTCACCGGCAGTTTGGAGTTCTACATCAATATCATTTTTCTTTAATAGACGATGAAAATTCGGGATCTGAGCAACCACGCCAATTGAACCAATAATCGCAAATGGTGCTGCAATAATTTTATTGGCCGTACAAGCCATCATATAACCACCACTGGCCGCGACTTTATCAACCACAGCAGTAAACGGAATATCCCGTTTTCTAAAGCGCATTAATTGAGAGGCGGCTAAACCATAGCCATG
This sequence comes from Orbaceae bacterium lpD01, assembly GCA_036251705.1. Lineage (NCBI taxonomy): Bacteria > Pseudomonadati > Pseudomonadota > Gammaproteobacteria > Orbales > Orbaceae > Utexia > Utexia brackfieldae. The sequence goes on along the minus strand of CP133959.1, from coordinate 498,795 downwards.
TACTACGCCGCCAGGACTCTCTAATTTAATCACCACTTTATCTTGCGGTTTTATCACTGAAAGTATCGCGGTCACTTCCTGACGTAAATCCTCAACCTCATGGGCATCAACGCTGCCATTAAACGATAAAACATACAGTTTAGCGCGGCTCTGCTGAAATAATTCCTCAGTTTGCACAGCAGCTTGTTGTTCATCCGCGGCTGACTTGATTTTTTTATCTTGTTTGGCTTTTTTCTTTCGCTGCTTACTGGCGAGCTTTTTCTGTTTGCGCTCCGCTTTTTGCCACTGTTTTGCTTCCTCATCACTCATGCCGAACGCAGACATCGTCTCTTGCATTTGTTCATAGTTTTCACTTAAATCTTTAATCTCTAAACTTCCTGACGGCGATTTCTTACGTTGACTGAGAATAAACACTAATAAAATAATAATGACCGCCACAATCGTGATACTTTTTGCAAAAAAAAGCGCGTATTCAAAAATAAAATTCATGATATAACCTTCTCTCATCTTCACTTAAACTGTCGCTATCATAACAGATAACCAGATGAATGGGGTAATTGTTGCTATCGTGAATAGTTTTGATTGATGACTTTATTCATCATCCGGTTTTCTTTATACTAATCATCTATTTTGATTGCGGGGATATCCATCATGTCAGTTGAGCAGCGCCAATTACGACCTATTAATGAAATAACAAAGCAATGGGGAATTGACGATAAATATGTCATTAATTATGGCCCATATGTAGCAAAAATTGATATTGCCGTCACCAAGCAAGGTGTATCCAAAGGCCAATTAGTCTTAGTCTCAGCAATCACGCCCACACCGCTGGGTGAAGGTAAAACCGTAACCACCATCGGATTAAGCCAGGGGCTCAATTATATTGGTAAAAAAGCGATTGCCTGTATTCGTCAGCCCAGTTTGGGACCAGTGTTTGGTGTAAAAGGGGGGGCTGCAGGCGGCGGGAAAGCAGAAGTACTGCCGATGGAAAAACTCAATATGCATCTTACGGGTGATATCCATGCTATTACCGCTGCCCATGATTTAGCTTCAGCTGCGCTCGATGCACGCCTCTACCATGAAGCGCGCTTAGGTGACGAATTTACCGCACAAACGCAATTAGCCCGACTCAATATCGATCAGCAGCGGATAGTCTGGAAACGAGTCATTGATCATAATGACAGAGCGCTAAGAAGTATCACCGTCGGTATTGGCGGTGAACTCAATGGTGTCGAACGTCAAGATAGTTTTGAAATATCCGCCGCTTCTGAGTTAATGGCGATATTAGCCCTCTCAACCGATCTACATGATATGCGCCAACGAATCGGTCAAATTATTCTCGCTTATAACACGCAAGGTCAGCCCATTACTGCCGAACATTTAGAAGTGGCTGGCGCCATGACCGCACTATTAAAAGATGCTATTCATCCCAATTTGATGCAAACGGCAGAGCACACACCGGTCTTAATTCATGCCGGTCCGTTTGCCAATATTGCCCACGGTAACTCCTCTGTGCTTGCCGACATCGTGGCTTTGCAGCTGGCTGATTATGTCGTCACAGAAGCAGGCTTCGGTTCCGATATGGGAATGGAAAAATTCTTTAATATTAAATACCGCCAAACCGGAGTCGCCCCCTCTTGCATTGTGTTAGTGGCTACAGTCCGCAGTTTAAAATCTAATAGTGGTGAATTTAATATCAAACCCGGTCAGGCACTCCCCGCTGCCGTGACCGAGTCTAATCTCGACCTGCTATCGATTGGTTGTGCTAATTTAGGCTGGCATATTCAAAACGCCCGCAGTTATGGATTACCGGTGATTGTGGCGATAAACCGCTTCCCTTACGACCATCAAGAAGAGTTAAATTTTGTGCAACAGTACGCGTTAGCCCAAGGCGCCTTTGCTTGTGAAGTGAGTGAAGCCTTTGCGCATGGTGGTCAAGGCACAGCGCAGCTCTCCAGGCACATCGTGAATGCTTGCCAACAAGCCAGTCAGGTTAGTTTACCTTATCGCAATGAGACACCGTTACTGGATAAAATTCAGATCATGGCCAAAAAATATGGTGCGAATCAAGCGAAACTCTCTGAGCGAGCGCTGACAAATATCAAAGAAATTGCAGCGCTCAAACTAGACCATCTGCCGCTTTGCATGGTAAAAACACCGATGTCAATTAGCGCAGATCCGAACCTCAAAAATGTCCCGACTAATTTCGATATTGACGTGACGTCATTACAAGTTTCGGCCGGCGCTGGATTTATCCGGGTTTATGCGGGTAATGTGATGACGATGCCAGGCTTAGGCACACTACCGGCCTATCGCAATATCGATATTGATGTAGATGGCAATATCGTTGGATTAAGTTAATGACAGAATTAGCATTGAAAGCGTTAGTCGATGAGTACCACTGTATTGGCTGCAGCAAATGCCTGCGGGTTTGCCCAACTGATGCTATTGTGGGCACAAAGAAAATGTTACATACCATTATGCCCCAGCTCTGTACTAGTTGTAGCCGCTGTGTTGAGGTGTGTCCAACCAACTGTATCAGTCTGGCAACCCCCGGCACACCGATATCCAGTGAAGAGGAGCATCGCTTAATTGAACAAAAGACGCTCAGGCAAACACGCCGCAATCAGCCGTTAGCCAGTCCGGTTATCAGCTTATATACGCCTCAACCAACACTCAATATCACGCCACCACCCTCGGCTGAGCAGCGCAAACAGCGTGTTGCCGATGCGATTGCCAGAGCAAAAGCCAAAAAGCAGTTAATGCAGAATAAGTAGCGACAGATTTTTATCGCCGAACAATAGGTATAAAAAAACCCTGATATGACAGGGTTTTAGCTTAAGTACATTTTTTATATTACTTAACAGTATCTTTTAAGCCTTTACCAGAAACGAATGCAGGCACTTTAGTTGCTGCAATTTTGATCTCTTTACCGGTTTTAGGGTTACGGCCAGTACGTGCTTTACGATTGTTAACTTTGAAAGTACCAAAACCAACTAATTGCACTGGTTCACCTTTTTGTAGTGATTCAGCGATCGCAGCAAGTGTAGCTTCTAATGCAGTTTTCGCTGCTACTTTAGTAATGTCTGCTTTACTAGCAATTGCATCTACAAGTTCAGTCTTATTCATCTATATATCCTTACAGTAAGTATTAAAAGTTAAAAACTAGAAAGCTAAGCGATATTACTTACTCAACTATCCTAGAAACCGCTTAGAGGCCTATAAATGTAGAACATATTCCAGCAAGATTAAAGTAAAATTTAAAAAATTTATGAAATAATGCTAATTAACCAACTTGTTTGCTCAAAAAAACACCAATATTACTGACTGCCTCTTCTCTTAAGTCTTCCTTTAACCCTTTTATAAGCTCAATATTTAGTTCATCTTCATTCTTTAACAAACGATATATTTCCCACTGAATATCGAGCTCATCTAAAATAGCTGGTAATGTTTTTAGTTCATCTTCCGATAATGCCTGACCTAATTGTGTCATTTCATAGGTTGCGACCGTGTTAAGAGAAATATTGCTCATCTTAACCGCATATTCCACCACATTATCACTTAAATAAGCGTGCAAGAGTTCGCCAAGTGCCTCACAGGCGTCTACAGCGGGAAATACACTATAACAATCAAACTGCTCAATTTCTGGAATCACCAACTCAAACTTGTCCAGTTGTGACTCAAAATTAATTTTAGCTTTTTTAACTAATAATGACTCCCAGACTAAATCGAGAATGACCCGAAAACGATTCGGCGAAACAAATTGGGTTTGTTCACAAAAAAAGGCGTAATTGGGATACATACGCTCACACAGACAAGCCATAAAGGTTTTGAGTTGCCATTGAGACAATTTTTCCAGCCTTAACTGGATGGGATTTTTGATCATCGATGATACCTTGCAGACTTTTCATGTACTGCTTTAATTAAATAGTCAACATGCGCAATCGGCGCATCTTGCATAATGCCATGGCCTAAATTAAAGACATGGCCAGTTCCTGCACCAAACTCACTCAGCACAGATTCGACTTGTGTTTCAATAAAAGGTTGCGGCGCATAGAGCACCGCCGGATCTAAATTCCCTTGTAGTGCTACGTTTTTACCGGATTGCTGAACCAAGGCACGGGCTTGGCCTAAATTGACCGTCCAGTCGACACCCAACGCATCTGCTCCGGTTTGAATCAATTTGTCCAGCCACAAACCACCGCCTTTTGTAAACAGCGTGACTGGTACATAATCGGCAGAATTGGCTGAGCTGCTATCACCTCGGTTGATTCCCTCGACAATTTGCTGCATGTAATTCAATGAAAACAGGCGATAGCTTTCATGGCTAAGCGCCCCGCCCCACGAATCAAAGATCATCACTGACTGTGCGCCCGCCCTAATTTGCGCGTTTAAGTATAAAATTACACTCTGCGTCAATTTAGCTAATAGGGCGTGTAATAATTCAGGTTCACTGTACATCATTTTTTTAATTTTTGAGAACGTCTTACTACTGCCACCTTCAATCATATAAGTTGCCAGTGTCCAGGGACTACCGGAAAAGCCAATTAACGGCACTTTACCTTGTAATTCATGACGTGTGGTGCGGATAGCATCCATCACGTAGCGCAGTTCAACCTCGGGATCGGGAATCGGTAAAACCTGAATATCAGCGGCAGAAAGCAAACTTTTCTCAAAACGAGGGCCTTCACCCGTTTCAAAGTAGAGACCGAGTCCCATCGCATCGGGGATAGTCAAAATATCAGAAAAAATAATCGCGGCATCAAGATCAAAACGGCGTAGTGGCTGCAGCGTAACCTCACAAGCGAGCTGTGGATTTTTACACAGATTCATAAAACTGCCCGCTTCGGCTCTTAGTGCACGGTATTCTGGCAAGTAACGCCCCGCTTGTCTCATCATCCATACCGGCGTACGATCAACAGGCTGGCAGCGGAGTGCCCGCAAATAACGATCGTTTTTTAATACTGACATAGTTTTATATTCCTATTTATAATAGTCTTTGCAAATCAAATTAGGGTTAATTATAGTGAGGATATAAGGTATTCTCAATCAGTATTTACCGGTTAGTCTCGGGTCTTACCAGGCAAATGATCACGACTTTGGTCGTAGGCACTTTTTTCATATAAAAAATTCATAATTTAAATCCGTTTTCGCATTGTTTCATCAGCCATCTTTTATTATAGTAACGGAAGTTTTTTATCTCATCTCAATTCAGGTTTCGCTATGGCTAAATTAAGTGTTGTTATTCTTGCTGCGGGTAAAGGGACTCGTATGTACTCAAACCGACCTAAGGTGCTCCATCACCTCGGCGGTAAATCGTTAGTACAACATGTGATTGACAGCGTTAAACCATTGAATCCAGATAACCTGTATGTGATTTATGGTCATGGTAAAGACCAGTTAGAACAGGCACTGGCTGGACAAGGCGTTGAATTGATCCTGCAGGAGAAGCAGTTAGGCACAGGACATGCGGTTCAGCAGGCGATGCCCTACCTGCAAGATGACGATAATGTTTTAATTCTTTATGCCGATACGCCACTCATTAGCGCTGCCACGTTAAACGATCTAATTGCGCATAAGCCAAGCAAAGGACTCTCACTCCTCACTGTTGAATTAACCGATCCCACTGGCTATGGCCGTATTGTGCGTGAACAGGGCAATATTGTCGGTATTGTTGAGCAAAAAGATGCCAGCGAAGCGCAAAAACAAATTCATGAAGTGAATACTGGTATTATGCTGGCACCAGGCAAAGCCTTAAAAAACTGGCTGGGACGTTTGAATAATCACAATGCACAGCAGGAGTATTATCTCACCGATGTGATTAAATTAGCCTATCATGACGGTTACCAAATTCAAGCGACACATCCGCAAAATGCCTTTGAAGCGCAAGGTGTGAATGATCGTTTGCAGCTGGCTGAACTAGAACGAATTTATCAAACCGAGCAAGCGCAGCAGTTACTCTTAGCCGGCGTAACCCTTTACGACCCAGACCGCTTTGATTTACGAGGCACATTAATCCATGGTAAAGATGTAGTCATCGATACCAACGTCATTATTGAAGGTCATGTTGAACTGGGCGATCGGGTGTATATTGGTAGTGGCTGCGTGCTGAAAAACTGCCAAATTGGTGATGATTGTCAGATTAGTCCTTATTCAGTCATTGAAGATTCAGTGCTAGCTAATGCGTGTACCGTTGGGCCCTTTGCCCGTTTAAGACCCGGCACACAACTAGCTGAAAAAGCCCATGTCGGCAACTTTGTTGAACTGAAGAATACCCAACTCGGCCAGAACTCAAAAGCCGGCCATCTGAGCTATCTTGGCGATAGCGAAATCGGTGCGCAGGTCAATATAGGTGCCGGAACGATCACCTGTAATTATGATGGTGCCAACAAATTTAAAACCATCATTGGTGATAATGTGTTTATCGGCTCTGATACCCAATTAATTGCGCCGGTAACCGTGGCTAAAGGTGCAACTATCGGCGCCGGCACCACCGTGACAGAAGATATCGGTGAAAATGAGTTAGTCATTAGCCGCATTAAACAACAGCATATTCAGGGTTGGCAGCGTCCAACCAAACAAAAATAGATGTCTACAGCATGATTGTAGCGTAACCAGTTCATTTAGATTTAGGGATAGAGATATGTGTGGAATAGTAGGTGCAGTGGCACAGCGAGATATTGCCGAAATTTTATTAGAAGGATTAAAACGTCTGGAGTATCGAGGCTATGACTCTGCTGGACTGGCTGTTATCTCATCTTCAGGTGAATTACAACGCGTGCGCTGCGTGGGTAAAGTGCAGGCACTGCGAGATGCCGTCAACCAAAATCCAGTTAAAGGATCAACCGGTATCGCGCATACCCGCTGGGCGACGCATGGCGAGCCCGCTGAACGTAATGCCCATCCGCATGTTTCTGATTATATTGCCGTTGTCCATAATGGTATTATTGAGAATTATGCAGGCCTGAAAGAAAAACTCATCGCGCAAGGTTACCAATTTAGTTCGGAAACTGATACCGAAGTGGTCGCGCATTTACTCCATAAGCAGATGACACAAAGTACCCGTTTAATCGATGCAGTGAGAGCCATCATTCCACATTTACGTGGTGCTTACGGCACGGTATTTATGGATAGACGTGACCCAAATACGTTGGTTGTCGCCCGTTCAGGCAGTCCACTGGTCATCGGCTTAGGGATTGGTGAAAATTTTGTTGCCTCCGATCAGCTGGCCCTGTTACCGGTCACGCGTCGCTTCATGTTTCTGGAAGAGGGTGATATTGCTCAAATCACCAAAACCACGATAGAGATTTGGGATAAAACCGGTCGTTTAGTCGAGCGCCCGGTGATTGAATCCAATGCACAATACGATGCCGGTGATAAAGGCACTTATCGTCACTACATGCAAAAAGAGATCTTTGAGCAACCCAATGCGATCAAAAATACGCTGGAAGGTCGCCTGCAACACGGTAAAGTGGTGTTCAACGAGCTCGATAATGCCGCACAAGAGATGCTAAAACAGGTTGAGCATATCCAAATTGTCGCCTGTGGTACCGCTTACAATGCCGGTATGGTTGCCCGTTATTGGTTTGAAGCCTTAGCAGGCATTCCTTGTGATGTTGAAATCGCCTCAGAGTTTCGTTATCGCAAACCAGCTCATCGTAAAAATAGTCTATTTATCACGTTATCACAATCCGGTGAGACGGCTGATACCCTGGCTGCGCTACGATTATCCAAGGAGATTGGCTATATCGGTTCACTGGCGATTTGTAATGTTGCCGCCTCAACCTTAGTACGTGAAGCCGATTTAGTCCTGTTAACCAAAGCCGGTGTAGAGATTGGCGTCGCCTCAACCAAAGCCTTCACCACTCAGTTAACCGTATTATTGATGCTGGTCGCGAAATTAGGTCGTTTAAATAAGATGTCTGAAGCGACTGAACAGGCGATTACCCATGCATTACAAGCTCTACCAAGCCGCATTGAACAGGTGCTGACTTTTGACAACATGATCGAGGCGTTAGCGGAGCAGTTTTCCGATAAGCACCATGCCCTATTCCTTGGCCGTGGCGATCAATACCCGATAGCGATGGAAGCGGCACTCAAACTGAAAGAGATCTCTTATATTCACGCTGAAGCTTATGCGGCAGGTGAACTTAAACATGGTCCTTTAGCCTTGATTGATGCGGATATGCCGGTGATTGTGATGGCGCCAACCAATGAGTTATTAGAAAAACTGAAATCAAATATTGAAGAAGTGAGAGCGCGTGGTGGACTACTGTACGTATTCGCTGAACAAGATGCCGGTTTCGAAAGTGACAGCACCATGAAAATTATTGCCCTACCCCATGTCGAAGAGATTACCGCGCCGATTTACTATACCGTGCCAACGCAGCTGCTCTCCTATCACGTGGCTTTAATCAAAGGCACTGATGTGGATCAGCCGCGTAACTTAGCCAAATCAGTAACGGTCGAGTAGCCGCTTGAGGTTTATCTGGCTTAGCAACGCTTTGATTGAGCGTGCTAAGCTGAGATAATGTTTGTTTACTGTTCATGATAGATAAATCATTGCGTGTTTTGTAATAGCATACATCGTCGCTATTGATGACTGAGCAGATAATAAAATCACCTTCAGTCATGATATCGTCTGTGAAATGGTGACTGCACGCTGATCACAGTGAGGTAAGAGCGTCAATAACATCGGCAGGTAAGATTGTTGGTGATTATGTTGCGGTTGATAAACCACAATAGCAGCGCTTTAGTGTTAAACTAAAGCGCTGTTTATTTTAATGGTTATCTTATATTGAATGATGCTTAGAACGCGTAAGAGATCCCCACTTCCATATCCAGTTGTTTATTGTCATGGCTACCTTTCTGGCCAGAGACAAAACCATAAGCACTTAAGTTTTTGCTGTGATTACCAGTAACACCCAGTTTCACTTCCACACGTTTTTGACCGATGGTCTGGTCAGCACTATCTAAGTTGACATTGAGTTTGTTTTTCTCACCATTGTAGATACCATTGACTTCCATAAATGGCATTAAGCCTTGTCCATCCAGATTTTGGTGAAACAGACGCACACCTAAGCAGCTCTTAAAACCAGCCATCTTATTGCTCGTATACGCTGTGCCAGTATGATCAATCATATCATTGGCTTTATAGTAACCGTAGCTGACTGAGCCATTGGGTTTTAAGTACCAGGCACTGTTTTGGTCAGTATTAGCCAGTAGTAGTTTATAACCGGTTTCAGCCATCGCCATATATTGATTCGCATTGTATTTCACTGAGCCCATTAAGGCATTTTTGAGCTGGTTGTTTAGATGAGCATAAGTAATCCAGCTGTTCAGATAAGCTCCTTCGACTGCTTGTGAATTTAACAATAAATAACCGCCAAATGACACCCCTTTCACATCTAACTCAGCACGGCTATCGGTAAAGGCCGATTTTGAGCGTACCTGATCCTGACCAAGGCTGGCAAAGCCACCGGCAATCGCGCCTAAATCAACTGAGCGGTATAAGTCCGTGCCGATAGTCATTGACTGTGCAGAGGTGCGGTTATGTAACCGGCCACCAAAGATATCATAGTGCTGGTAGTTGGCATTGATTTTACCCCAAACGGCCTGACACTCACCGCCAGTCTGTTGGAAATCATCGACTGGATTATTTTTAAAAATTTGACTAGCCAGCTGCTGTGCCCCTAGAACCGCCCCAATATCGGGATTAATCATCTTCACGCTTTGATCATCTGTATCAAGTGCTGGCGCTGCGCCTGCCCTATCATCAGCTAAATCAAAAGCCATCGGCGCCATCGCGCTCACTGGCAGCATACGGCTGTTTTTAGCGGTTGCATTTGCATTAGCGTCGTTGGTTAAGTAGTAACCATTTTGCTCGTCATTCTCAAATGTTGGAATTCACTAACGAGATATTTTTTGCTCCGCCCTGCTGACTAAATATAGTATTGCTAATTCCAGAAAAATAACCGTCACCTAAAAAAATATTGGTACCATCAAGATTAATATTGCTGGTATTGTTAAGATGATAGCCACTCATTCCTATAGCGCTTGTAACAAATCCAGCTCCGTTCATAAAAAAAGTGATCAGTTGAGTTGATTTCGTAGAGTGTTGGCAGGAGGCTAGGAGATGCATTAGAGGCTGTGATAACACTGATGCCACCATAGCAGTTGCCAGAACAATGATATTCCGCACCACTGGAATCCATTGTCACATTAGTACCATCTTTAGCCCACACATCAATTAGACGGGACGAGCTGCTGATATCCGCGTTATTTTGAATATAGATATCAGCGGTATCACTGTACATCGTTTGTATAGAAATACCTGCACCAATCGCATCAATGTTACCACTATTAATCACATTGATATTGCCTGCGGAATTCTAGTAATCAATCGAAATACCATCAGTGCCGCTGGTAATTGCGCCATTGTTAATATTCGTGATATCACCATCAACCTTGTTAGCGGATAAATTAATGCCGGCTTTGTCACTGGTTATGGCCAAACGATTCATCACATTAATATTAACAACGCGATTACCGGCAAGATTAATACCTGAATTTTCAGTAATGATCGGCTTGCGATTATTGACACTGATTGAACCAGATGTTTGCCCAATGATACTGACGCTATTATCCACAGCATAAACTGTGGCAGCCGAGGTGGTTGCCATCAGCACGATTGCTACATGTAACGCAGTCGTGATCCGAGTCGGTTTTATTATTTTTTTCATGTTTTCCCCATTGTTATTATGAATAAGCTTAGTTTTATAGTGGATTAAAGCATAACAAAATAGCACAAATAAATAATATTTTATTTTATAATTATGAAGCTATATGATCAGATGCTAGATTAATTATTCAATCAATTTAAGGGGGTTAAGGATAAAATGAACTAGTTTAAATGCGCAATTATTAATTTTTTTGCTTGATATACTTTGCCACTATCGCTTTTTCATGGTTCAAAGATCTTTCAGGTATAAACCAGATGATGATAAAATAGCGAAATCATTGATGTTTAGCACCGTTATGATAATGGAGAGTTGATAGTTTCAGACCATCATCGCAGTGCATCAGTTTACAAACAAAAGCACTGCGATGGGTAGATGAGTCAAAAGATAACTAAAAGTGCTAAGGCTTAGTACGCGTAAGCCAGCCCCCTTTCCCTATTCTGCTGTTTATCGTCACGGCTGACTTATTGATCTGCTATAAACACCGCAAGCACTATCGGTGTAAATCATGATAAGTTTTAGATGATCTTTGCAAATCGATAAATTGCCCTATCTGGTTACCTATCAACTCAGCAGCCTAGCTTAATAGAGACACAATCTGCGCATTAGTCTTGCTATGCGCTGAATGATTACGCTTAATTATCAATAGCCACTATTGCTGAATAATAGCGCTATCAGTAGTCAGTACAACAACACGACTACTTAAAAAAATCACTTGCACAGCGATAATAAATGAATAAAAATACATAAATACAGAATGATTATTCTTCGAGGGAGCTATGAAAGCAAGATCAATTCAACTGATAGAAAGCTTAAGACATTCATCACCTTATATCAATTCTCACCGAGAAAAAACCTTTGTTATACTCTTCACTGGTGCGGCGATAAAAAGTAATAATTATGCAAATATTATTAATGACATTGGTCTGCTGCATAGCTTAGGCATTAATATGGTAATTGTGTATGGCGCCAGAAACCAAATTGATAGCGCGCTGCGCTATCAGCAGATTCAGCCAATTTTTCATAAATATACCCGTATTACTGATCAGCGCACACTGGATATCACCAAACAAGTCGCCGGTTTATTACAGCTCGATATAACCGCCAAGCTCTCCATGAGTCTGAACAATACGCCGTTACAAGGCGCACATCTGAATGTCGTGAGTGGCAATTTTGTGATTGCTCAGCCACTTGGGGTTGATGACGGAGTGGATTATCAGCATACCGGTAAAATACGCCGGATTAATAGTGAGGCCATCCATAAACAGCTACAAAATCGCACCATTGTGTTAATCGGCCCGATTGGCGTATCGGTGACCGGCGAGAATTTTAATCTCACTTCGGAGGAGATTGCCGCAGAAGTAGCCATAAAACTGCGCGCAGAAAAACTGATCAGCTTTTGTGCTGAGCAAGGCGTACTCGATGAACATGGGCAGGTGATCAGCGATCTCTATCCAGTCGATGCCGACGCGTATGTCCAAAGAAAAGCGGCGCTGGGTCTACCACTCTCCAGTGAAGCCCGATTCTTAACCGCTGCCGCAAAAGCCTGTAAAAACGGTGTTCGGCGCAGCCATCTGGTCAGCTACCAGATTGATGGCTCACTATTACAAGAGCTATTTTCCCTTGATGGTATTGGCACGCAAGTGGCAATGGCACATTCAGAACAAATTAGATTGGCTAATATCCATGATATTGGCGGCATTTTAGATCTGATTCGGCCGATGGAGGAGCAAGGAATCTTAGTCCGTCGTTCCCGTGAACAGCTAGAGATGGAGATCGATCAGTTTATGATTATTGAACGAGATAATATTAAGATTGGCTGTGCCGCGCTCTATCCCTTTTATGAAGAGCAGATGGGCGAAATGGCATGTGTGGCGATTCATCCAGATTATCGTAAATCATCGCGCGGTGATGTGCTGTTAGAAAAAATTATCGAACGAGCCAAACAGCTCAGCTTAAACAAACTGTTTGTGTTAACCACGCACAGTATCCACTGGTTTCAGGAGCGAGGCTTTAAACCAGCCTGCGTCGATGATTTACCGATAAAGAAGAAAGCGCTCTATAACTATCAGCGTAATTCGAAAATTCTGATCCTGACCATTGATACTGACTAGCCTTGCAGATAACGCGCAAGGATGTTACCGGTAAACGCTTTTTTAAGATAAAATCCGCGCGGCCGGGTATAGATGATCTGGCCTTCTTCGCCTATCGCTTCAGTCAGTATCCGGCCATTGGCCGCCTTAGGCCGTAACTGTAGATATTTACCTTGGCGAGCCGTGACTTGGTTAATCTGACCGAGCACAATCATATCCATCAACTCCTGCCAATCGGCCTGCAAGGCCTGCTCTTCATCAGCATTTGGCGTCCATAAAATCGGTGAACCGATACGACGCTGGGCCAGCGGTATATCTCGGCTACCTTCGACGGGAATCCATAACACTTTTTGTAACTTATAGCGTACATGGCTGGTCTGCCAGGTTATACCATAATTGGCCATTAAGGGTGCAACACAGACAAAGGTGGTTTCAAGTGGCTGGCCTGTTTTATCCACCGGAATGGTTTTTAACTCAATGCCCAAATCAGCAAAATCTTGTTCAGGCTTGCTGCCGGCTTGAGCGCCTAAATAGGTCTCGAGTAACTGACCAACCCAGCCCTTATCACGTTTTAAATTCTCCGGGATCGGCAGATTTAAACAATCGGCAATTTCGCCCATCGTATAACCAGCAATATGTGCTGCTCGTTTCAGTAATTCTAGCTCGGAGGTCGGCGGTAACATCATCATGGGACTATCTTCTATTTAATCAATTTGCGGTAATAAATAATTTAATTATCTCATTTTTAAATCTAAAATTGTGCGTATAATGATCTCTTTTGTTACCCAAATGGATGACGATAATCACTATGTTCGAATGGCTCTCTGACCCTAATGCCTGGCTCGCTTTAGCGACATTAACTATCCTCGAAATTATTCTCGGGATCGATAATATCATATTTCTATCGCTGGTCGTTGCAAAACTACCCAAACATCAACAGAATTTTGCGCGTCGATTAGGCTTAGCGGCCGCGATGATCATGCGCATTGGTTTACTAGCTTCACTGGCTTGGATTGCCAAGCTCAAAGAGCCACTATTTTATATTTATCAATATAAAATCAGTTTGCTCTCACCGGCTAATTTAGCCGCCAGCAATGATTTTTCAAGCTTACTTATTGCCATTTCCGTACGTGATCTGGTGCTACTGTTCGGTGGTCTGTTCTTAGTCTGGAAAGGTATTTTAGAAGTTAAAGAGATGTTTCATCAACCAGAACATGAAAAGTTTTCATCGGTATCGATGACGCTGGCAAAAGCGATTGTCCAGATCATGGTGCTCGATATCGTCTTTAGTCTGGACTCGGTCATTACCGCTGTCGGACTTTCAGATCATCTATTTATCATGATAGCTGCGGTGATCTTTGCTGTGATGATTATGATGTTTGCTGCCAAACCCATAGGCGAATTTGTTGAAGCTTATCCATCCGTTAAAATGCTCGCCTTGGCTTTCCTTATCTTAGTGGGCGCGATACTCATTATCGAGAGCCTGCATGTCCATGTTCCGAAAGGATATATCTATTTCGCGATGTTCTTTTCATTGGGCGTGGAAATACTTAATCTGCTACGGGATAAAAAGCTCAAACAGTCATCAGATTAATATGCATTATTTATCTTGCCATCAACGCCATTTGATGGCTTTTTTATGTCTATCATCAAGCAGACAGGATTGAAGAGAGAGGCTTAAATAAACTAGCAAATTCACCGATTATCTTATCGTCATCATCAAGTAATCAATTGGACACATTTAAGCATAAAAAAATCCGAATAATATTCATTATTCGGACTTATCAACTGGTCTGATTACGTAAAGCGCTAAGCCAGTTTATTCACCAGATCTGCATAAGCATTAATAATTAACTGTAAGAACTCTTTGCTTTTCGGCACAATGTTACCGTTTTCATCAAAGGCATTGGCTACACCGCCAAAATAGGCTTCTGGTTGTTGTAACGTGATCATATCCAGAAATACTAATGACTGTCTGATGTGATGATTAGCACCAAAACCGCCAATCGCACCTGGTGATGCGGTAATCACGACAGCCGGTTTTTTCGACCAGATACTTTTACCATAAGGACGTGAACCGACATCTAAAGCATTTTTTAATGCTGCTGGAACAGAGCGATTGTATTCAGGTGACACAAAAATAGCCCCCTGACAAGCGGCCATTTCCTGACGAAAACGGGTATAGGCTGCCGGCGGATTATCACCATCAATATCTTCATTATAAAGCGGTAAATCACCAATTTCGATAATCTTTAAACTTAATGAAGCAGGGGCAATTTCCTGCAAAACTTTGGCCAGCTTACGATTATATGAATCTTTTCTAAGACTACCAACAATAACGGCAATAGATTTACTCATCGTTTATCTCCTTTTTTATTATTGTAAGAAAAAGGTAGCGCGCGGCTACCTTTTCGATAATATATTATTTAGCGAAGCAACTAACGTCCAGATGAATCTGATTTACGGCCAGCTTCGAACAAGAACCATGAACGGCGTTCTGATTGGTTAATCCACTCTTCAATTAAACTCGCTGAAGCGGTATCATTGTAATCACCGCAAACATCGTGCGCAGCACGTAATTTTTCGGTCAATGAGATATTATCCTGACAGAGTTCGGCAAGCATATCTGATGGTTCAACATAAGCGGCGTCATTATCGCTTAGACGTTGTAAACGCGAGATATGACCAATAGAACGAATCGTGGTACCACCTAATTTACGCACACGTTCAGCGATCTCATCCACCATGGCGAAAATTTCACCCGCTTGCTCATCAAACAGTAAATGATAATCTCTAAAATGTGGTCCACTGACATGCCAATGGAAGTTTTTCGTTTTCAAAAATAACGCAAAAACGTCTGCTAAGACCGCATTCATTGCGCCCGAGATATCTTGAGAAGCTTGCGCGCCTAAATCTGTTGGTAATGTTAAGGCAGCCTTTTGTAAAGTTTTCGCTTTAGTCGTCGTGGTGCTTTTCGTCGTCGTTTTCGCTGTTGTTGCTTTGGCCATTGTCGTCTCCTTAAAAACGCTATAGTTCATTGTTTAAACATTTTGATAAATAATGCTAACGTTATGATTAATTTATCATGTAACTATTTGACATCAATGTCTAGAAATATAACAAAAATTTTATCTATTAATATTATTTTTACAAACTATAAGTATCGACAATGCCTTGCTCTGTCTTACGTAGAAGATAGGGCCGTACTAAAGTACGGCTTTGATTGACTGGTGATAAATTGGGTGATTAATCTGGTTTATCTAACTCTTTCAGCTTACGCGTCAGCGTATTTCGTCCCCAACCGAGTAAATGAGCCGCTTCTTGCTTATGACCGCGGGTAAAATTGAGCGCACAGTGCAATAAAATACGCTCAACATCTGAAACCACCGCGGGGAGAATCTGCTCATTGCCCGAAGCCAACGCTTGATCGGCCCACTGCTTTAATAAGGCTTGCCAGGCGCTGGTGTTAGTAATTGGTTGCGCAGGTTGACTTGCTGTCCTTATGTCGGCCAAATCAGTGACGACACTAACATCAGGTACTGAACTGGCGGTTTGCAGCTCAGGCGGCAGGTCAAGGACTTGAATCTCTTTTCCAGACGACATAACCGTCGCATAACGACAAATATTTTCTAGCTGGCGGACATTACCCGGCCAGGCAAAACGCATCAATAACGCCAGTGCATCTTGACTCAACATTTTCGGTTCAACAGAGAGCTCTTTTGCGGTCGTTTGTAAAAAATGATGTGCTAAAAGCGGAATATCTTCGGCTCTTTCACGTAGTGGCGGTAATAGAATACGGATCACATTTAAACGATGAAACAGGTCTTCACGAAACAGCCCCTCTTTAACCCGAAGCTGTAAATCTTGATGGGTGGCGGCAATGATACGCACATCAACTTTAATCGGCGAATAACCGCCAATTCGATAGAATTGCCCTTCAGCCAACACTCGCAGCAAACGTGTTTGTACATCAAGCGGCATATCGCCAATTTCATCTAAAAACAGTGTACCGCCATTCGCCTGTTCAAAACGCCCTTGTCTTATCTGATTGGCACCTGTAAAAGCCCCTTTTTCATGGCCAAATAGTTCCGACTCAATCAAATCTTTCGGGATCGCCGCCATATTCAAGGCGATAAAAGGCATTTTAGCGCGCGGACTATGTAAATGCAGAGCTTGAGCCACCAGCTCTTTTCCAGAACCAGACTCACCATTAATCAAAACGCTAATCGATGATTTAGATAAACGACCAATGGTTCTAAAGACCTCTTGCATGGCTGGTGCTTCACCGATAATACTGGAGGTCGCCGGTGCTTTACTCATATGTTCCGCTTGCTGCTGCTGATTATATAAGAGGGCTTTTTTGACTAAATTAACCATATCATCAACATCAAATGGTTTTGGAATATAATCAAAAGCCCCTTTTTGATACGCACTGACTGCCGCATCTAAATCAGAATGCGCCGTCATAATGATGACTGGCAATGCCGGCAGTTGTTCTTTAAGTTGATTGAGTAAAGTCAATCCATCAATCCCCGGCATGCGAATATCAGAAATCAGTACGGCGGGTTTATGCGGACTAAATCTCAATGCATCGAGCATCTCAAGCCCGCTACTAAAACTTAAACAGGTAAATCCAGCCTGCTGCAAAGCACGTTCCAGTACCCAGCGTATTGAACTATCATCATCAACGATCCAGATATAGTCTTGATGCAAAGTATCTTGCGTTACCCGCGATGATGTGATTGCAGTCTCAGCGATAATGTGGTCAATCATAAACACCTCATTGTCGAATTGGCAAATAGATTGAAAATATCGTATGGCCAGGCCAGCTACTAAAATCAATCTTACCACTATGTTGATCAACTAAATTGCGCGCTATCGATAATCCAAGCCCCGATCCCGCTTGGTTGCCACTGACCATCGGATAAAATAGCGTATCACGCAGATGAACAGGCACACCGGGGCCATTATCTTCAATATCGATTCTGGCACACAATCGATATCGTTTTCCGTGTAACGTGACCTGAAACTCAGTGCGCGTTCTCAGTATAATGATGCCAGCCTGATAGTCCAGCGCTTGTAATGCATTGCGACAAATATTGAGCACTACTTGTTGAATCTGTTCAGAATCATGTTCAAACTCAGGCAAACTCGGATCATAATCACGAATAATGTCAATATCATCGCGCTGTTTTTCGAGTTTGAGCAACTTATAAACATCTTCAATGGCTTGATGAATATTCTGTACTTTTTGATTGATAGGCCTTTGAGGTCCTAATAATCGATCGACCAGATTGCGCAAACGATCAGCTTGTTCAATGATAATTTGGGTATACTCTTGTAACTCATTTTGCGGTAACTCGCGCGATAGAAGTTGAGCAGCACCTCGCAATCCCCCCAACGGATTTTTGATCTCATGCGCCAGTCCCCTGACCAGATCCCGGGCGGCCATCTGCTGCGCTTGCTGTAACTGCTCCTGACTAATCTTTTTTTGATTATTCAGCGGCGTAATTTCAATCAAAACCCTATTTTGCTCAAAACGTTGTGCGGTGAGCGATAAAATAAACAGCTGTTCATTGATAACTAAATTTACTTCATTATCAGTAAAACCCTGTTCTTGCGCTAGCGCACTACGCATTAAGCTCAGATCTAAGGATAAGTAACTAAACAGATCGGGAAAATAACTGCCCTGACATTTACGATGACTTAAGGAGAGTAACTGCTCCGCCGCTAAATTGGCATATAAGATATGTAAATCTTCATCAAGCAGGATAAGATTGGTTAACATGGAATTAAGGATTGTTTCAGCATTAGATATACAACGTACCGGCATGCATCTCTCCCTTAATTAAATTAGCTAGATTCGCTGCACTGAAAACTACAGCGAATCTCATGACATAGATTAGCAGCTATAATACATCTCAAACTCGACCGGATGCGGCGTCATTCGAACACGATCAATATCCTCACGTTTTAATTCCATATAGGCATCGATCATATCGTCAGTGAACACGTTACCGCGGGTTAAAAATTCGCGATCCGCATCTAAAGCCGCCATGGCTTCTTCTAATGAACCGGCCACAGTTGGAATTAATTTAGACTCTTCCGGCGGTAAATCGTAAAGATTTTTATCCATTGCATCTCCCGGATGAATCTTATTCATAATCCCATCCAGACCTGCCATCAGCTGAGCGGCAAATCCTAAATAAGGATTACAAACTGGATCTGGGAAACGCACTTCAATACGACGCGCTTTTGGATTAGTCACCACTGGAATACGAATCGACGCTGAACGATTTCGTGCAGAGTAAGCCAACATGACTGGTGCTTCATAACCCGGAACTAAGCGTTTATAAGAGTTGGTCGCAGGATTGGTAAATGCATTAATGGCTTTTGCATGTTTAATAATGCCGCCGATATAAAATATCGCCATTTCAGATAAACCGGCATACTTATCGCCAGCAAATAAATTGACGCCATCTTTGGCGAGTGATTGATGACAATGCATACCAGAACCGTTATCACCAAACATCGGTTTCGGCATAAAGGTCGCAGTTTTACCATAAGCATGGGCAACATTTTGTACTACATATTTATAAATTTGTACCTCATCGGCTTTGGCGGTTAAAGTATTAAAACGACAAGCAATCTCATTTTGGCCGGCCGTCGCCACTTCATGATGGTGCGCTTCGACAACCAAGCCCAGCTGCTCCATAATTAAACACATGGTTGAGCGAATATCTTGTGATGAATCCACTGGCGGAACTGGGAAATAGCCGCCTTTAACACATGGGCGATGAGCTTTATTACCGCCATCATATTTAGTCCCAGAGTTCCAGGCCGCTTCAATATCATCGATATGGACATAACTACCTGACATTGGCGTACCAAAACGAACATCGTCAAACAGGAAAAACTCTGGTTCTGGTCCAAAAATAACGGTATCTGCAATCCCTGTTGAACGTAAATACTCTTCAGCGCGCTGCGCAATCGAGCGCGGATCACGCTCATAACCTTGTAATGTTGCAGGCTCGAGTACATCACAGCGAAGATTGAGTGTTGACTCTTCGTAGAAAGGATCAATCACCGCTGTCGCCAGATCAGGCATCAATACCATGTCAGATTCATTGATTCCTTTCCAGCCACCAATCGAAGAACCATCAAACATTTTACCATCTTCAAAGAAGTCTTCGTCAACCTGACTGACAGGAATAGTAATATGATGCTCTTTGCCTTTCGTATCAGTAAAACGTAAATCCACAAATTTAACTTCATTCTCTTTTATCATTGCTAAAACTTTTTGTACGGACATAGGTTTTCTCCAAAATAAGACTAAAAAGAAATTCAAAATTGAACATACTGCTCTTATGTATTCTCTATGCTGCAAAAAAGATGCCACTTTTTACAATCAAAATCATACTTATTTATCAAACGCTTAAGATAGCCTTATTCTCAGATAAATATTTATCATGAAAACGTATCCGTGATGGGCGATTCAATGCACCAATGATACACAAAAGCACCATTTTAGTGCAACAGCGCCTACTATTAATTTGTGCTATTATTCGTCTATCGCCATGCATATAAAGATAGCGAATTCCAACTCGGTTTTACATACGATGTGATGATGTAATATTGCGATTATACTGTTATCAAAGACTATCTGACATTACAATAGATTTGCAAACATGAAATCCAGGACGATATGATGGTTACCCCTGCTTGATAAAATGAGATTCTCAGCACGATTCTGGAATCAAAGCTGTATTTCAACCAGTAATATCGTTATAATTAACACCATTAATTGATAATATTTTATATTTAGGTAAGCAAATTCTATGAACTTTATGAGTGAAATACTTCCTTTTGCCAAAAATCACCCTATCTTAAGCTTAGCGTGGTTAATTATTTTTGGTGCGATTATTTATTTAACCGTTAAATCAACAATGTCAAAAGTCGCGATATTAACCAATAATGAAGCCGTTAATCTAATCAATAAAGAAAATGCGGTCGTGGTTGATATTCGTAATAATGATAGTTTTAAACGTGGACATATTACTGAATCTCACAATATTTTGCCGGTTGACATCAAAAACGCCAGTATTAAATCGATTGAGAAATTTAAAGACCATCCTATCATTGTCGTTTGTGATAATGGCATGACGTCAGGCGCATCAGGAGAGCTATTAGTTCAACAAGGTTTTTCTAAAGTTTATGCGTTAAAAGACGGTATTGCCGGTTGGAATGGTGATAACTTACCCTTAGTTAAAAAGTAAATATAAATAGGCGAAAAATATGACTGAACAAACAAATCAACAACCAGAATCAAATTTTGCAATTCAACGTATCTTTGCAAAAGATATTTCATTTGAAACGCCAAATTCACCGATCATTTTTTCAAAAGAGTGGAAACCTGAAGTGAATCTGGAAATGAATTCCTCTTCAAATCAATTAGCAGAAAATGTGTTTGAAGTTATCTTACGCGTAACAGTCACAACCAAATCAAATGATGAAATTGCTTATATCTGCGAAGTCACCCAAGCAGGTATTTTCACTATCAATGGATTAGATGAAGGTCAATTGGCTCACTGCTTAGGTGCTTATTGTCCAAATCTGCTATTCCCATTTGTCCGTGAAACGGTTTCTGGTTTAGTGAATAAAGGGACTTTCCCAGTCATTAACTTAGAACCTATTAATTTTGATGCTGCTTTTGCCAACTACATGCAACAAAAAGCGCAACATGAGCAAGCTGATAACGAGCCGACAATTCAATAAAATGAATATACAGCAATCAACAGTAACGGTATTAGGGGCGGGTTCTTATGGAACAGCTTTAGCGATTTTACTCTCACGTAATGGTCATCAAGTCACGCTTTGGGGACATAATAAGGATAAAATCGCACAGTACCAACAAGCAAGAACCAACACGCATTTTTTACCTGATATCACTTTTCCTGAAACATTAAAACTGGAGAATGATCTGGAAAAAGCGGTAAAAGCCTCTACGATTCTGTTGATTGTCGTCCCAAGCCATGTTTTTGGTGATGTGCTCACGCAAATAAAACCTTACTTATCTAAAGAGATCAAAATAGTCTGGGCCACAAAAGGACTAGAACATAATACTGGTCGTCTATTATCCGATGTTGCAAAAGATATTTTAACTGATGCAGTCCCGCTAGCCGTGATATCTGGTCCAACCTTCGCTAAAGAGGTGGCCGCAGGTTCACCGACAGCGGTCACCGTTGCCTCAACAGATCCTGAGTTCTTAAAACAGTTACAAACGCTATTCCATTGCAGCAAAAGCTTTCGTGTTTACAGCAGTACCGATTTAATTGGTGTTCAGCTTGGTGGTGCCGTCAAAAATATCATTGCGATTGGTGCCGGTTTGTCTGATGGACTCGGTTTTGGTGCTAATTCACGTACGGCTTTAATTACGCGTGGACTGGCCGAAATGATGCGTTTAGGTACCGCATTAGGAGCAGATCCAGCCACATTTATGGGAATGGCTGGGCTAGGTGACTTAGTGTTAACCTGTACCGATAACCAATCCCGTAACCGCCGATTTGGTATTTTGCTTGGGGAAAATAAAACGATTGAACAAGCGCAGGCGATCATTCAACAAGTCGTTGAAGGTTTCTACAATACCAAAGAAGTCTGGTTATTAGCGCATAAGTATCAGGTTGATATGCCAATTGTTGAGCAAATTTATCAAATTTTATACTGTCACAAAAATGCCAATCAGGCCGCGATGGATCTGTTAGGCCGTGATAAGAAAAAAGAGTTAACGAGCGATAAAGTCTAAATTCTTAGCATCAATAATCTGTCATCAATAACAATAATATCATGACGAGACATCTGGTCTCTTATATGACTATCGAACCAAAGTGGAGAGTTGACTTAATGAATTTACAGCAAGCTTCAATCGACCCTGATTATCTTTGGCAGTCAATAAAACAAGAAGCGCTCGAATTAGTTCAAAGTGAACCGATGTTGGCCAGTTACTTTCACTCAACACTCCTGAATCACGATAATATCGGTAGTGCGCTGAGCCATATTCTGGCCAATAAACTGGCCAATGCGGTGATGCCGGCCATTGATATTCGAGAAATTATTCAAAAAACTTATCAAGCCGATCCGCAGATTATCCAATCCGCCATGAAAGATATCGTGGCAGTTTATATACGCGATCCTGCGGTACAACACTATTCAACACCGATGCTATACCTGAAGGGATATTTAGCCTTACAGGCCTATCGTATTGGTCACTGGCTCTGGCAACAAAAACGGCAATCCTTAGCGATTTTTCTGCAAAGCCAAATTGCGATTGTGTTTGGTGTCGATATTCATCCGGCAGCCAAAATAGGCTCAGGTGTGATGTTTGATCACGCCACCGGCATTGTTATTGGCGAGACGGCAGTGATTGAAAATGATGTATCGATTTTACAATCGGTCACACTCGGCGGCACCGGTAAAGAGACCGGCGATCGACATCCAAAGATTCGTGAAGGTGTCATGATTGGTGCTAACGCAACAATTCTGGGTAATATCGAGATTGGTAAAGGGGCTAAAATTGGTGCTGGCTCTGTCGTACTTGAATCGGTTCCCGCACATACCACCGTTGCAGGCGTACCCGCAAAGATTGTTGGCTGTCCTGGCTGCGATAAACCGGCTTTAAATATGGACCAGGATCTCTAATCCTGACTATCAAGATAACCTATAAATCTAACAAACAACAGTATAAACATACCGTCATCTCACCTTGACAATATTATCACGGTGGAAGCAATCAGCACGCATATCAATCTCGATACGAGCTGATCAATCTTACTTTGCCAGATCTACCGGTTGGTTACTAGTCTGTTGATTATCACTCTCTTTATTATCAATCGGTTTATTCAGATTCAGATCAATCGTTGGATAAGGAATCTTAATTTGGTTATTATCAAGCGCATTCTTAATATTTTCTAATAAATTTGCTCTTACATCACTGTAATCGCTGTTCGTCACCCAAACCTGAACCGAAAAATTTAATGAAGAATCGGCCAGCGCATCAAGTCGAATACTCACCGAGCGATCGGCTAAAACATTTGCGGTTTGCTTAATGGCAGCCATTAAAGTCTGTTTGACTTTGAGGATGTCAGCACCATATTCGACGGCGATAGTTAAATCAATCCGACGATTAGGATCCCGCGTATAGTTAATAATATTATTAGCGGATATTTTACTATTAGGAATAACAACGATACGACCATCACTGAGAGTTAACGTGGTTGAAAAAATTTGTATCGATTCAACCGTGCCAAGCATCCCGACATCGATAAGATCGCCCTCTTTAAAGGGCCTAAAGATAAGTAATAAAATACCCGCAGCGAAATTGGATAATGAACTTTGCAGCGCTAAGCCAATCGCTAAACCAGCAGCACCTAGAATTGCCACGAAAGAGGCGGTTTCAAGTCCTAAACGACCTAATACAGTAATGATAGTTAATGTCAGCACAGTATATTTTAACAATGATGAGGAGAAGCCAATTAACGTCGGATCCACCTCTTTTCTTAACAGTAATCTTTTTAGCAAGCGAGAAAGGAATGTGGATAAATAGTTCCCCACCAGAAAAATAACTAACGCTAATAATATATTGATCAAATAACCCAAAACGACACCATCATACTTCAAAAATAGTTCAGTAAACCGCGCCCACATAGATGATCCTCATCGTTTAATACAGCTGCTTTTCTAACAATGACCAGCGAACCTCAAAATCTGCTGTTGGTAAATACTTGAATCCAGAACGCACATATCGAGACATCATGCCTTCGCAAAAAGCCAGTAACTGGCTTGATAACAGTCGTTCATCATGTGCAAAGGCACTTCCTTCTCTGATTTTCTTCTCACGTAATACCTGGCGTATTTGTGTCTCTATCCTTTCAAATAACTGACTCACCCGATCTTGTAGTAAATCATTTTCAAACATTAACGCGTGTCCGGTCATAATTCGCGTCAAACCCGGATTTTTCTCACTAAAGCCTAAAATAAGGGCGAGAATCAAGCGAACACGTGCAAATGTCTCCTTCTCATCTTGCAAAATCAAATTAATGCGACTCAGTAAAATATCTTCCATATATGAGATCAAGCTATCGAACATATGGGTTTTACTCGGAAAATGACGATAAAGCGCAGCTTCCGACACACCAACTGTCGCAGCAAGCTTAGCTGTCGTGATCCGCTGTGAGCCCTCATGTGACTCAAGCATCGTTGCCAACGCTTGCAGGATGTCTTCCTTCCTATTCTTTTTCTTATTTGTCACAGCCAAACCTTCTACAGACTATTATTACTTATGACCAGAGTGACCAAAACCACCGGCACCACGCTCTGATTCAATAAAATCATCGACAATATTAAAATCCGCTTGTACGACCGGCACAATAATTAATTGTGCAATTCGATCACCCGGCTCAACCGTAAAAGCGCTCTCACTGCGATTCCATAATGGCACAAAAAGTTGGCCCTGATAATCAGAATCGATTAAACCAACTAGATTACCGAGCACAATACCATATTTTGAACCAAGGCCTGAACGAGGTAGAACTAAAGCGGCTAAACCAGGATCAGCAATATGCATCGCCAAACCAGTTGGCGTTAAAACCGTTTGTCCAGGTTCAACAACAGTTGTCGTTTCAAACATCGCTCTTAAATCAATGCCGGCCGATCCTGACGTGGCATAGGTTGGTAAAGGGAATGCATGACCCAGACGGGTATCGAGAATTTTAATATCAATTGTTTTCTTCATAACGTTTTACTATCTCTTGTATTAGTTGTTCAGCTAAAGCGGTTTTTTCCATTAACGGTAATGTCTTTTTAAAGGCGTTGCCATAAATCGTAATCGCATTTTGATCGGCATTAAATCCTTGCTGCGGTTTTGACACATCATTTGCACAAATGAGGTCTAAGTTTTTTGTCCGTAATTTTTGCAAAGCGTAATTTTCGATATCTTGTGTTTCGGCAGCAAATCCTACCACAAAAGGACGATTTTCAGCTAAATGAGCAACGGTGGCAACAATATCAGGATTTTTCACCAATAACAATTGGCTTTCATCAGCCTGCTTTTTAATTTTTTGTGGTTCGATATGTGCAGCCCGATAATCAGCAACCGCCGCGCAGGCAATAAAGATATCGGCTTGCTCAACTTGTGACATGACCGCATGTTGCATCTCTAATGCACTGACGATATTGATTCTGTCAATATTATCAGGCGTTGCGAGATTCACGGGCCCACTAATTAAAGTCACTTTTGCACCCAACTTAGCGGCAGCTTGAGCTAAAGCAAAACCCATTTTGCCTGAACTGTGATTACTTATATAACGCACAGGATCAATAGCTTCACGTGTGGGCCCCGCTGTAATGACGATATGTAGAGGAGCCTCAAACAATGACGCTGATTGCGCATAAAAATGAATCATCTTCTCGACTATCTGAACAGGCTCTAACATACGCCCAGGGCCAACATCGCCACAAGCTTGAAAACCTTGGTCAGGTCCCCAAATCTCAATGGTATTGCGGGCTGACAGACGCTGTAAATTCTCCTGTGTCACTTGCGCCTGATACATCTGTTGATTCATAGCAGGTGCAATCACAATAGGCGCCGCAGTCGCTATACATAATGTCGACAGCAAATCATCAGCAATACCGTTGGCTAATTTGGCTATAAGATTAGCCGTTGCTGGTGCGATTAACACTATATCAGCCCATTTAGCTAATTCAATATGACTCATCGACAATTCAGCAGCGGGATCAAACAGTGCCTGACTAACAGAATGCCCGGATACGGCTTGTAATACTAAAGGCGTCACAAAATGTGTGGCAGAATCAGTCATGACGACACGAACTTCAGCGCCTTGTTTTTTGAATAATCGAACCAATTCAGGACACTTATAAGCAGCAATACCACCGGCAATGCCTAACAGGATCTTTTTTCCCAATAATTGCATCATCATCTCACTTCTAAACAGATAATTTGCGCTCATGATAACATAGAAAAGGAGACCGAAAATACCATTATATGAGGAGGTGAGTTTGCACTTACTTGTAAAATAGTGATAACACATTCTCAACTATGCTAATGCGATCTATAGATTCTATTTCTGTCTCACCTCAGCGCAGCCTGACTCATTAAGATACTTTATTTTTGAGCCGTAATGACGATGACTTTATCTAAAAATAAACAGCAACTACCCCGAGAGAAGCTCCTGCGCTTTGGTGTTCACACATTAACCGATGTCGAATTACTCGCTATTTTTTTACGTACCGGCACCAAGAACTACAATGTGTTAGAGCTCGCTTATCAACTGTTTACTGAGTTTGGCTCTTTTAGCCAATTAATCAGTGCGAGTCAAACGGAATGCTGCAAGCATCATGGATTAGGTGTGGTGAAATATTGTCAGTTACAAGCGATTGTCGAGCTGACCCAGCGTTACCTAAAAGAAAAAGTCACACAAGAGAACATACTAGCCAG
Source organism: Orbaceae bacterium lpD01 (assembly GCA_036251705.1). NCBI lineage: Bacteria > Pseudomonadati > Pseudomonadota > Gammaproteobacteria > Orbales > Orbaceae > Utexia > Utexia brackfieldae. The sequence goes on along the minus strand of CP133959.1, from coordinate 471,454 downwards.
CCCTTCTCAAACTCGTCACTATCTGGCCACTCGTCTAGCTCATAAAGAGCGTGAGATTTTTTTAGTGCTATTTTTAGATAATCAGAATCAGGTGATTAGTGTTGATGAAATGTTTGTAGGTACTTATAACTGCGTTGAAGTACATCCGCGCGAGATTGTTCGTCAAGCATTAAAATACAATGCTGCCGCATTAATTTTGGCCCATAATCATCCTTCCGGAATTGCCGAACCCAGTGAGGCCGATAAACAGATCACGCAGTACATAGAACAGGTTTGTGATTTAGTGGATATTCGCATTGTTGATCATATTGTAATAGGAAAAGGAGAATATGTTTCCTTTGCTGAACGAGGCTGGATTTGATACTATTTAGTCTTGGCCACATCATTTAACCACTTATTATGTCGAGTAATTATGACAGAACATCTTTTTTCCCTAAACCAAAGAATTGAAATATTAGAAACGAAAGTTGCTTTTCAGGAAATGACGATAGAAGAGCTTAATCAGATGATCATCCTGCTGCAAAAAGAGTCTTTACAATATGCCGAGCAAATGCGTTTACTCACCGAGAAGCTACAGTCAGCGCAAATTTCGTATATTGCCAGCCAGTCAGAAGAGACGCCACCGCCCCATTACTGATATCTGCTCTTCCCAGTAGATAGATATCTCAATTTGAGATTAAAGAGGATTCTATTGATGTCCAGCTAGTCGGCAATGATCGCGTTAACCCCAATAAGCTAATTGCTTCTTATACTCAACCAGAAAATCGATTTACTTGCTTTTTTGATAGAATAATTCTATAACGTATTCATCGTTTGTATTAACAAATAAAAGCGCTGGTTATGGAGGACATCTATGTCACAAACAGCCATAAATAAGTTAGTAAATACTTACAACATTAATCATTGGGGCAATCACTACTTCTCTATCGATGAAAAAGGCTGTGTTAACGTCTGCCCTGATCCTGATTTTCCAGAGGCTAAAATCAGCTTAACGGCCATCGCACAACAACTCGAAAAACAGTCGCAAAGGTTACCGGTTCTAATTAATTTTCCGCAGATTATCCAACACAGACTACGTTCAATCAATGCCGCCTTTAAAACAGCCAGAGCGTCGTTTGGTTATCAGGGGGATTATTTCCTGGTCTATCCAATCAAAGTAAATCAACATCGCCGTGTCATTGATGCACTGACGCACGCTGGTGAACCGCTTGGATTGGAAGCGGGTTCAAAAGCCGAACTGATGGCTGTCTTAAATCACGCAGCCTTAACCCGCACAGTTATTGTCTGTAATGGCTATAAAGACCGTGAATATATTCAACTGGCCTTGATGGGTGAAAAATTAGGCCATAAAGTCTATCTTGTATTAGAAAAAATGACCGAGATTGATTTGGTTCTAGAAGAAGCTAAAAAATTGAATGTGACACCAAGGCTAGGGGTTCGCGCCAGACTGGCTTCAGAAGGTGCCGGAAAATGGCAATCCAGTGGCGGTGAAAAATCAAAATTTGGCTTATCAGCCAATCAAATTTTAAATCTGATTGATATTTTAAAACAAAAAAACTATCTACCAAGTCTGCAACTGCTGCATTTCCACCTTGGTTCACAACTCGCTAATATTCGTGATATTGCTAACGGCGTAAAAGAGTCAGCTAGATTTTATGTCGAGCTGCATAAACTGGGCGTGAATATCAAATGTTTTGATGTGGGTGGAGGTTTAGGTATCGATTATGAAGGCACGCGCTCAAAATCAGATTGTTCAGTTAATTATGGGTTAAACGAGTATGCCAATAATATCATTTGGGGCATTGGTGACGCTTGTAATGAACACGGTTTACCGCATCCGACCGTGATTACCGAATCTGGCCGAGCCGTTACGGCTCACCACTCAGTACTCGTCACTAACGTGATTGGTATCGAACAAAATATTTTTAATGAGCAGCCTAAAGAGCCAGATCCTAGCTCGCCCAGAGCATTACAGAGCTTATGGTCTACCTGGTTAGAAATCCATACACCAGAATCCAAGCGAGCACTACGGGAACAGTTACACGATAGTCAGTTAGATGTCCATGAAGTTCATCTGCAATATATGCTTGGCACCGTTAATCTGACGGAAAGAGCTTGGGCTGAGCAAATTTATTTGCAAATCTGTCATTATATTGAACATCATCTGGATCTGAACAATCGAACACATCGAGCCTTAATTGATGAACTCGAAGAGCGTATGGCGGATAAGCTTTATCTGAATTTTTCACTATTTCAATCTATGCCTGATGCCTGGGGTATTGAGCAGCTGTTTCCCGTGTTACCGCTAAGTGGCTTAGATAAACCCATTAATCGCCGCGTTGTGTTACTCGATATTACCTGTGACTCAGATGGTATGATTGAAAAATATATTGATGGCGACGATATCACCAAAACCATGCCGATGCCGGATTATGATCCGAATAATCCGCCCCTGTTCGGTTTCTTTTTGATCGGTGCTTATCAAGAAATTCTGGGCAACATGCATAATCTATTTGGCGATACTTCAGCGATCGATGTATTTGTCTTTGAAGATGGTAACGTCGAAATTGATGCCTATGAAAAAGGCAATACCGTAGCCGATATGCTGCGCTATGTGAATCTCGATCCGGCCATCTTTATGGAAAATTACCAACAGCAGATCATGAAATCAGGGCTAGATGAACAGACACAACAACAATTTATGGCTGAACTAGAAAGTAGCTTACAGGGTTATACTTATCTGGAAGATGTATAATTATAATTGAATAAATAGTAGGTAGAGATGAATACATTAAAAAATCAAATAGACAACTCACTCGTTTCCAATATTTTTGGTTTCCTGCGTTTACCCTTAAATTTTCAGCCTTATCAAAGTGACGCCGATTGGGTAATCACTGGTGTCCCCTTTGATCTGGCAACCTCAGGCCGCTCTGGTAGTCGATTTGGGCCGAATGCCATTCGTCAAGCATCGGTTAATCTTGCCTGGGAGGAATCACGCTGGCCATGGCATTTCAATTTGCAGGAAAAGCTTAATGTTATTGATTGTGGTGATCTGGTGTATAGCTTTGGTGACGCGGCAGATATGAGCGAAAAACTTGAATTACATATTAGTGAGTTACTGCAATCAGGTAAACGCTGCCTAACTTTAGGTGGTGATCATTTTATCACATTACCGCTACTCAGAGCGCATGCCAAACATTTCGGTAAAATGGCGCTCATTCATTTTGATGCACATACCGATACTTATGATAATGGTGGCAAGTTTGATCATGGCACCATGTTTTATCACGCCCCTCAAGAGGGTTTAATTGATCCACATTGTTCGATACAAGTTGGCATACGGACTGATTATAATCCTGATACTGGTTTTACGGTAATCAATGCGCTTGCCGCCAATGATCTATCGGTAGAGCAGATCTATCAATACATTAAAAATCAAGTCAAAGATTTACCGATCTATTTGACCTTTGATATTGATTGCCTCGATCCGGCTTTTGCACCAGGTACAGGTACACCTGTTTGTGGTGGTCTGACCACAGATAAAGCATTACGTATTCTACGCTCGCTTAAAGATTTAAATATCGTCGGCATGGATGTGGTTGAAGTCGCCCCGGCTTATGACCATGGAGAAATTACTGCCTTAGCCGGTGCAACTGTGGCATTAGATATGCTCTATTTACAAGGCAGTAAAAAATAGCACAACAAAAATCAGCTATTTACTGCGCTAAATCGCTGGCGGCAAATCCGATGATTGAATGCCAGCCATTTATCCAATCAAAATCTATCACTTCGTTTATCGCACACGCTTTTAAAATCGACAGATCATAGACAGCATATTTTTGAGAGATATTTACGCCATTGTTAACCCATACTAATTGGCTTAGTATATAGATGTAATCCGTTGAAAGGCAAATAGGGATAAAAGTGAAAACAAAATAGGGATAAAAGTGAAAACAAAATAGACAAGAAAAAACCGGTCATAAGACCGGTTTTATTATATGCTTTAGAAAAGCAAAACTAATTATTCAGCAACAGCTTCCGCTTTTTGCTCAGCAGCTACTGGACGATCCAGTAACTCGATATACGCCATAGGCGCATTATCACCTGCACGGAAACCACATTTCATAATGCGAGTGTAACCACCAGCACGATTAGCGAAACGAGGACCTAGGTCTGTAAATAATTTTTTGACTGTATCGTTATCACGAGTACGAGCAAAAGCCAAACGACGATTAGCTACGCTATCGTTTTTGGCTAAAGTAATTAATGGTTCAACCACACGACGCAATTCTTTCGCTTTAGGTAGAGTCGTCTTAATAATTTCATGCTCTACAAGCGAACTAGCCATATTACGAAACATAGCTTGACGATGACTGCTATTTCGGTTCAGTTGACGACCACTTTTACGATGGCGCATAACTTTATCCTTCTATAAAACTTGCAAGTTATTAGTCTTCAACAATACTTGCCGGTGGCCAATTCTCTAGGCGCATGCCCAAAGATAAACCACGAGAAGCGAGCACGTCTTTTATTTCAGTAAGAGATTTCTTACCAAGATTCGGCGTTTTTAATAACTCAACTTCAGTACGTTGCACTAAATCACCAATATAATGAACTGCTTCTGCTTTTAAGCAATTTGCTGACCGAACTGTCAATTCTAAATCATCAACTGGACGTAATAGAATTGGATCAAATTCTGGTTTGTCTTCTTTCACTTCAGGTTGACGAACATCACGTAAGTCAACAAAAGCCTCAAGCTGTTCAGCCAAAATGGTAGACGCACGGCGAATTGATTCTTCAGGATCAATGGTACCGTTGGTTTCCATATCAATAACTAATTTATCTAAGTCTGTACGCTGCTCAACACGTGCGGCTTCAACAGTATAAGCAATTCGCTCAACTGGGCTGAAACACGCATCAACTAACAAGCGACCGATTGGACGCTCGTCGTCTTCTGACTGAACGCGAGCAGAAGCAGGGACATAACCACGACCACGCTGTACACGAATACGCATACTAATCGAAGCATTAGCATCAGTAAGATGGCAGATGACATGATCTGGATTGAAAATTTCAATATCCGCATCATGAACAATATCAGCAGCTGTCACAGCGCCAACGCCTGACTTATTTAGCGTTAACATGACATCATCTTTACCATGTACTTTAACTGCTAACTTTTTCAAGTTAAGTAAAATATCAAGCACATCTTCTTGAGTACCTTCTTTAGTACTATACTCATGCAGAACACCATCAATTTCAACTTCAGTTACAGCACATCCCGGCATTGATGACAATAAAATACGGCGCAGTGCATTACCTAGTGTATGACCAAAACCACGCTCAAGTGGCTCAAGGGTCACTTTTGCATGAGTAGAACTATATTGTTCAATATCAACTAGGTGAGGTTTTAAAAACTCTGTTACAGAACCCTGCATTGTGTCCTCTCTTAAGTACTAAACTTTACTTAGAGTAAAGTTCGACAATCAAATGTTCATTGATGTCAGCGGATAAATCTGAACGTTCAGGTAAGCGTTTGAAAACACCTTCCATCTTGCTAGCATCAACGTCTAACCATAATGGTTTTTCACGTTGTTCTGCTAATTCTAAAGCAGCTTTAACACGAGCTTGTTTCTTCGATTTTTCACGAACACTAATTACATCTTCAGGAGAAACCTGGAAAGAAGCAACGTTAACAACACGGCCATTAACTAATACTGCTTTATGGCTTACTAACTGACGAGCTTCTGCGCGAGTTGCGCCAAATCCCATACGGTAAACCACATTGTCTAAGCGGCTTTCTAAAAGAGTAAGTAAGTTTTCACCAGTATTACCTTTTAAACGAGCTGCTTCTTTATAGTAATTACGGAACTGACGTTCTAAAATTCCATAAATACGACGAACTTTTTGTTTTTCACGTAACTGAACGCCATAGTCAGATAAACGTGGCTTACGCGCACCGTGCTGACCAGGAGCTTGTTCTAATTTACACTTGGTATCGATCGCTCTAACACCTGATTTAAGAAATAAATCGGTACCTTCACGACGGCTAAGCTTAAGCTTAGGCCCCAAATATCTTGCCATTTTCTTTCTCCAATAATCCCAAAACGCCTAATTAAATGCGACGTTTCTTCGGTGGACGACAACCGTTATGAGGAATCGGAGTCACATCAGTAATATTCGTAATGCGGAATCCCGCTGCATTTAATGCACGAATTGTTGACTCACGACCAGGACCAGGTCCTTTAACCATAACTTCCAGATTCTTAATTCCGTAATCTTTCACGGCTTCAGCACAACGTTCTGCTGCAACCTGTGCTGCAAACGGAGTCGATTTACGCGATCCGCGGAAACCAGAACCACCAGCAGTTGCCCAACCTAACGCATTACCTTGACGATCAGTAATAGTTACGATTGTATTATTAAAAGAAGCGTGAACATGAGCTATACCATCAGAAACTTGTTTTTTTACACGTTTACGTGTACTACGAACAGGTGTCTTTGCCATTCTTAATTACCCCGATTATTTCTTGATAGGCTTACGCGGTCCCTTGCGGGTACGTGCGTTAGTCTTTGTACGTTGTCCACGGACTGGTAGTCCACGGCGATGACGTATACCACGATAACAACCAAGGTCCATTAAACGCTTGATACTCATAGTCACTTCACGACGTAAGTCACCTTCTACAGTAAACTTAGCAACTTGTTCACGTAAAGTTTCAATCTGATCTTCAGATAGTTCTCTGATCTTAACATGCTCAGCAATTCCCGCTGCTTTACAGATAGCTTTTGCGCGAGTATCACCGATACCGTAAATTGCTTGCAAAGCAATTACAGTATGCTGTTGATCAGGAATGTTAATGCCTGCTATACGGGCCACTATGCACTCCTAGATGTAAAAGGATAACCCCTATACTGAAAAGCCCGTTTTCAGGATACTCATACAGAGGTTATCGAATAAAAAAATAATAGGCTGGCTATTCTAGCCAGCAATACCTCACTTTTGCAAGAGAAATATGCAAAAACTTAAACAACTTTTATTAATTTTATCAATTAACCTTGGCGTTGTTTATGTTTTGCTTCTACACAAATTACTCGAACAACACCGTTGCGCTTAATAATTTTGCAGTTACGACATAATCTCTTGACTGAAGCACGAACTTTCATTTTTGCCTCCGTAACTTCCTAATAAACCTTAACGGCCATAGCCTTTAAGATTTGCTTTCTTTAAAACCGACTCATAACGATTTGGCATCATTAGAGTCTGGATTTGAGCCATAAAGTCCATTATAACAACAACAACAATCAGTAAAGAGGTTCCACCGAAATAGAATGATACTTTCATTGCTGAAGTCATAAACATTGGGACTAAGCAGACAAATGTAATATATAAAGCACCAACTAACGTTAAACGTGTTGTGACCTTATCAATATATTTAGCTGTTTGTTCCCCTGGACGAATCCCAGGTATAAATGCACCAGATTTCTTAAGCTGATCTGCTGTTTCTCTTGGATTGAAAACCAATGCAGTATAGAAGAAACAGAAGAATATAATCGCTGCTGCATAAAGTACAAGATATAGAGGCTGCTGCGGTGATAAATACTGTTTAAGTAGAACAAACGCGTATCTCCAACCTTGGCCGTCTCCCTGCAACCATGATGCAAGCACCGCTGGTAGCATAATTATCGTTGAAGCAAAAATAGCTGGGATAACACCCGCCATATTTATTTTCAACGGTAAATGTGTACTTTGTGCTGCATAAATACGGCGACCTTGTTGACGTTGTGCATAGTTAACTACAATACGTCGCTGACCACGTTCAACAAATACCACAAAGTAAGTAATACCGATAATTAATGCAGCTACAACTAATAACAGAATTGGGTGTAAAGCACCGGAACGAGCTTGCTCGATAGTTTCACCGATCGCGACAGGTAAACCTGCAACGATACCAGCGAAAATGATGAGAGAGATGCCGTTACCAACACCTCTTTCTGTTATTTGCTCACCTAGCCACATAAGGAACATGGTTCCAGTAACTAAGCTAACTGTCGCAATAAAATAAAATGAGAAACCAGGATTAACAACAACATGTCCAAAATTAGGAATGTTTGGCAAACCAGTCGCAATACCAATTGCTTGGATAATCGCTAAAGCAAATGCACCATAACGGGTATATTGACTAATTTTACGTCGACCTGACTCACCTTCCTTTTTCAATTCAGCCAAGGTTGGATTAACTGCGGTTAATAACTGCACGATAATCGATGCAGAAATATAAGGCATAATCCCCAAGGCAAAAATTGAAGCTCGGCTTAGAGCACCACCAGAAAACATGTTAAACATGCTGATGATGCCATTATCGCTTGCAGCTCTTTTAAGCAATTCAGAAAGCTCGACAGCATTAATACCAGGAACTGGAATAAAAGATCCAATACGAAAAACAATTAATGCCAGAAGGACGAATAACAAACGTCTTTTCAGTTCACTAATTCCGCCTCTTGCACTTTGAAAATCTAATCCTGGTTGCTTTGCCATCTTTCTTATTATTCCTCGATTTTTCCACCAGCAGCTTCAATCGCAGCTTTAGCACCCTTAGTCACACGAATACCACGCACAGTAACAGGTTTAGATATTTCACCTGCAAGCATAATTTTCGCAAACTCAATTTGAGTACCAACAAGTTTTGCTGCTTTTAAGCTATTGAGATCAACTACGTCACCTTCAACACGAATGATATCAGAAAGACGAACTTGGGCAGTAACCATTGCTTTACGTGACGTAAAACCAAATTTTGGTAAACGACGATATAAAGGCATCTGACCACCTTCAAAGCCACGACGAACGCCGCCACCTGAACGAGAACTCTGACCTTTAACACCGCGAGCACCTGTTTTACCTAAGCCCGAACCGATACCACGCCCTAAACGTTTAGGTGCATGTTTTGAACCTGCTGCAGGAGATAAAGTATTAAAATGCATTTACTTACTCCTCTACTTTAACCATGTATGAAACTTGGTTAACCATACCACGAATAGAAGGTGTATCTTCAAGTTCGACAGTGTGGCCAATACGACGTAATCCTAAACCGCGTAACGTAGCTTTATGCTTCGGAATGCGACCAATAGAACTACGAGTTTGTGTAATTTTAATAGTCTTTGCCATGGCTTATTACCCCAAAATATCTTCGACGGTTTTACCACGCTTAGCAGCAATCATTTCTGGTGATTTCATATTTTCTAATGCATCAATAGTTGCACGAACCACATTAATTGGGTTTGTTGAACCATAAGCTTTAGATAATACGTTATGTACACCAGCAACTTCTAAAACGGCACGCATCGCACCGCCGGCAATAATACCGGTACCTTCAGAAGCTGGTTGCATAAATACACGAGAGCCCGTATGAACACCTTTAACAGGATGCTGTAGCGTATCGTTATTTAATGCAACATGAATCATGTTGCGGCGTGCTTTTTCCATCGCTTTTTGGATTGCTGCTGGAACTTCGCGAGCTTTACCGTAACCAAAACCAACGCGACCGTTACCATCACCAACCACAGTTAATGCGGAAAAGCTAAAAATACGACCACCTTTAACAGTTTTAGAAACACGGTTAACTGCGATTAATTTTTCCTGCAGTTCGCCAGCTTGTTTTTCGATGTTTGACATCTTTAACCCCTACCTTAGAACTGAAGGCCAGCCTCGCGAGCAGCATCTGCTAGCGCCTGGACTCGACCATGATATTGGAAACCTGAGCGATCAAAAGCAACGACTTTAATATCTTTTGCTAGTGCGCGTTCTGCAATTGCTTTACCAATCGCAACAGCGGCATCTTTGTTTCCAGTAAATTTTAAATTTTCACTGATAGCTTTTTCTAATGTTGAAGCAGCTGCCAGTACCTCTGATCCGTTCGGTGCGATAATCTGCGCATAAATATGGCGCGGAGTACGGTGAACCACCAAGCGAGTTGCACGTAATTCTTGAATTTTGCGACGCGCTTTGGTTGCACGACGGATACGAGCTGATTTCTTATCCATAGTGTTACCTTACTTCTTCTTAGCTTCTTTAGTACGCACGACTTCGTCTGCGTAACGGACACCTTTACCTTTATAAGGTTCAGGACGACGATAAGCGCGAATATCTGCTGCAACTTGTCCAATCAACTGTTTATCAGCACTTTTGAGTACGATTTCAGTTTGTGATGGACATTCAGCGGTAACGCCTGCCGGTAACTGATGTTCAATTGGATGTGAGAAACCTAAAGAAAGACCAATTGCATTGCCTTTCATTTGGGCACGATAACCGACACCAACCAACTGTAATTTCTTAACGAAACCAGTTGTAACACCAATAACCATTGAATTAACTAATGCGCGCGCTGTACCGGCTTGAGCCCAAGCGTTAGCAAAACCTTCACGAGGTGCGAAAGTAATATTACCTTCTTCTTGCTTGATAACAACTGCATCATTAATCGCGCGAGATAACTCGCTATTTTTACCTTTAATCGAAATTACCTGACCATTGAGTTTTACCTCTACGCCAGCAGGAATAACGACAGGTGCTTTTGCAACACGAGACATTTTATTCTCCCTTAAGCTACGTAGCAGATAATTTCACCACCAAGACCAGCTTGGCGTGCTGCACGATCAGTCATAACACCTTTTGAAGTAGAAATAACTGCAATACCTAACCCGGCCATTACCTTTGGTAACTCATCTTTACGTTTGTAAATACGAAGACCAGGACGGCTTACGCGTTGGATACTTTCTACAACAGCTTTACCTTGGAAATATTTTAAAGTGATTTCCAATTCAGGCTTAGTGTCACCTACCACTTTATAATGTTCGATATAGCCTTCTTCCTTCAGCACATTGGCAATTGCCGCTTTTAGCTTAGAGGAAGGCATGGTGACCGCAACTTTATTCGCAGCTTGACCGTTGCGAATTCGGGTCAACATATCTGCGATTGGATCTTGCATGCTCATCTATAATACTCCCCGGATTTACCAACTTGCTTTCTTAAGACCCGGAATCTCACCACGCATGGCAGTTTCACGAACCTTAATACGGCTTAAACCAAACTTACGAAGGACGCCATGAGGACGACCAGTTTGACGACAACGATTACGTTGACGTGATGGGCTTGAATCACGAGGAAGTGTCTGAAGTTTCAGCACTGCATTCCAACGGTCTTCATCTGATGCGTTAACATCAGAAATAATCGCTTTTAATTCTTGACGCTTAGCAAAATACTTATCTGCTAATTTAACGCGTTTTTTATCGCGTTCGATCATTGATTGTTTAGCCATTACATACCCCTACTTGCGAAATGGGAAGTTAAAGGCTGAAAGCAATGCTCGGCCTTCTTCATCAGATTGCGCTGTTGTTGTGATAGTAATATCCAAACCACGAACACGATCTACTTTGTCATAATCAATTTCAGGGAAAATGATTTGTTCACGAACACCCATACTATAGTTACCACGACCATCGAATGATTTCGCGCTTAAACCACGGAAATCTCGAGTACGAGGAAGAGCAATATAAACTAGACGTTCGAAGAATTCCCACATACGTTCGCCACGTAGAGTGACTTTACAACCAATAGGATACCCTTGACGGATTTTAAAACCAGCAACTGATTTGCGTGCTTTAGTGACAAGCGGTTTTTGACCACTGATTGCAGTAAGATCTGCAACTGCGTTATCTAATAATTTCTTATCAGTAATCGCTTCACCCACACCCATATTCAAGGTGATCTTTTCGATCCGAGGGACTTGCATGACAGATTTGTAGCTAAACTGTTCTTTCAGTTTATTTACTACCTGTGCATTGTAGTAATCATGCAGTTTCGCCATCGTATACTCCAAATTACTTAAATAGTTTCATTCGTAGACTTGAAGAAGCGAACTTTTTTGCCATCTTCAATTTTAAAGCCTACACGATCTGCCTTGCCAGTAGCACTGTTGTAAATTGCAACATTTGAAATATTCATTGCTGCTTCTTTCTCAACAATACCGCCTTCCTGATTTAATGCAGGTTGAGGTTTTTGATGTTTTTTCACCAAATTAATACCTTCAACAATCACTTTACCAGTAGACAAAACACTTTTAACTTTACCGCGTTTACCTTTATCTTTACCAGTTAACACGATAACTTCATCTTCTCGACGGATTTTCGCTGCCATTACCCGCTCCTTACAGTACTTCTGGTGCTAATGAAATGATCTTCATAAACTTCTCAGAACGAAGTTCACGAGTGACCGGTCCAAAAATACGCGTACCAATCGGTTGTTCGCTGTTATTATTTAAAATAACACACGCATTACGATCGAAACGAATGACAGATCCATCAGGGCGACGAACCCCTTTTCTAGTGCGCACCACTACAGCTTTAAGTACATCACCTTTTTTAACTTTACCACGAGGAATTGCTTCTTTTATGGTAACTTTAATGATATCACCTACTGCAGCATAACGTCGGTGTGATCCACCAAGAACCTTGATACACATTACACTACGCGCACCAGAGTTATCAGCAACATCAAGCCTAGTCTGTTCTTGGATCATTTTAATGCTCCATATCAATAAATTATTGTCTAATCTACCTTCATCCACTTCAACTACCATGGATAAGAATAGACAACCAAAATCCCACCTATGTGAGGGCGCATAGTATAACACCACTCAAATAAAATGGATAGTATAAAATAAACGGCTATTGCTAGCCGTTTATCATATTATGTACAATTATTAATCAAACAGATTAAATAACTGCCTTTTCTATAACTCGAACAAGAGTCCAAGACTTAGTCTTAGATAATGGACGACACTCTTTAATTTCAACAGTATCACCAATACCACACTCATTATTCTCATCATGTACATGCAATTTAGTCGTACGTTTAATGAATTTACCATATAGTGGATGTTTCACTTTACGCTCAATAGCAACAGTAATAGATTTATCCATTTTGTCACTAATAACACGACCTTGCTGAGTACGAACATTAGTAGTCATTACGCACCCGCCTTTTCAGTTAATAAAGTTTTAACTCGTGCAATATCACGACGCACTTGTTTTAACAGATGGGGCTGTTGTAACTGACCTCCAGCTAATTGCATACGTAAGTTAAATTGCTCACGTAACAAATTAAGAAGTTCAGTATTCAGCTCTTCAACGCTTTTTTCACGCAGCTCTTTTGCTTTCATTACATCACCGTCTTAGTTACAAAGGTGGTCTTGATCGGCAGTTTTGCTGCTGCCAATGCAAATGCTTCACGGGCAACTTCTTCAGGTACACCGTCCATCTCATAAAGGACTTTGCCTGGTTGGATAAGTGCAACCCAGTACTCTACGTTACCCTTACCTTTACCCATACGCACTTCAAGTGGTTTTTCTGTTATCGGTTTATCAGGAAAAACTCGAATCCAGATTTTACCTTGACGCTTAACTGCACGCGACATGGCACGACGTGCCGCTTCGATTTGGCGCGCAGTCAAACGACCGCGACCAACAGCTTTCAGACCGAAAGTACCGAAGCTAACGTCAGCGCCTGCAGCTAGACCACGGTTGCGGCCTTTATGCATTTTACGGAATTTTGTACGCTTTGGTTGTAACATCAGCGACGCTCCTTATTATTTCCGGCCTTTACGCTGCTTTTTAGGTTGAGCAGCCGGTTTTTCCGGTTGTTCAACGGCAGCCATACCACCAAGGATCTCCCCTTTGAAGATCCACACTTTAACACCAATCACACCGTAAGTAGTGTGTGCTTCAGATGTATTATAATCAATATCAGCACGTAGTGTGTGCAAAGGTACACGACCTTCACGATACCACTCTGAACGAGCGATTTCAGCACCACCTAAACGACCACTAACTTCAACTTTAATACCTTTAGCACCAGCTTTCATTGCGTTTTGTACCGCACGCTTCATAGCGCGACGGAACATAACACGGCGTTCTAATTGTGCAGTGATGCTATCAGCAACTAACTTAGCGTCAAGTTCAGGTTTACGAACTTCAGCAATGTTAATTTGCGCAGGCACACCAGCAATATTAGCTACGGCATTACGTAATTTTTCTACATCTTCGCCTTTCTTACCGATAACGATACCCGGACGTGCAGTGTAAATAGTTACACGAATGCTTTTTGCCGGACGTTCGATCACGATTTTAGAAACCGAAGCTTGCGCTAATTCTTTAATTAAGAATTGACGAACTTTAAAATCGCCATCTAAGTTAGATGCGAATTCTTTTGTATCTGCATACCAGGTAGATGTCCAAGGTTTGACAATACCTAGTCGGATACCATTTGGATTTACTTTTTGACCCATTGCTATTCTCCAGAGCCTTAGCGATCAGACACAATCACAGTGATGTGGCTTGTACGCTTCAAGATTCGATCTGCACGACCTTTAGCACGAGGCATAATTCGCTTCATACTAGGGCCTTCGTCTACGAAAATTTTCGTAACTTTCAGATCATCAATATCAGCACCGTCGTTGTGTTCTGCATTAGCAATGGCAGACTCAAGCACCTTCTTAACAAGTACAGCCGCTTTTTTATTGGTGTACGTTAAAATATCTAAAGCCTGAGACACATTCTTACCGCGAATAAGATCAGCTACTAAGCGAACTTTTTGTGCAGAAGAACGAGCGTGGCGATATTTTGCTACAGTTTCCATCTCTATCTCCTACTTATTTCTTTTTAGCTTTCTTATCAGCCGCATGGCCGCGATAAGTACGAGTCGGCGCGAATTCACCCAATTTATGACCAACCATTTCGTCGGAAACATAAACAGGAACGTGCTGACGACCATTATGGACAGCGATGGTCAATCCGATCATGTTAGGAAAGATCGTTGAACGACGGGACCAAGTGCGAATAGGCTTCTTGTCACCGCTTTCCACCGCTTTCTCTACCTTCTTCAGCAAGTGTAGGTCAACAAAAGGACCCTTCTTGAGAGAACGTGGCATAGCTTATCCTCTATTTGTTATTTCTTATTGCGACGGCGAACAATGTACTTATCAGTACGTTTGTTGCTACGCGTTTTCAATCCTTTGGCTTTTTGACCCCATGGAGACACAGGATGTTTACCAAAGTTTCGACCTTCACCACCACCATGTGGATGGTCTACTGGGTTCATTGCCGTACCGCGAACGGTTGGGCGAATACCACGCCAGCGGCTTGCACCAGCTTTACCTAATACGCGAAGCATATGCTCTGAATTACCTACTTCACCAATGGTGGCGCGGCAATCAGCTAATACTTTACGCATTTCGCCAGAGCGAAGACGTAGGGTAACATAAGAACCTTCACGTGCAACGATTTGAACATATCCACCAGCAGAGCGAGCTAATTGACCGCCTTTACCTGGTTTCATTTCTACATTGTGCACAGTAGAACCAACTGGGATGTTACGCATTGGTAAACAGTTACCTGTTTTGATTGCAGCATCAACACCAGACTGGATTTGATCTCCGGCTTTTAAGCCTTTTGGAGCTAAAATATAACGACGTTCACCGTCTTTATATAAAACTAAAGCGATATTTGCAGAACGATTTGGATCATACTCTAAACGTTCTACTACTGCTGGAATACCGTCTTTATTACGTTTGAAATCAACAATACGATAATGTTGCTTATGACCGCCACCAATGTGACGAGTCGTAATACGACCATTATTATTGCGACCACCCGTTTTACTTTTAGTATCAATTAAAGGCGCAAAAGGTTTGCCTTTGTGTAACTCAGGGTTAACCACTTTAACAACGTGGCGACGACCCGGAGATGTAGGTTTACACTTAACAACTGCCATTGTTCTTACTCCTCTCCGAATTACTCAGCGACGCCAGCTAGGTCTAAATTTTGACCTTCTGCTAAAGTTACATAAGCTTTTTTCCAGTCGCTACGACGACCAATTTGTTTGCCACGACGTTTAACTTTGCCTTTAACAACAAGGGTATTTACATCGTTAACTTTCACTTCAAATAGTTGTTCAACTGCGGCCTTGATCTCTTTCTTTGTCGCATCTTTTGCAACTTTTAAAACTAACGTGTTAGTTTTTTCCATTGCGATTGAAGCTTTCTCAGAAACATGTGGTGCACGCAGGACTCTCAGCAGACGTTCTTCACGGATCATGCTAACATCTCCTCTACTTGCTTCACTGCATCAACAGTCATAACAACTTTGTCAAATGCAATCAAGCTCACTGGATTAATACCTGCAACATCACTCACATCGATCTTATATAAGTTACGCGCAGCTAAATAAAGATTTTCATCGATATCAGATGTAATAATAAACACATCTTCAAGATTCATATCTTTTAATTTCTGGGTAAGTAACTTAGTTTTTGGCGCTTCGACAGTGAATTTTTCAACGATAATTAAACGATCTTGACGCACTAATTCAGAAAGAATACTTTTTAATGCACCACGATACATCTTACGGTTAACTTTTTGGCTGTGATCTTGTGGTTTTGCAGCGAATGTTGTACCACCACTACGCCAAATTGGGCTCTTCACAGTACCAGCACGAGCACGGCCCGTACCTTTTTGACGCCATGGCTTTTTACCTGAACCAGCAACTTCAGCACGAGTTTTCTGAGCGCGTGTTCCTTGACGAGCTGCAGCTTGATAAGCTACAACAACTTGGTGAACTAATGCTTCATTAAACTCACGTCCGAAGGTAGTTTCGGAAACAGACAGCGCTTGCGCGTCTTTTACTACTAATTCCATTGCTATCTCCTCGACGTTAAGCCTTAACAGCTGGTTTAACAATTAAATCACTATTCGTTGCACCTGGTACAGCACCTTTAACTAATAAAAGTTTGCGCTCTGCATCAACACGTACAACTTCTAGGCTTTGCACTGTTACGCGCTCATTACCTAAGTGACCCGCCATTTTTTTACCTTTGAACACTTTACCTGGAGTTTGGTTCTGACCAATTGAACCATGTCCACGGTGTGCCAAAGAGTTACCATGAGTAGCATCTTGTGTACGGAAGTTCCAACGTTTAACAACGCCAGCAAATCCTTTACCTTTTGATGTACCAGTAACATCTACTTTTTTAACGTCAGCAAATAAATCAACGTTAATGCTTTGACCTACAGCAAATTCGCCTTCTTCAAAACGGAATTCCCATAAACCACGGCCAGCTTCAACGCTAGCCTTAGCAAAATGACCTGCTTCAGGTTTGTTTACATGGCTCGCTTTTTTGCTACCAGTAGTAACCTGAATGGCTTGATAACCATCGTTTTCAAGTGTTTTAACTTGAGTCACGCGGTTGTCTTGAATTTCAATTACGGTTACAGGAATAGAAACACCCTCTTCAGTGAAGATTCGTGTCATTCCTACTTTACGACCGACTAAACCAATCATTATTTCGACCTCTCAATCATTCAACTTAGGAATTAACCTAAGCTGATCTGCACGTCAACACCGGCAGCAAGATCTAGACGCATCAAAGCATCAACTGTTTTTTCAGTTGGCTCAACGATGTCGACCAGACGTTTATGAGTACGAATCTCATACTGATCACGCGCATCTTTATTTACGTGCGGCGAAATCAATATGGTGAAACGCTCTTTGCGAGTCGGTAATGGAATAGGACCACGAACTTGCGCACCAGTGCGCTTCGCAGTTTCTACGATTTCGGCAGTTGACTGATCGATTAAACGATGATCAAACGCTTTTAGACGGATACGGATTCTTTGGTTCTGCATGAGACCAGAGCTCCACTATAAAAAAGTTATAACAAAAGACCACTCCTCTTTCTCTGTTTCGATTGACAGGAGAGGGTAATCCGTTCTTTATCATCATAACCCCCATATCGGGAGTATTGTTTAATGTCACTGATATCTGACATTACTAATCTCGTGCCTATATCGGGCAGAGTGTTGGTTATTATAGCTAAATAATCTCATCATGCAAGTTATTATCGAGAAAAATTTATTCTCATCACTAAACATAACTATTTAAGGCAATCATCAGCTTATGACGCTCAACATCTGATTAACGAGTATTCAGCTCTACTTTCAACTTAACCAGATTAAGGAACAAATTAATCTAAGGACTATATTCTACTTCCGTCAATAAATATGCTAAGATTCAGCACACGACTTTCCTTTTAATCATCAAAGAAATGGAACAGACATCCGAATCAACAACTGGCCTTTTGAATAAATTCATCACTATCCTGCCAGAAACCTTTACCACACATAGTCAGCTTATTATTGTTTGCTTACTCCTATTTATTGCCATTCTGCTTTTTTCATTTAGCAAACTGCGTATGGATATTATTGCTGTCCTGATCATTACTGCAATTATGATGACTGGCATATTAACGCCAGCAGAAGCGTTATCTGGTTTTAGCGATCCCAATATTGTACTCATTGCGCTACTATTTATTATCGGAGAAGGTTTGGTTCGAACCGGTATATCTTATCAGATAAGTGAATATATTCTGCGTGTAGCTGGTAATAACGAAATTAGGATCATCATTTTGATTATGCTAGGGGTCGCTTTACTTGGTTCAGTGATGAGCTCAACGGGTGTAGTCGCGATATTTATTCCAGTTGTCATGAGTATTGTAGCTCGCTCTGGCATTCATGTTAAACGGTTAATGATGCCATTGTGTATCGCTGGTTTAATCAGCGGTATGATGACATTAGTCGCAACAGCACCTAATTTAGTCGTTAACAGCGAGCTTGAAAAAATACAACCTTCTGGCTTTAGTTTTTTTGATATTACACCAATTGGAATCAGTATCTTAATTATTGGGATCATTTACTGTATTGTCTCTAGAAACTGGTTAGTGAGCACCTCGCAAGTTGAGAGGGATAATAGGATACAGCATCGTCGCAAAATGACGGATTTAATTCGAGAATATAAACTGGCTGGTCGAGCACATCGCGCAGCGATTAAACCGAACTCAGCCTTTATTGGCCGAACTATTGATAGTTTACATTTACGCAGTCAACATGGGGTTAATGTCATAGGAATAGAGCGTTGGCGACGTTTTCGTAAAGTTATGATCCCAGTGAATGGGACAACCGAGTTCAGAGAAAATGATGTTCTTCTCATCGACTTTTCTCATGCTGAAATTAATATTCATCAATTTTTAGACGTAAATGGATTAGAACCGAAAATCCTCCGCGGTGAATATTTCTCAGAACAAGCTAAAGAAGTAGGCATGGCTGAAGTTGTTCTACTACCTGACTCAACACTATTAGGTAAAACATTAAAAGAAGTAGAGTTTCGTTCTAAGTATTTCCTGACTGTGATTGGTATTCGCCGTAATCACGAGGTACTTGAGACTGATCTGTTCGATGAAAAATTGACGATGGGAGATACCTTATTAGTTTGTGGCGATTGGCGCTCCATTCAAAAATTGCAAACTAAAACCAATGATTTTGTTTTACTTAATTTTCCAGCTGAAATTGATGAGGTAGCACCAGCAAGCACCCAGGCTATCCCTGCTTTATTGAGTTTAGCTATCATGATTGGTCTAATGGTAAGTGGCATTGTACCTAATGTTGTGGCAGCATTGATAGCCTGTTTGTTAATGGGTGCCACACGCTGTATTGATATGCAAAGTGCCTATCGTTCAATCCATTGGCCCAGCCTTATTCTTATTATTGGTATGATGCCTTTCGCCGTAGCATTGAATAAAACAGGTGGTATTGGTTTAGCTTCTGAATGGTTAAAAACGCATCTATACAGCTTTGGTCCACATATCGTATTAACTTTTGTTTTTTTGCTGTGTTCGACTATTGGCTTATTTATATCAAATACGGCAACCGCAATTCTGGTCGCTCCGGTTGCTATTAATATTGCACTTGATTTTGGCTATTCACCTTATCCATTTGCGATGACCGTCGCCATAGCTACTTCAGCATCTTTCATTACACCAGTTTCATCACCGGTGAAAACCATGATTGTCGCACCAGGTGGTTATAGTTTTAGTGATTTTGTAAAAATTGGTGTTCCTCTCACCATCTTAGTATTAATCGCTGATATTTTACTCGTTCCACTATTCTTTCCATTTAACTAAAGCGAATTAATCTTATCAATCGAGAGTCAATTACCTACGGGAAAATGATCACTAATGCCGAGAGATGAGCGATTATTTTTTGATATAAACGAGTATAAGTTGTCAGAAAGTGAATGATAAAAATAGCATCTTGATTTGTCAGGTCGTATTTGTTGGTGATGATTAATTGCGTAAGCGATCATTAAAATCACCCAGTTGTCGTGTTTAATCTAAAAATAGTCTATAACATTAGGGCGATATACAGTATGATTTCGTTTTATCGATATCGTGCATTTAAAGGTCATATAATGTCTAACTCTGTATCAAAACATAAATACCGAATCATCTTTGCCGGGACGCCGGATTTTGCTGCCAAACACTTGCAAGCATTAATTGCTTCAGAATACGATATTGTGGCTGTATTCACACAGCCAGACAGACCAGCAGGGCGCGGCAATAAATTGACAGCAAGCCCAGTAAAGATAGTGGCTGAGCAGTATCGATTACCTGTTTTTCAGCCATCAACATTAAAAACCCCAGAAAATCAGCAGCTCATTGCCGCATTAGATGCCGACATTATGATAGTGGTTGCTTATGGATTAATCTTACCGAAAGTGGTGCTTGATTTACCCAAACAGGGATGTTTAAATGTTCATGGTTCATTGCTGCCGCGTTGGCGTGGCGCTGCGCCAATTCAACGAGCATGTTGGGCCGGTGATAAGGAGACTGGTGTTACGATTATGCAGATGGATGAAGGCTTAGATACGGGTGCGATGTTATATAAGGCAAGCTGCCCTATTTTGGCAGATGACACCAGTGCTTCACTCTATAATAAATTAGCTGAACTTGGACCTGAGGCACTGCTAACGACACTGACATTAATGCGTCAAAATCAAATAAAACCAGAATCGCAAAATGATGAGCAGGCAACCTACGCTCGTAAGCTATCCAAAGAAGAAGCCAAGTTAGACTGGCAGCTTTCTGCCGTGCAGCTAGAACGCTGCATTCGGGCCTTTAATCCATGGCCTGTGAGTTATTTCGATATTGAAGCGCAATCAATTAAAGTATGGCAAAGCCATGTGATTTCTCAGCCAACAACCCAGCCACCGGGCACCATTATTTCTGCAGATAAACAGGGTATTGCGGTGGCCACAACCGATGGCATTTTAGTTATGACAATGCTGCAGCCCGCCGGCAAAAAACCGATGTCAGCACAAGATTTGCTGAACTCTCGCAAAGAGTGGTTTACGCCGGGTACGCTGATTAAATAATTTTATAATTAAGTCAAATATGAAAAAAACCATAAATTTACGTGCAGTCGCGGCAAACACCCTTTATCAAGTGATGGAAAAAGGGCAATCATTAAGTGTTGCCCTGCCGCCATTACAAAAACCTTTAGATGACAAAGATAGTGCGCTAGTCGCTGAAATTTGTTTTGGCATTTTGCGTACATTACCCAAACAAGAATTTATCATTCAGCAGTTGATGGATAAAGTGTTAACGGGTAAAAACCGCATTTTACATTATCTGTTAATGGTAGGTATCTACCAGCTTACCCAAACTCGAGTACCACCTCATGCAGCAATCGCTGAAACGGTCAATGCCGCAGTTTCTTTGAAAAAAATGGCATTTAAAGGCTTAGTTAATGGGGTACTGCGTCAATTCCAGCGGCAACAAAACGAATTAACGACGCTTTTCGAACAGAAGGGTAATCAAAGTCTGCATCCGACCTGGCTACTCAAACGCATACAACAAGCTTATCCTGATAATTGGTCTCATATTATTGAAGCCAATAACCAAAAACCCCCGATGTGGTTAAGAGTCAACCAACAGCACCATACTACCGATGGGTATTTACAGCTACTTAGCGCAGAAGATATTGAAGCGAAGAAAAGTGAACAGCTTGATGGTGCAATTCAATTAGCCTCACCGATTGCTGTCACCAGATTACCTGGATTTGCCGAAGGTTGGGTGACTGTGCAAGATCTTTCGGCACAGCAAGCCGGAAAACTGTTAGCACCTAAAAATCACGAACTGATTCTCGATGTCTGCGCCGCGCCAGGTGGTAAAACGACACACATCTTAGAGATTGCGCCGCAAGCGCGCGTCATGGCTGTCGATATTGATCAATATCGCTTGAAAAAAGTCGCTGAAAATTTAGCACGACTTAATCAATCTGCTGACATCAAAGTTGGCGATGGCCGTTATCCAGAACAGTTTTGTCAAGGTCTGTTATTCGATCGGATTCTACTTGATGCCCCCTGCTCAGCAACTGGTGTTATTCGGCGTCACCCTGACATTAAGTGGTTACGCCACGATAATGATATTGATGAGTTATCAACCTTGCAAAGTGAAATTCTTCAGGCAATTTGGCCCTATCTTAAGCCTGAGGGTGTTTTAGTCTACGCGACCTGCTCCATCTTGCCAGAAGAGAATCAACTACAAATAGCACGATTTTTAACACAAGTTCAGGATGCCGTGGTTCTTGATCAAATGATACAACATGTCCCAACCAATCAAGGCGGTGACGGCTTCTTTTATACTGTTCTACGCAAAAAACTGCTATAGTAACGGGATTTTGCTTATGCTTATGCTATTCACATAAATATTAACCTCAGGAATTAATTCACCATTATGAATGCTGTTCTCCTTGCTGTTTTATGTATGCTTATTCTCTCGGTCATGCGAGTCCACGTCGTGATTAGTTTGATCATTGGCTCTTTCGTGGGCGGACTGTGTAGTGATTTGACTCTCAAAGAAACGATTGATGCTTTTAACACCGGTATTAGTAATGGTGCATCAATCGCCCTATCTTATGCACTATTAGGTGCATTTGCGGTTGCCATTTCTCGATCAGGATTACCCCAAGCACTTGCTGACATTGCTATAAAACAGCTCAAAACCCCCTCTAAAAAGAATAAAATCAAATGGTTACTCATTATTATTATCGGTTTGGTGAGCATTTCATCTCAAAATGTCATTCCAATTCATATTGCCTTTATTCCCCTACTCATTCCGCCACTGCTATATGTGATGTCTAAATTAAGTTTAGACCGTCGGATGATTGCTTGTGTGATGGCCTTTGGTTTGATTACACCTTATATGTTTTTACCTATCGGCTTCGGTAATATCTTTCTTGAGCAAATCTTACTCAAAAATATTTCCAATGCGGGCCTGAATGTAGAACATATTAACGTCATGGAAGCGATGGCGATTCCCGCTTTAGGGATGTTCATTGGTTTACTTATTGCGATTTTTTTTAGTTACCGTAAACCCCGTAAATATCAGGAAAAAATGATTGAAGTTAAACATGCGCCTGAGATGACCAAACGTTCTCTTTTCATCTCTATTGCCACAATCATTTTATCTTTTGTGATTCAGCTTTATACTGGCTCAATGATTTTGGGCGCTTTGATTGGATTTATCTGTTTTCTCGCTACCGGTATTGTTAAGTGGGATGAGGCAGATAATGCATTCAATGATGGTTTGAAAATGATGGCGATGATCGGCTTCGTGATGATTTCGGCCCAAGGTTTTGCTGAAGTATTGAAGCAGACCAATGAGATCAGTACATTAGTGATGCATAGCGCAGAAATTTTTGGTGGTAATAAAGTCATGGCTTCTTTTACGTTAATGGTGATTGGCTTAATTATTACCCTTGGTATTGGTTCATCATTCTCAACCGTCCCGATTATTGCTGTTATTTTTGTGCCATTATGTGTTCAACTGGGCTTTTCTCCTTTGGCAACCGTGTGTCTTATTGGTGCGTCAGGTGCCATCGGTGATGCAGGCGCTCCGCCTTCTGATACCATATTGGCCACCACCGCAGGTCTGAATATGGATGGCCAGCACGATCATATTCGCGATAGCGTGATTCCAACCTTTATCCATTTTAATATACCACTCTTATTTGCTGGATGGATTGGTTCATTAGTACTTTAACTAAAACAGTTAGCATCATCATGCGATGATGGTGCTAATTTTATTCATCACTCTCGTAAGTTATACGCCCACCATCGCAACCACAGTCGATAAAATCTCATTCAAAATTGAGTGTTATGCCTGTTTATCTATTGCGTTAACATATTTGGATTATCCCTATTTTACATACAGATTATCTGAATCAAAGTGACAGAAATATTTTTGTTTATACATAGTAAAAATATTTTGAATATGGCTATAATGATCATGGACAAAGAAAAAGCATCAGATAATAAAAATTAACGTCCATTTGTCTCAGTTTAGGAAATTTAATCTTTTGGAAATCAAGCTATGTATCAGAATCAACGATTGATGGTTGTAAAAAAAGTCGTCACTATTATCACAACCCTTATGCTTGCATTATGTGTTCCAACTCTCAGCCAAGCACAGCAAATTACGGCTGATTTCAGTCTTTTACCCCCCGGTACCAACATTTCACTGATCGCGCAATATACCGATGGTGATCACGAGCAGCTTTTCTCACATCAAAGCCAGCAACTGCGCATCCCTGCCAGTACCCAGAAAATAGTCACCGCATTAGCCGCACTACTTGAACTAGGCCATGATTTTCATTTTATCACCACCTTCGAAAGTGATGCCAGCCTAAATAAAAACACCTTGAATGGTAACTTAATCCTAAAAATGTCGGCTGATCCCACCTTTACCCGGCAGCAACTATCGAACATGGTTAATAGTTTAAAACAGCAAGGTATCGAGCAAATTACCGGTAATATTATTATTGATAGTAGTATTTTTGCCGGTCATGATAAAGCCGCCGGCTGGTCATGGAATAATCTCACCTATTGTTATAACACTTCACCGGCCGCCAGTATTATCGATGGTAACTGTTTTTATGCCTCAGTTTCACCCGCAGCGAAAGTAGGACAAATTGCCTCAGTATCGGCCTCTTCTATTTATCCGGTCACATTAAGCAGTGATATCATCACGACGTCAAAAGATAGCGATAATCAATATTGTGAATTAGATATTACCGCTAAAGACAACAACAACTATCAATTTAGTGGCTGTGTTCGGGTTACCGATAAAAAGCGCTATTTTCAATTTGCTGTCAGTGATGGCGGCCACTATATTGCCCAAATTTTACGCGAGATGCTATCCAAACAGGGCATCATTTTCAAAGGTAATATTACTGAATCCAAGCAATCTCTCGGTAATAGTAAAATGAAAATATTAGCCAGTAACCAGTCAGAAGCGTTGCCGGTTTTATTGACCAATATGCTTAAACGTTCAAATAATCTTATTGCAGATACTGTATTTAGAACAATTGGTGCACATTATTTTCATCAATCAGGGACCTGGCGCAACGGCAGTGATGCGGTTAGAGAGATTCTGAAAGAGAAAGCTAATATTGATTTAAAAAATAATGTCATTATTGATGGTTCAGGTTTATCTCGTTTGAATCTACTCAATGCTAAAACGATGTTAGAAATTCTAGAATATGTGGCTGATCATGATAGTGAGCTTAACATGATTAATATGTTACCGATTGCCGGCGTTGATGGTACGTTACAATATCGTAATAGTCTTCGCCATATGCCGTTTAAACAAACCGTTTTTGCTAAAACAGGCTATTTAGAAGGCTCCTATAATCTGGCTGGTTTTATTAAAACACATGATAATCGCTATATTGCCTTCGTACAGTTTTTAACTGGATATCGTTCAGATGATTCATCAAAACCAGAAAAAACCGCGATCATGAAGTTTGAAGAGACATTCTATGCGCAGTGCTTAAACAGTACCGCTGCTAACTAAAGCAGATATGCTTAGGCCGAAAATGAGAATCTGCTTTTACACAATATCATTGTTGTAAGCATCAATCAGGGAGCAAAGCTCCCTGTATTTTTAGGACTGCGAATGTATAACCGAAATCAAAGCAGTCATACTTAAAAACCAATAGCGACCTTAATACCTAGTAAAATTAAGATGATGCCTAACAGCTTATCAACAAACCACTGAATTTTGAAAAAACGTCTTTGTACCCAAGGTGTCTGAAATAAAAAAACAACACAAGGCCACCAACATACCGCTTCAATAACAATAATCGACGCAATCCAAAACTTATCAAATAAAGATGAGTCCGCATTAAGTACCTGGGTAAATACCGATAGAAAGAATAGAGTTGCTTTCGGATTTAATAGATTACAAAAATAGCCCTGTAAAAACGCGGTTTTCAGTGAAATATTAGTCGCTGTTTTATTGACTGAATAATCAACTGAGGACGAATATTTAGTCATTAACGCTTTACAGCCAATCCAAACCAAATAAGCGGCACCGGCATAGCGCAGTAACGTGAATAGCCAAGGAGTACTTTTTATCAAAATAGCCACACCCGCGACACAGTAAATCATATGCGTGAGTACGCCGACAACGACGCCAGCACCCGACATCAATGCGGCGCCACGGTTATAACGCAAACTATTTTTCAGGACCAGAAAAAAATCAGGTCCGGGCGATACCATGGCCAAAAAACTAATGGTAAAAACAAAAAAACTCATTTCTACAAATGATATCTGCATATTTCTCTACCTATTTTACGATCTATTTTACAACCACTTCTGCGGAATGATTGAGCTGAGCAATGGCCGCTTTATGCGTTTTGATATACTCAAGTTTATCTATATCGGCGGGAATATAATCAGTTAAAAATGTTGCGTTCGTCTTAACCTGCGCACCATTAAGAATTAAACGTGGCAAATCAATCTGATAAAGCGTCGCTTGGGTCTCTTTCTTTAACGCTTGTGTCGATGCATTACTCATGAAATACAAACTACGTTCGTGTGCTGACAATGTTGCAATAATCGGCGTTCCAGCCCCCATCATTAAATGATCAGGGAAAATATAAAAAACCGTATTATCTAGAATATGGTTATCGGATAAATACTGAATGAAACGTCCTAAATTATAGTCAAGTGAAGCTGCAACAAATGACATATTATCGGCTTTAGGTGAAATCAACGAGCGCATTCGCTCATCTTCAAAGCCATTAGGGGCATGGGTCGAGACAGTAGAAATAAATAGCGCAAAAGGTTTATCATTTTCTCTGAACTTAGTCAGCTGCGTTTTTGCCACCTCAAAAATATCATGATCATAAAGTCCGAACGGTGCTGCGGGGTATTTACCAGGATAATTGGCTTCAGAAATCACCTCAATACCAAACAGAGAAATGATATGCCCCATACCTGCAAAATTAGGACTACCCATGACATATTCCGTTTGATAACCCGCTTTATTCAGAATATCACCTAAACTGACTAACTGGATTTTCGCAGTATTAGCAAGCGGTGACGTATTAAGCTCACCAATGAGAAAAGGCGTACCAGTCATATAAGTATACATTGACGCGGTTGTCCAAGAGCTACCCGGTCCCATTTTCATATCAGGAAAATAAGTATATTGCTGTGATAACCGGGATAAGTTAGGGGTAATTCCAGGCATATCCATAAAGCCCCGTTCAAACGACTCCAAAGAGATCACAATAATATTCTTACCTTTTTGCGCTTCAAGCGCCGGTTTAGTCACATACCCCTGCATATTAAGTGACTCAATCGCTTGATTAAAGACCTTTTGTTGTGCCATCGTCACTTGGTATATTTCATATAATCGACTAAATGGCCCCTCTTTTTGGACTAAGCAAATAATACCTATCACCAAGAGACTTAATCGTAGCCAATACCACCCATAACATCGGAGAAACTTGCTGATTAACATCAGCACAAAAACAATCACTAAAAAACAGAGAATCGCTAAAGCGGCTTGTAATTTAAAAATGGCTAGTCCAGCAATAATATCCCTCAGATTAAGATTGACAAAAAACTGATAATCAATAAAACCACCACTGAAATAAATCGATACCAGTTCAGTGACAATAAATAAGGTCATAATGACAATCAAAACAAACTGCCATTTGGTATATTTAATAAAGGACGCCAAAATAGGCGCAATAATAAGCAGGGGTAAAATACTAATTACCGCAGTGGGTATTTGAGAAAAAAACATTTTTATTATTTCAACGGTTAATTTCATTAAGATATTTAGTATATATCAATCACACCTTAAATGAGCAGGTTTTTCATCACAACGGATTTGGATTTTAATAACATCAGGCGTCGTCATCGGAATGTTGCCTTTTATGATGCTTTCTATG
Source organism: Orbaceae bacterium lpD01 (assembly GCA_036251705.1). NCBI lineage: Bacteria > Pseudomonadati > Pseudomonadota > Gammaproteobacteria > Orbales > Orbaceae > Utexia > Utexia brackfieldae. The sequence continues at coordinate 443,268 of CP133959.1, read as the reverse complement.
CTCACTTTATTCGCTAGCCCATCAAACTGCCTATTTGTCTCTGGTTCTATCATCTTATTACAATGGTCGGTGTGAACCATTCTATTGATAAAATAATCCCCCCAGCACGAGCATAATCAGGCCGATATCATCATCTCACAAAAGCTGAGTGTAAATAGTCCGTTTATTATCGTATAAAGAGGTTATCATTCAAGAAATGCTCTGATATGATAATAGCCATAAGGATAGGAAAGGATTAGATATAATATATGAAAATACTTTTTGGTGTTCAAGGCACGGGAAATGGGCATATTACCCGTTGTCGAACATTAGCATTAGCATTCAAAGAAGCCGGTGTAGACGTCGATTATATATTTAGTGGTCGGGATCCTGGCGACTACTTTGATATGCAGGCATTTAATCAATATCGCACATTTTCAGGTATGAGTTTTGAAACCACTAATGGCAAAATCAACTTGCGTAAGACCATTAAACGGATACATGCTTTTCGACTCATCAAAGATGTCAAAGAATTAGATCTTTCCGACTATGATTGTATTATTAGCGATTTTGAACCCGTCAGTGCTTGGGCGGCTAAACATCAGCAACTTGACTGTATTGGAATTAGTAATCAGGCGGTCACGCAATATATTCAACCCAAAGAATATGGTTTAATTGCGCGCACCATTATGAAATTTTATGCGCCCGTGAGCAGACCGGTTGCCCTGCACTGGTTTCATTTTGGTCATCCGCTTATTCCACCGATTGTAGATAAATTAGAGCCAACCTCACAAAAAGACCATATCGTCGTCTATTTACCGTTTGAATCAATCGCTGATATCAAGTCACTGCTCGCGCCTTTCCAAGATCAACAATTTTACTGTTTTCATCCTAGTATCAAAACGAGCCAGCAAGACGGACATATCTCACTACATCCACTCTGTCGTGAAGTTTTCACTCGTTCGGTGGCTGAATCAGCAGGCATTATCACTAATACCGGATTTGCACTGATTTCCGAAGCATTAGTCTTAGGTAAAAAAATTCTCACCAAACCAGTTTCAGGGCAATTTGAACAAATTTATAATGCCGAGTGTCTGGCAAAATTAGATCTGGCGCAAGTGATGCAAACACTCGAACAAGATAAACTCAGACAGTGGCTCACGCTTCCCTCTCCAGATCCCGTTATCTATCCGAATGTGGCTAAAGAGTTAGTCAGCTGGATTGTGAATAATCAAAAAGAGGATTTTTCCGAACTCAGTCGACGTTTATGGTCGCAAGTGAAGTATCCCGCTCATGTTGAGCAAAAAATTAAAGCACTTGGTTTCGAGCTTTAATAGGATAAATAGATTTATTTTACTCAATGAGAGTTTTATTTAGGATAACACATGATAATCAGTTTAATTGCAGCGATGGCTAATCATCGCGTCATTGGTAAAAATAATCAAATGCCTTGGCATTTACCCGCTGACTTGGCTTGGTTTAAGCAAAATACCGTCAATAAACCGATTATCATGGGCAGAAAAACCTTTGAATCTATTGGTCGTCCACTACCTAATCGCCACAATATTATTATCACTCGTCAGCCGATTGACGCCACCTTACCGCAATCGATGGTAAGCTGGGTAAACTCACTTGAACAAGCCATCAAAGCCGCTAAGCCGGCCTCAGAGGTGATGATCATTGGTGGCGGTAATATTTATCAGCAAGCACTTCCATTAGCTAATCGATTGTATCTAACCCATATTCAGGCTAATCTGGATGGTGATACCCATTTTCCTGATTATCATCTTTACCCTTGGCAGCAAACCTTTGTTGAAGAACATATTGCGGATGATAAAAACCCTTATCATTATCAATTTGAAATTTTAAATCGTAAATAAATCTCACTTAATACCACTAGGTCTTATCTATTATGTCAAAAAAACCTATCTCAGTTCCCCTAACAGAACGACTATTTCATCTCACATCACGCGGAACCACCGTTAAAAAAGAGATGATCGCGGGTTTAACTACCTTCCTTGCGATGGTCTACTCAGTGATTGTTATTCCAAACATGTTACATGATGCAGGCTTTCCAACCGATGCGGTATTTATTGCAACATGCCTAATTGCCGGATTCGGTTCCATTTTAATGGGGTTTTGGGCCAATCTTCCTATGGCAATTGGCTGTGCAATTTCATTAGGTGCCTTTACCGCCTATAGCTTAGGTATCGGCAAGACGATTACGATCTCCGAAGCTTTAGGGGCTATTTTCTTTATGGGCGTCATCTTCAGTATTATCTCAATTACCGGTCTGCGTAGTTGGATATTACGCAATATTCCAATTGGTATTGCGCATGGCACCGGTATTGGTATTGGTCTGTTTTTATTAATTATCGCTATCACCAACAGCCAGGTAGGTTTAATTGTTAAAAATACGGCTTCGGATATCCCAGTCGCATTTGGTGATTTCACCTCATTTTCGGTACTATGTACCTTGATCGGGTTAGCCGCAATTATCGGTTTAGAGAAACGTAAAATACCCGGCTCGATACTATTAGTTGTTATTGCCATTTCAATTATTGGTCTCATATTTGATCCTAACGTGCAATATAAAGGCTTTTTTGCTTTACCATCCTTAACCGATAATGAAGGTCATTCACTACTATTTAGTTTAGATTTGTCAGTCATTCTCAAAGTCTCTTTATTACCGACGATACTCGCGTTAGTGATGACGGCTATATTTGATGCAACGGGTACTATTCGTGCTGTCGCCGGACAAGCAAATCTTATTGATAAAGAGGGTCAAATTATTGATGGTGGAAAAGCACTTACGGCCGATTCTGTCAGTAGTATTTTTGCCGGCTTAGTCGGTGCATCTCCCGCGGCAGTCTATATCGAATCAGCGACGGGTACCGCAGCCGGTGGAAGAACGGGGTTAACGGCTGTAATTGTCGGTGCACTATTTTTACTGATTATCTTCTTCTCACCACTCTCTTACCTTGTACCAGCCTATGCAACTGCTCCTGCATTGATGTATGTCGGTCTATTAATGTTGTCTAATGTGAAGAAATTAGATTTCGATGATTTTGTCGGCGCGATGGCTGGACTGATTTGTGCGGTCTTTATTGTATTTACCTGTAATATCGTTACCGGTATTATGTTAGGTTATGCATCGTTGGTAATAGGTCGAATCTTTGCGGGTGATTGGCGAAAACTTAATCTGGGGACAGTAATTATTGCCGCTGCTCTGATTATCTTCTATGCCAGTGGCTGGGCTAACTTAGCTTAATAGACTTTCCATAAAATCACACAATAACATCATGCAATAAAATTAATCCGCTGAAGTCGATTAATTTTATTGCAGACTATTTATAAACACTTATCCATATTCTTGAGCATTTCAATAATCGACCGATTCGCATCTGGAAACTCATCCGCATTGAGATCAGCAATATCAGTCCAACGACTGACTTGCCCCTCTTTGGCAAAAGGCTCTCCATCCCAATGTTCAACCAAATAAGCATGTATAGTGATACATCTATCACTATAACAGTATTCAACTGTCTTTAAGAATTGCGCATCACGGATATGAATATCAACTTCTTCGAGCAGCTCTCTTGCCAGCGTCTGGGCTATCGACTCATTGACCTCCACTTTGCCGCCAGGAAATTCCCAAAAACCCGCGAGATGAGAGTGCTCACCTCGCTGCGTGATAAATATCTGACAGTCTTGTGAAAGAATGATACCAACAGCAATTTCAACATGTTTAAGTATTTTCATCAGTAATTTCTACCCATCAGTATATACAGAAAATGCTCACTTATCTTATCGAAAATTACTGCACGCTGCCATGACATTGTTTATATTTTTTACCTGATCCACAGGGACATGATTCATTACGGCCAACTTTAGCACCTTGACGAACAACCGGTTGTCCACTATTTTCTAAAGCATCTTCATGGTGATGGCTTAATTGCTGTTTTTGAGCTAAACGCGCCATCTCCTCTTCACGACGACGCTCTGCTTCTTCAACATCTTCTTGAGAACGAATCTGAACACGACTCAACGTACCAATCACGTCATATTTAAGTGCATCGAGCATATTGGCAAATAGATTAAATGACTCACGCTTAAACTCTTGTTTCGGATCTTTCTGAGCATAGCCACGTAAATGAATACCTTGACGAAGATGATCAACTGCAGCAAGATGCTCTTTCCATAAAGTATCTAATGTTTGTAACATCACATTTTTTTCAAAATTACGGAATGCTTCAGCACCAACAGAGACCTCTTTTTCTTGGTAACGTTCAACAGCAAGATGCTTAATACGCTCTTTCAGTGTCTCTTCGTGTAAATTTGGTTCTTCATCTAACCACTGCGCGATTGGCATATCGAGGTCAAAGTCATTTTTTAAGGCATGTTCAAGACCAGGAATATCCCACATCTCTTCAATCGATTGTGGCGGAATATATCGCGCAATAACCGAATCGAACACATCGTTACGAATAGAGTCAATCGTCTCTTTGATATCATGATTATCCAAAATATCATTACGTTGACTATATATTGCACGACGCTGATCATTGGCAACATCATCATATTCAAGTAGTTGTTTACGAATATCAAAGTTACGGCTTTCAACTTTACGTTGAGCATTAGAAATCGCTTTGGTCACCCATGGATGCTCAATCGCTTCATCTTCCTTCATACCAAACTTACGCATCATACCAGAGATACGATCTGAAGCAAAAATACGCATTAATGGATCTTCAAGTGAAAGATAGAAACGAGATGATCCTGGATCCCCTTGACGACCAGCACGACCACGAAGCTGATTATCAATACGTCGAGACTCATGACGCTCAGTACCTAAAATATGTAAACCGCCTAATGCAATCACCTCTTCATGACGAACTTGCCACACTTTCTTCAACTCTTGGATTTGCTCCGCTGTCGGATCTTCAAGTTTAGCGATGTCCATTTGCAAGTTACCACCCAGCATAATATCGGTACCACGACCCGCCATGTTAGTTGCGATGGTTACCGCTCCTTTACGACCGGCGTCAGCAATAATATCCGCTTCTTTAGCGTGGAACTTAGCATTTAAAACACTATGTTTTATGCCCGCTTTGTCTAATGCATGTGAAACCATTTCAGATTTTTCAATCGAAGCCGTACCAACCAGTACCGGCTGTCCACGCGCAATACAATCTTTAATATCCGCGATAATCGCCTTCAATTTCTCATGTTCAGTCATAAAAATTAAATCAGGTAAATCGCGACGCTGCATACCACGGTTAGTGGGAATAACAATAGTATCTAAATGATAAATTTGATTAAATTCAAATGCTTCGGTATCAGCCGTCCCGGTCATACCGGCTAATTTCTCGTAAAGACGGAAATAGTTCTGGAAAGTAATCGAAGCCAGAGTTTGATTCTCATTTTGAATTTTCACCCCTTCTTTCGCTTCAACAGCCTGATGTAAGCCATCAGACCAACGACGCCCATCCATCGTACGCCCGGTATGCTCATCAACGATGATAATTTCACCCTCTTTAACAATATAATCTACATCCCGAAAGAATAGGTGATGAGCACGTAATGCGGCATTAACATGATGCATCAAAACGATATTGGCAGGTGAATACAGCGAATCTTCACCGTTCATTACGCCCGCTTTGGCTAATAACTCTTCAACTTTCACTAAACCACGTTCAGTTAAATTCACCTGTTTAGACTTTTCATCAACAGAAAAATCACCGTCCCCCTGATAATCATCGGAATCTTCTTTATCCTGGCGAGTCAGATGTGGGATAATTTTATTGATACGCACATAGAGTTCAGAGCTATCATCCGCCGGCCCAGAAATAATTAATGGCGTTCTGGCTTCATCAATTAAAATAGAGTCAACCTCATCGACTAAGGCATAATGTAACGCACGTTGTACACGGCTCTCCTTTGAAAAGACCATGTTGTCGCGCAAATAGTCAAAACCATACTCATTATTCGTACCATAGGTAATATCAGCATTATAAGCAATGCGCTTCACTTCTGGTGGCGTGTTCGGTAAATTGATACCGATACTAAGACCCAAAAACTCAAATAAAGGACGATTGTTTTCGGCATCACGTTCAGCCAAATAATCATTCACCGTCACAACATGCACACCATGGCCGGTTAATGCATTCAAATAGGCTGGCAATGTGGCGGTTAATGTTTTACCCTCACCGGTACGCATCTCAGCAATACAACGGTTGTTAAGCACCATACCACCAATTAACTGCACATCAAAATGACGCATCCCAAACACACGTTTACTGGCTTCACGAACTACAGCAAACGCCTCTTCTAAAATATCGTCAGTCTTTTTACCTGCAGCGAGTTGCGCTTTAAACTCTTGCGTTTTGGCTTTTAGTTCATCATCTGATAACGCTTCCATCGCAGGTTCTAATTGATTAATTTTTTCAACGCGTTTACGCATACTACGTAGAACACGCTCATTACGGCTACCAAATACTTTCGTTAATAATTTTAATAACATAGTTGTTCCATTTTATTTTTGTCATGTTCAGAAACATGATTCATTAGTTCTATTTATAAGAGAATGATTATGTCTATCTTAGATCATCGTACAATAATATATTTTAAATACATCATACGAATCATTTATGGAGTATTAGCTGATAGTAACCTGAGGACCTGCCCGAATTGGGTTGGCAAGAGAATAGCCTTTAGTTTGTAATAATATAAAACTGGCAATAAGCGGTGAGACATTAAAAGGCTCAATCGACGAGCGAGGGGCCGATAAAAATTGATAATGATGATGTGTGACAGTCGCATATGACGTGTCTTGTAGATTCGCTTTAACAATCACCGCGATCATCGCATTAGGCGATTGCGCTGGATTTGTTGAAGGTAAAGCGAGAACATTTGTTGAAAAACCAAAACCAGCCGCAATTACACCTAATAATAAGTGCGAGAAAATGAAGTGTTTACTCAGTTGCTGCCAATAATTAATGATTTTCATAATATTTATATGTTATCTTATTTTAATAAATTTGCACAGTTGATATTTTGATAATACTAGCGCGCTATCAAAATCAGTGAATAAGTAGACCTCATCATCACCTAATTATGGATGTTGTTTAATGCGTAAAAGTGCCCCCCAAACATTTGATTCCTTACTCGATGACGTCTCTTCATTGAAAAAAGTACAGGAGCGGGCTATCGCTTTAACTAAACTCAATCAAACCTTAAAATCACTCCTACCACTTTCATTACAGAAACAGTGCCGAGCGGCTAACTATCGTCAACATCGTTTAATTGTTGAAGTGAGCAGTGCCAGTTGGCTAACACGTCTGCGTTATGAACAAGAGAAATTACTACTAGCATTTCGTCAAAGTATTCTGCCTGGGTTAGCGGCAATTGATTTTATCATTAATCCAAATTTAAATACCGCCACGTTGATGGCTCGCAGTGATGATCCACAGCCCCCTACCTCATATCAACCAAAACGGCAATTAAGCCAAAATAGTGCACAAATGCTTGAAGTGCTGGCTGAGAATTGTCCCGATAATCTGAAACAGCAACTGATGAAATTAGCCCAGCACGCAAAACCACAACCCGCTAAAAAATAGTCTTGGAATCTGGAGCGGATATGCAACACTTAACCTAAGTCTCCTCGCTACTTTTTCGCTATCTAAGTTTATTACATGATCTAAGTTTAGTACTTGATGTAGAATATAGCTAAGTGGTTATTCACTCACTTAACTCTATGCGTGATTACATTGGCATTTAATCGACTGATGTAATAATATTGAAATAGCTATTTATTTTTCCTTAAGAAAAGGAGCGCGGTAAAATGAACGAAGAATTAATGTTATATCTTGCTATTGGTGCTATTGTCGGTGCTATCTTAGGCGTGATTATTGCCAGTATACTCAGCCCGAGAGCTCGTCGCTATAATCAAGTAAAAAGAGAATTGGATGCGACTAAACAAGAGCTTATCTCTCAAAAACAGATGATTGTGAAACATTTTTCTCATAGTGCCGAATTACTGGATAATATGGCGAAAGAATTCCGTACGTTATATCAGCATATGGCTGAAAACTCAAATGCATTACTGGCAGATATCGATCCAAATAGTCCCGAATATTCACCTTTAAAAATTATCAAAGAAAAAACACCTACAGTCACCGCATCAATAGCAGAAGAGCCGCCTAAAGACTATTCTGGTAGTCCATCTGGACTATTAAAAACAGAGAGTAAAAATAAAAATTAACTTGGTTTTTTCTATTTTCAAGCATATTATTTACATTAATGCCCAAATAAATCGAATATTGTCATGGCAAACATATAATATTATTCGGTTTTTTTATTAATGAGAGTGAATTGAATGAGAAAGAGTCTATTAAAACAAAAGACGTTGAGTGCGATTGTGTTAGGCTTAGGTCTATCCTTAGCCACAATCTCATCAGCTTATGCCGTTTTTCCGCCAGCAATTAGTAGCCCAAGTGGTACACAAACTTTACCAAGTTTAGCACCGATGCTGGAAAACGTAACACCATCAGTGGTGAGTATTCAAGCTAAAGGTAAGACACAAGTACAACCAAATTTAAATGTACCTGAGGAGTTTAGACAATTCTTTGGTAATAACGGTAGCCAAGAAAAATCTTTTATTAGTCAGGGTTCAGGCGTCATTATCGATGCAGACAATGGTTATATCATTACCAATAACCATGTTATTGATAATGCTGAAACTATCAAAATTATACTGAATGATGGACGAGAATTTGAGGGTAAATTAATTGGCCGCGATCCACAGTCAGATATTGCGCTCGTTAAAATTAGCGATGCTAAAAAATTAACTGCGATCAAATTAGCTAACTCAGACACCCTCAAAGTTGGCGATTTTGCTGTCGCAATAGGTAATCCATTTGGTATCGGCCAAACTGTGACCTCTGGTATTATTTCTGCGCTCGCGCGTACAGGATTAAATATGAATGGATTCGAGAATTTCATTCAAACTGACGCTTCGATTAACCGCGGCAACTCTGGTGGTGCTTTAATCAATCTTAATGGTGAGCTCATCGGTATCAATACGGCGATTATTGCGCCGGGCGGTGGTAATGTAGGCATCGGTTTTGCTATTCCAAGCAATATGGTTAAAAACTTAGCAACTCAGCTTATCGAGTTTGGCGAAGTTAAACGTGGCGTGCTCGGCATTAAAGGCAATGAACTCACTTCAGATATCGCTAAAGCCTTTGCGCTTGATGTGCAAAAAGGCGCCTTTATCAGTGAGGTATTAGATAACTCAGCTGCTTCAGAGGCTGGTATTAAAGCGGGTGATGTGATTGTGTCGCTCAATGGCCGTACGATCGAAAGTTTTGCTGAATTACGTGCCAATATTGCCACCATGGGCGCAGGACACGAAGTTGAATTAGGTATTATTCGTAACAGTAAACCACTCACGTTAAAAGCTAAACTGAAAAATAGTGATGATGCGATCACTGACGCTAAATCATTATATCCAGCACTTGATGGTGCCGTACTGATTAATAGTCAAGATAAAGATAAAATCGGTATCTTAATTCAAAGTATCGCAAAGAACTCACCAGCCTCTAAATTAAATTTACAAACTGGTGACATTATTACTGGCGTCAACCGTGAAGCGGTCAAGAATATTGCCGATTTACGCAGGATCATCGACAGTAAACCCTCAGCGATCGCTTTAAATATCACGCGAGGTAATAATCAAGTCTATCTCATTCTTAATTAGTATTGCAGGCTAAACCTCTTTATTTAACGCGCCAATCTGGCGCGTTTTTTTAACCGTCTCAATATCTATTATTCACATTTGTATGATATTATTAAGAAAAATATTGCCTATTTAGCAGAGCATCATGATAAAAAAAATTCTTTGGCCTATTTTAATCGGCTCGGTTCTCGCCATCTTACTGTTAATTCTGTTTCCCTCGCTAAGGAAGAATGATAACTCTTTTCTGCCTGAAAATCTGTTTACTAATAGTCCTTTGAGCTACAAAGAAGCAGTGCAAAAAGCAGCGCCGGCGGTGGTAAACATTTATAGTAGAACGATTAATAATAGTGGCCAATCACCAAACAGTAATATCACCCCTTTAGGTTCTGGCGTGATCATGAATAAAGATGGGTATATTATTACTAACTATCATGTTATTGAAGGCGCACAGCAAATCATTATCACAACGCTTTCGGGTAAAATTTATGAAGGAATATTAGTCGGTTCCGACAAATTAGTCGACTTAGCAGTGCTCAAGATAGATGCAGATAATCTGCCCAGTATTCCAATTAATCTTGAGCGAGAACCCAACATTGGTGATATTGTTCTGGCTATTGGTAACCCTTATAATATCGGCCAAACAATCACGCAAGGTATTATCAGCGCGACTGGACGAGACGGTTTAAGCCCATATCGACGTCAGAATTTTATTCAAACCGATGCTTCCATTAATCATGGTAATTCAGGTGGTGCTTTAGTCAATACTTTAGGTGAGTTGGTCGGTATCAATACCCTTTCCATCGCTAAAAATACCAGTACTGAAGTCCCAGAAGGATTGGGCTTTGCGATTCCGACTTCATTAGCAACCAAAATTATGCAAAAGCTGATTCAGGATGGACAAATTATTCGGGGTTATATCGGCGTTGATGGCCTGGAGTTTACACCATTACAAAGTCAAAATATTCCACCGCATGTAATAGGTATCTTAGTCACCAAAGCGGAAGGGCCTGCTGAACAGGCCGATATCAGGCCAAATGATATTTTAATCTCCGTCAATAATAAATCGGTTACCTCGATTATGGAAACCATGGATCAAATTGCAGAGATAAAGCCAAACACGACTATCCCCGTGACTATACTTCGCAATGGTGAGAAACTGGATCTACAATTAACAGTCGCTAAATATCCTATCTAGGATTGACAACATGAAAAATCGGTGTAGAATACGCTACCTTATTCTACATGTATTTTTTATTTACATACTCGTATGGTGTACGACATCAAAGATGGTTGTATAGCGATACGACTTAAAACTATGAGGTTTCTATGAAACAAGGTATTCATCCAAAATATACAGAAATTACTGCGACTTGTTCTTGTGGTAATAAAATCAAAACCCACTCAACTGTTGGTCATGATCTAAATCTTGACGTATGTGGTGAATGTCACCCATTCTATACAGGTAAACAACGTGATGTTGCAACGGGTGGTCGTGTTGACAAATTTAACCAACGTTTCAGCATGGTTGGCGGTAAAAAATAATTTACCCCTAGTTACAGATAAAAAAAGCGCCCTAAGGCGCTTTTTTTATCACTAAATGATCATCATTAAAACATATTAAATTAGTACTCTGCAGTATCAGGATCCAGACCTAACTGGCGCATAATCTCTTTCGCCTGCTCAGGAATTTCATCATTACGATCTTTTAATAAGTCGATATCACTCGGTAAAGGCTGACCAGTAAAAGCATGTAAAAAAGCTTCACAAAGTAATTCACTATTTGTCGCATGACGTAAATTATTCACCTGTCGGCGTGTTCGTTCATCTGTCAGTATTTTTAATACTTTCAGTGGAATCGAAACCGTTATTTTCTTAACCTGTTCACTCTTTTTACCATGTTCAGCATAGGGACTGATATATTCCCCGTTCCATTCTGCCATAATCCGCTCTACCTATTGTCAACTCGACTACATATGCTTAAGTAATTTATTCTATTCTAACGATTTTTAGATAATTTCGCAATCTACACATCAAGATATTTAGACATCTAGATGTGTTGACGTCTCATTTTTTTATGCTATGCTGATAATAATATGACCGAATCGAAGAGGGCAAAATAAAATGGCACAAAAACCAAATACCATTGCTGTTCGCGGCGGATTAAACACGGATTCCCAATATGGAAGTGTTGTTCCCCCAATTACGCCATCAACCAGTTATAGCTGGTTAGGATTTTCAAAACCAAGAGAATATGATTATGGTCGGCGAAGTAATCCTAGTCGTCGTTTAGTTGAACAAACCATTGCTGAACTTGAACAAGGTACCGATGCGATTTTAACTAACTGTGGTATGTCAGCCATTCATCTTCTTTGTATTTCGCTATTAACACCAACAGATACGATTGTTGCTCCTCATGACTGCTATGGTGGTAGTTACCGATTGTTTAATAGTTTAAGTCAACGAGGATTATTTAAAGTTATCTTCGTTGATCAATCTGATCCTGTCGCTTTAGCACAAGCGTTAAGTCATAAACCCAAATTAGTTTTGATCGAAACACCCAGTAATCCGCTATTGCGCGTGGTTGATATTGCGTTAATTGCACAACAATCTCATCAACATGGAGCGCTAGTCGCTGTAGATAATACCTTTATGAGTCCGATTTTACAGCAACCTATCACTTTGGGTGCTGATATTGTGATTCACTCCTGTACCAAATATCTCAATGGTCATTCAGATCTTCTTGCTGGCATTTTAGTCTTTAAATCACAAGAACTGGCTAACGATATCCTTTGGTGGGCCAATAATATTGGTACATTAAACTCTGCTTTTGATAGCTATCTACTCTTACGCGGACTACGAACACTGGGGGCACGCATCACATTCCAGCAAGAAAATACTCAATATATCGTTGATTTTTTACTTAAACACCCTAAAGTCGGGCGTGTTTATCATCCCTCCTTACCGACTAATCAGGGTCATGAAATTGCTTGTAAGCAGCAAACTGGATTTGGTGCCATGCTCAGCTTTGAATTGAAAGATAATGAGCAGAAACTCCCTGATTTTATCGATCAGTTACGCATTTTCACCTTAGCACAATCTTTAGGTGGCGTAGAAAGCTTAATTTGTCATCCTGCCACCATGACACATTCAGGGATGAGTGCGCAGGCGCGTAAAACTGCGGGCGTCTCTGATCTGTTACTGAGAATCTCGGTAGGTTTAGAAGATAAGCACGATCAAATCGCTGATCTTAATCATGCCTTAGCACATATTTAATATCGGGAATAGATGAAGACGATGAATACATTTACTCATGCTCAACACCATCATTCGCTAAATCAATATATTTCAGGTTTAGCTGAAGGTATCAATGTCTCTTTCGAGTTTTTTCCACCGAAAAGCGCCGAGATGGAAGAGACTTTATGGCAATCTATTTTTCGCCTCTCTACCTTGAATCCGAAATTTGTTTCGGTCACTTACGGCGCAAATTCAGGGGCACGGGACAGAACACATGATATTATTAAAGCAATTAAGCAAAAAACGGGGTTGATTGCAGCCCCTCATTTAACTTGTATTGATGCAACCAAAGCCCAGCTGGCTGATATTGCCAAAGATTACTGGTCAAATGGTATCAAACATATTGTCGCATTAAGAGGCGATATTCCAGCAGGCCAACCCAATCCACAAATTTATGCCGCCGATCTGGTCACATTATTAAAAGAGGTGGCTGATTTTGATATCAGTGTTGCCGCCTATCCGGAAGTTCATCCTGAAGCGAAAAGTGCCCAAGCTGATTTGGATAATCTTAAACGGAAGATTGATGCTGGCGCAAACCGGGCAATCACCCAGTTCTTTTTTGATATCGAAAAATTTTTACGTTTTCGTGATAAATGTGTCGCTAATGGTATTCATGCTGAAATTATTCCAGGTATTCTGCCGGTCTCAAATCTATCCCAGCTTGAACGTTTTGCCACAATGACAAATGTTCATGTGCCAAACTGGTTAACGAAAATGTTCACCGGTATTGATGACGATATTGAAACGCGTAAATTTGTGGGTGCCTCTGTCGCCATGGATATGGTGAAAGTGCTTTCAAGAGAAGGGGTTAGAGATTTTCACTTCTATACGCTTAATCGAGCCGAAATGAGCTTTGCATTATGTCATACACTGGGTGTTAAGCCGTAAATTAAGTTTAAATACTATCGGCGTTAGCGCTAACAAAAAATCCTCTTAATATCATTAAGAGGATTATATCAGTGTATGCCATCAAACCAGGTAAAATCTATTTGATGAATACTAACAGTGACACATAAAAAGACGACTGTCAGCTATAGGCTTTTTTGACGGACAATTTCAAACAGACAGATGCCGGTAGCAACTGAAACATTCAGGGAAGATACGGTTCCATTCATTGGAATTTTGACAAGTGCATCACAATGTTCGCGCGTTAATCGACGCATTCCTTCCCCTTCAGCGCCCATCACAAGAGCTAAGGCCCCCTGAAAACAGCTCTCATAAAGCGTACGTTCAGCCTCACCCGCAGTACCAACAATCCAGATATTACGTTCCTGAAGTAAACGCATCGTTCTGGCTAGATTAGTCACACGAATAACCGGCAAACTTTCCGCTGCGCCGCAAGCCACTTTTTTGGCCGTTGCATTAAGCGGTGCGCTGCGATCTTTCGGAATAATCACGAGATCGACGCCTGCCGCATCGGCGGTTCGCAGACAAGCACCTAAATTATGTGGATCCGTGACACCATCTAAAATTAACACAAACGGCGCTGAATGTGCATCCAGTAAATCAGCCAGATCATTTTCCTGATAAGTTTTACCCGGTTTAATCTTGGCCATAATACCTTGATGAACACCGCCATCAGTTTGTTCATCTAAATATTGCCTGTTAGTGACTTTGACAACCAGCCCTAACTGCTCTATTTGTTCGATTAATGATTGTAGACGTTGATCCTCTCGGCCTTTAAGTAAACAAACCTCAATAAAACGCTCAGGTGCTCGGTTTAGCAATGCTTCAATGGCATGGATACCATAAATTATTTCACTCATAAATATTATCTTCTACTTTTTAACACGCTTTTTAGTTGCGCTTTTAGACGTTGAACGAGAATCTTTACGCTTTTTGTCTATTTTAGAACTTCGCTCTATTTTATTACTTTTAGCGCGACGAACAACCGGCTTATCACTCGCTTTTTCACGTTGTTTAGCCGTCTTACCTAAACGTTTTGGCTTCTTCTCACTATCAATTAACACTAAATCAATTTTGTGATCGTCAAGATTGACTGATTCAACTTTTACTTTCACCCTATCGCCTAATCGGTAAACATAACCAGAAGCTTCACCGATCAATCGATGTCGCGATGCATCATAAGAGTAGTAATCATTTTCTAATGATGAAACATGAACAAGTCCATCAATATAAAGATCATCTAAACGAACAAAAAAGCCAAAATTAGTCAAGCTGGCAATAATACCCGCATAAACCTCACCGACATGGTCTTGCATAAAGTCACATTTCAGCCAATCCACCACATCACGAACTGCTTCATCTGCACGACGTTCAGCCATTGAACATTGCTGGCCCAAATAGAGCATCTCTTCCATACTATACAGATACCCACCGGTTTGACTCTCTTGCTCAGCTTGATGCGCAAGCAACCATTTAATGGCACGATGCAATAACAGATCAGGATAACGACGAATAGGAGAAGTAAAATGGGCATAAGAATCAAGTGCTAACCCGAAATGGCCACGATTTTCCGGATCATAAACAGCCTGCTTCATCGAGCGCAAAACCAGTGTCTGGATCATCTCGTGATCAGGCCGATCAGCAGTCTTATCTAGTAACTGAGCAATATCTTTTGGTGATGGTTTTTCGCTGCCGGTCAATGTTGAACCTAATTCACTTAATACCGTGCGTAAATTAGCGACACGTTCACTATCAGGAATATCATGAATACGATACAAAGCGGGGACTTTTGCTTTATCAACAAATTTTGCTGCCGCCACATTGGCCAGAATCATACACTCTTCAATAATTTTATGTGCATCATTACGCTCTGCCACTTCAACCCGTTCAATACGTTTATCGGCATTAAAAATAAATTTCGGTTCTGGTGATTCAAAACCAATCGCACCGCGCTCCTGACGAGTCTGATCGAGGACTTTAAATAACGCATAAAGATTTTCTAAATCAGGGACTAAAGCAGCATACTGCTCTCTGAGCTCAGCATCCCCCTTCAGCATCTTAGCAACTTTGGTATAGGTTAAACGCGCATGAGAATTCATTACTGCTTCATAAAACTTAGCGGCGGTTAATTTACCTTTAGCTGAAATGCTCATCTCACAGACCATACATAAACGATCAACCTGGGGATTCAAAGAACATAGCCCATTTGATAACACTTCCGGTAACATCGGAATAACCCGAGAAGGGAAATAAACCGAGGTTCCCCTTGAGCAAGCATCTTTATCTAGCGGTGTTTGTGGCCGAACATAATAACTGACATCGGCTATCGCAACCCATAGTCGCCAACCACCACCCCGTTTTTTCTGACAATAAACCGCATCGTCAAAATCACGCGCATCTTCGCCATCTATCGTAACTAAAGGTAAATCACGTAGATCGACACGACCATTTTTGGCAGTTTGCGGAACTTCTTCGCTGAAATGAGCGACTTGTTCAAGCACGGCATCAGGCAACTGATGAGGAATATCATGGTTACGCACAGCGATTTCAATCGCCAAATCGGTCTCCATATTCTCACCTAAAATTTCTTTAATTTTACCCATGGCTTTTTGACGACGCTCAGGACGTTTGATGAGTTCAACCACAACAACCGCTCCCATACGGACAGTTTTATCTGGTTTTTCTGCAACCAAAATATCAAAGTTTAGACGGCCATCATCAGGTACAACAAAACCAATCTCTTGTTCTATAAAATAGCGCCCAACAATCAAATTATTTCTCGGCTCAAGAATACGCACAATACGCGCCTCTTGCTTACCTTTATATTTATTGATTAATGGCTGAGCCAAAACAACATCACCATGCAGCACTAATCTCATCTGATCTGGTGGTAAATAGTAGTCTTCCTTTACACCCTCGACTCTTAAGAAACCAAAACCATCTCGATGACCGATCACCGAGCCTTTTATCATGGCAAATTTTTCAGGTAGGGCATAACATTTGCGACGCGTAAAAACTAACTGACCATCACGTTCCATCGCTCTTAATCGACGATGAAGTGCAACCTTTTGCTCTTCGCCATCTAGACTCATCGCCTTGGCGATGTTATCTAAGCTAGCGGGCGCACCGATCTCTTTTAAATAAGAGAGAATGAGTTCCCGGCTTGCTATCGGTGAGTCATATTTCTCTGACTCACGTTCAAAAAAGGGATCTTTCATCACAATTATTTTCCTTTTAATAAAAATTGCTTCAAGAATACCACAAGTTAATTCGATATAGGTTGTTCATGACGAAAAATCTACGAAAAAAAACGCCATCAATCAAGCATAAAAACCACTTATCAGAACCGATAAATCGTCAATATAACAATGATTGTTATCTGGTAATCAAAATGTAGGAGAAAGGACTAAAGGGAGCTCCCATGCTAAGGAATATAGCATGAGAGAGTGAAATGACAACCAGACCTAACATTCAATCTAGGAAGAGTGAATGCCCATACGACTGGTCTTTCATAAATAAATTAAGACTGATGCGCCTAACCACCGGACCAAGACTGATAATTAGGAATCTCAATATCTAATTTGAGTTGCTGCAGCATTCTTCTAACTGAATTATCAATCAGATCGTCAATCGTTTTAGGTTGATGATAAAAAGCATTCAAAGGTGGCATAATAATGGCACCTTGCTCGCAAGCCGTGGTCATTAAACGCAAATGACCTAAATGAAGCGGCGTTTCCCGGACACTCAAGACTAATGGCCGTCTCTCTTTTAAGGTGACATCGGCAGCACGAATCAGCAGATTGTCACTATAGCTATGCGCAATGCCGGATAAGGTTTTAATCGAACAAGGCACAACAATCATACCGGCGGTTTCATAAGAACCAGATGCGATGGCTGCGGCGATATCATTAATGTCATAAATAATGTCCGCCATGTCAGCTAATGCGTACTTTACATCGGACATTTCAAGTGACATCGAACGTTGTGCAGAATCAGTCATAATTAAGTGCGTTTCAATACTGGCGATCTGTTTTAACAGCTTGAGCAATCGAATCGCATAAATTCCACCGCTAGCCCCAGATACGCCTACAACAACACGTTTTCGCAAAATCAACTCCTTGTTTGACCGATCAAATATAATCTCGGTTTACTGACCTTCATTATATATTTCTAAATTTTCAGCTTCTTTCTGTAACAGTGTCTCTTTATACATATCATTACGCTGACGATCAAGCGAACTCAGATAAAGCTCATCAACATCATTCGTTACATACTGGCCATCAAAGACCGAACACTCGAACTGCTCAATAGCTGGATTACCCCTTTTTACCGCCTCAATTAGATCGGATAAATCCTGAAATATCAGTGCATCAGCGCCAATAAGCCGCGCTATTTCATCCACAGTTCGTTCATGTGCAATCAGTTCATGTACTGTTGGCATATCGATACCATAGACATTGGGATAACGAATTTCCGGCGCCGCAGACGCCAGATAAACTTTGTTCGCACCGACTGAACGAACCATCTCTAAAATTTGTTGAGAGGTGGTCCCACGGACAATCGAATCATCCACCAATAAGACATTTTTTCCTTCGAACTCAGTGCGATTAGCATTCAGTTTCCGCCTGACCGAGCGGCGACGAATTGTCTGACCGGGCATAATAAAGGTTCGTCCAACATAACGGTTTTTAACAAATCCCTGACGATAAGGTTTATTTAGAATTCGGGCAATTTCTAATGCTGCATCACAGGAGGTTTCTGGTATTGGAATGACGACATCAATCTCTAAATCAGCCCATTCACGCGCGATTTTTTGGCCCAACATTTGCCCCATATGGATACGCGATTGATAGACAGAGATACCATTCATCAGCGAGTCTGGTCGGGCAAAATAAACATACTCAAAAATACAAGGGCAATGTCGAGGATTCTGGGCACATTGCTGTGAAAGCAGCTCACCTTGTTCGGTAATATAAATCGCCTCTCCCGGCTCAACATCGCGAATATATTCAAAATCAAGTACGTCAATCGCCATGCTTTCAGATGCAACCATATATTCGATTTTATTATCGAATAAAACGCGTTTACCTAGCACTAACGGCCGAATACCATTGGGATCACGAAAGGCAATCAGGCCATGACCAATGACCATCGCAACACAGGCATAAGCACCCCGAATAGTCTGATGAACTTGTTTAATCGCGTTGAAGATATTGTCTGCGCTAAGTGGATAAGTTGGAAATTTATCTAACTCAATCGCCAAAATATTCAGCAGCACTTCAGAGTCGGAGCTCGTATTTACATGCCGCTTACCTTGCTCAAAGATTTGCTGACGCAACGCTGTGGCATTAGTTAAATTGCCATTATGGGCTAGTGAAATACCATAGGGAGAGTTGACATAAAAAGGTTGAGCCTCGGAGACACTGGCACTGCCGGCAGTCGGATATCTGACATGGCCAATACCCACATTACCTTGCAAACGCTGCATATGATGAGCCTGAAACACATCATTGACTAAACCGTTTGCTTTGCGTAACTTAAAGCAGTTATTGGCATCAATAGTGACAATTCCTGCCGCATCTTGCCCACGGTGCTGCAAGACAGATAAAGCATCATAAATAGACTGATTAACCGGACTAAAACCAATAATACCAACGATGCCACACATGAAATCACCTCAAGGTTTAAACTACCATAATTAAGTCATCAATCACATCACGTTAAAAAAGTTGATTTATTCTGTAAATACTCAAAAAACCAGTGAATAATATAGCTAAAATGCGGAATTAACTGAGAATCCTGCCAATCCTGATTTTGAGAAAACGCGGTAAAGGTATCAATAAAAAACAGAATCGCTGATACAATTAAGATCCCTCTTACAACCCCAAAAAAGATCCCTAAAACACGGTCGGTTCCAGTCAATCCAGTTTTATCCACAATGGTACAAATGATATAACTAATCACAGAACAGACCAGCAGTGTGGCAATGAATAAAATGGCTATCGCCACTGCATTACGAATAAATGTGTCATGAAAGTAGGTGAAATAATCAGCGATATAAAAGTAAAACTGGCTGGCAACAAAAAATGCACAGATCCATCCAACCAACGACAATGCTTCTCGCACAAATCCTCTGATAACACTGACAATTGCAGAGAAAACAATAATTCCAATAATGGTATAATCAATCCAATTAAGCATAAAGCGACTAACCTGTCCTTTCTATCGCGCTACAATAATACCTTGTAGTTTAGTTAAATTTTTTAAATCCAGAATCACCAATTCAGTCTGTTCTTTTGACGAATAAGGACCAATAAATAATCGGATAATCTGGTTTTCTGCTGGATCTTTCGGGTCAGTATAAACGTCATAGTTGTGCAGACGTAATAATGCCACTAACTCTTCTATTTTTTGTTTATTCTTTAAGGCGACCAGCTGAATGCTGTAATTTTTATCGGCCACAACAGCAGAGGTTGTCGGCAGTGTTATGGGGGCAACAGCATGTGCGTCATTCTCAGCGTCAATCACAGCAGGACTTGATGCTGAAGGGGTTGACGGCGTGGCAATTACCGTGGGGATATCCGTCATATCCAGATCGGAAACGGTATCGCTGTCATTATCCAGATCAGTATTATTGACAATATTTTGTTGTTGATTTGCTGTCGGCACAGTCAACGATATGGCGGCGCTATCGTCGAACGATTTACGCCGCAACACATAAGGAAAAAAAATGGTAATAATCAATAGAATCGTAATGATACCGATCAGACGGTTTCGTGTACTATTATTCATAACCTAAATATTCCATGACTTGCGCAACGGTATGAAAAGAACCACAGATAACAATAATGTCGTTCTTACTAGCCTCGGATTGCGCACATTGCCAAGCATCAACAACACAACTAAATTGTTTGGTTTTCTCTGTTGGTAAATACTGCGCCAATTTTTCAGCAGGGGCGCCTCTTTGACCCTGTAGTGAACCACAATACCAGTAATCCGCATTGAGTTTACTTAATGTTGATTCAATATCTTTATCTTTCAGCATACCCACCACCATACGCAACACACCATCGGAATGCTGTTTTTTACGCAAACGTTGTAGCTGCTCATTAAGATAATTCGAGGCATGTGGATTATGCGCCACATCTAAAATCACTAATGGATCATGGGCAATAATCTGCATTCGCCCTTGCAAAGTCGTTGACTCTAAAGCCGCTCTAAGTGAACGTTCATCAAAAGAGAGCGCGGAATAGAGTAAAGTGGCAATGGCCGTAGCGGCATTCGCAATCGGAATATGCGGCAGAGGTAAATTGCGATAATGACGACGATCAGCATCAAAAGACCAGCTATCATCAGCGATCGTATAAGACCATGAAGCGCCTGGATTCGGTTCACAGGTATATAGAGTTGAATCGAGCAGCTTTGCGTAGTCAACAATCGATTTTGGCATATCGGGCTCACCGACAATCGCAGGATGATTAAAACGAAAAATCCCGGCTTTTTCACGGCCGATACTTTCACGGTTATCCCCAAGCCAATCGGTGTGATCTAAAGCAATCGAGGTTATCACCGACAGATCAGATTCAACGATATTGGTTGCATCTAATCTACCGCCAAGGCCAACCTCTAAAATGATGACATCTAATTGAGCTTGCTTAAATAACAATAAGGCGGCCAAAGTGCTATATTCAAAGTAGGTTAACGAAATATCATTGCGCGCCTGCTCAATGAGTTCGAAAGCCTTTACGTGCATCTCATCACTAAGATAGGCATTATTGATACGCACACGTTCACGATAGTGGATTAAATGAGGTGAACTATACACACCAACCTGATATCCGGCATTAATGAGGATCATTTCTAGCATTCGACAAGTAGTCCCTTTGCCATTTGTGCCAGCAACCGTAATCACATAAGGCGCTGGCTTTAATACCTCTAAGGTATAGGCGACCTGTTCAATACGGGCTAATCCTAATTCTATCGGACGATGATGCAGTTGCTCCAAATAACAAAGCCATGTTGATAATGTCGACATGGCATTGGGTTGACCTTCTAATTTATTATCCATTCGATTTAATAACGACCATTTTGTTTAATGATGACATCGACTTCGTGTACCATTGGTGCCACGGGATTAGGTTTTTTCATCAACTTAGCCAGTACACCAGCAATTTTAAGGCGGAGATCTTTACGATGCACAATCATATCCAGTGCCCCTTTCTCAAGTAAAAACTCACTGCGTTGGAAGCCTTCCGGTAATTTTTCACGGACAGTCTGTTCGATAACACGCGGGCCAGCAAAACCAATTAAAGCTTTTGGCTCAGCAATATTCAAATCACCTAACATCGCAAAACTCGCTGATACCCCCCCCATTGTTGGGTCCGTCATCACGGAAATATAGGGTAGGCCAGCTTCTTGAAGCTTGGCAAGCACGGCACTGGTTTTGGCCATCTGCATTAAAGAGAATAATGCTTCTTGCATACGCGCACCACCACTAGCAGAAAAACAGATTAAAGGACAACGATTTTCAAGCGCTTGCTCTGCCGCACGGGCAAATAGTGCACCGACCACAGAACCCATTGATCCGGCCATGAAAGAAAATTCAAAAGAGGCCGCGACAACCGGCATGCTATACAAAGTACCTTGCATAACCACCATCGCTTCACGTTCATGCGTCTCTTTTTGCGCAGCACTCAAGCGATCTTTATATTTTTTAGAATCTTTAAATTTTAAAATATCTTTTGGCACTAAATCTGTGCCTAATTCAGTTTCTGAACCTTCATCAAGAAAACGACGTAAACGAACACGCGCGGAAATTCGCATATGGTGATCGCATTTAGGACAAACATCTAGATTTCGCTCTAGTTCAGCTTGATAAATAACTTGTGCACAGCTATCACATTTAGTCCATACTCCACCGGGAATATTCGCTTTATGATCTGAAGAAATCGTGTTCTTATTTAAAATCTTTTCAATCCAACTCATATTGACCTTTTCTCATTATGTTGACTTTTTGTATTGTATCTCATTTTCCAACAATACTTAATAATAGTTTTATTTCTTTTACTTAAAGAAATTTTTATCACAATCAAGGATGACAATCAAAATTTAGCGCATAAATAAAGGACCGACATCCACGTGCGGTAATTGATAATCAGCCGGATAATCAACCTCGACTAAATAAAGACCTTCTGCTTTGGCCGTTGCCGCTGCTAATGTTCGGTTTTTACTGGCCAGTAATTCAGCCAGCCAATTTTCTGATTGATTACCATAACCCACTTCTAATAAGCTCCCGACAATATTTCTGACCATATGATGCACAAATGCGTTCGCTTTAATATCAATCATAATATAGTGATTGCAACGAGAAACAGTAACATGATGCACATTACGCCATGGTGATTTCGATTGACACTGTGCGGCACGAAAAGCACTAAAATCATTCTCACCTAAAAGAGATTGTGCGGCACGATGCATTCTATCAGCATCTAAAGGTTGATGGTAATGTGACAAGCCTGCACCTAAGATAGCTGGACGAAATGGATGGTTATAAATAATATAGCGATATCGTCTGGCTAAGGCGCTAAAACGTGCATGAAAATCATCCGGTACATCAGTTGCCCAACGAACAGCGATATCCTTTGGTAAATTAGCATTAACCCCCAATGTCCAGGCTACTTTATCGCGATGAACATCAGTTTCAAAATGTACTACTTGCCCAGTAGCATGTACACCAGCATCCGTTCTGCCGGCGCAAAATACCGAGATCGATTGATTGGCAATCTTACTCAGTGCCTGTTCAAGTGATGCCTGAACAGAAGGCACCGTCTCTTGACGCTGCCAACCATAATAGGCACATCCATTATACTCAATACCTAATGCTATCTTCACCACTAATAACCTATAAACTCTTCAATCAACGATTCCGCAATATTTACCGCCATGTAAGCACCTAAGTAACGAACATTATCAGAAACTGACCAAAACTGGAGTAATTCAGGTACGGTATAAGCATAGCGTAGATGTCCCATTCGAAGACAATTGTTCGCTTCTTGCTGAGAAACCGGCGTCGGTAATTGTTGATTTGGTAATAGTTCAATATCAGCAGACTGATTAATCTTATCGGATAGTTGTTCTAATTCAACAGGATATTGCATCGACAGATTCACGGCTTGTGATAAACCATAAAATACCGGCACATCGATAAAATCAAAGGATATGGGTAACTGCTCACAACCCAGTACACGGCGACACTGTAAAGCAAGTTCTGCCTCTGGTAATAATGCATTGGTTGCGCGAATCACCGGCTGAAGATTGAAAGCGAGCTGAGTTTCATCAATACTCAATCCATTGAGCAAACGGACACTTTGTCCGGCCAATCCATCAAGCGCGGATTTACCATAAAATGAAGCGGGTAAGTATGTACTAACATGTAGCTGTGTAATGTTGTCGATAGCAGTTATCGCTAATACTGACTTTAACAGCTGACAAGTCACACCATTGGCTACAGTGATAATATTACTATTACGATAATCGGCCAATTCATGGTTATTAATACCCGGCACAATAACCGGCACTTCTGGTCGGTTAGCAAAAAAACCGCTTAGATCAATCACCACGCAGCCCATATCGGCTATTGTAACCGCATACTGCTTCGTCACCGCAGCACTAGCAGCAAAAAATGCAATATTGACAGCTGACCAATCAAAGTCTGATTCATCAAGTGATTTAACTATCGCTGTTTTGCCCTGGAAACGAACTGTTTCACCTAGATTGTTATCGCTGGCAAACACCGTCAGTTCCGCTACAGGAAACTGACGCTCTTCAAGTAAATCAATAATAGCAGAGCCGACAGCGCCAGTTGCACCAATAACAGCAATATTCCATGCCGACATAGATAAGATACCTTTTAGAAAAATTTAGGCTCAATTATAACATGAGATAGCAAAATAATTGAGCCAATTTATATCGGCAACGATTGAATTTCAAACTATCTAATCAACTAAAAATAGACCTTCTTATGCATAAATTAGGATAAAAAATAGATCCCAATATCAAGAGACTGAAAAGACAATCAGCAGGCCAACTGAGACGATATTATCAGCAGTAATACTGCATAATCACAGACAAAGGAGATAGCTTGCCGTCAAAGGTGTCAACTCACCGATTGAAAACCTTATTCACGCACAAGCTATCCAATCAGCGTGAGCCAAATAACATAAAACAACGTTATTGGCCAAGCGTTATATTCACCGCTTAAAAGGTAATAATATCAAGATTTTTATCTAAAATTGATTGGCCAATACCTTTCACTTCTTTCAGTTGTTCAATTGAGACAAACGGCCCATATTGTTCACGATATTCGACAATGCGCTGCGCCTTATTTAAACCAATTCCCTGTAGCTTATCAGCCAGTTCCTGTGCAGAAGCGCTATTAATATTAACTTGTGCGACGTGTTGCTGAATCTGCTCAGTCGGTTTGGTTGCCGCCATGGAAATAGGTAAAGTGACAATACTGCAGTATGTAATGATAATAAATAACTGAGCGATCTTAAAATATTTCATATTACAAGCTCCTTGATTAAATGCTGAATTAGCTTAATCAAAATGCCAGTGAATACAGAGGAACATCAGATTGTCTTTTTAATATGAGAAAAGCCACTCGCGTGGCTTTTTATCATTACATCTTGGGATGAATTATTACGAACTAAATCACAAACCGCTATTTGACATCACTTCAATCTTAGCAGCATCTTTTAGGGTACCCATCATACCTTGTGATGATGTTGAAAGTAATTGTGACAATAACACTTGTCTGTTTTCATCAGCTGATGACTGAACTGACTGGCTACCGATACCATTTAAAGAGATAATCTCAGCTGTATTATCAGGCAAGTAGGCAATGCCATAAACTGGCTTATTATCCAATGACGGAATTAAGTTAAACACACTACTAACCACTTCAGCTTGAATCGCTTGATCATTGCGTGTTATCGTCTGTGGTGCCGCAAAATGAACTTTTGCTTTTGCCGCTGCATCGCCGCTATTGAGTTGGGTGACCAACATATTCACAGCATTTTGAAAACGTTGCTGACGATCCTGATTTTGTAAAGAAACCAAAATATCACCTTTCACCGAATCAAATGAAGCCAGTCCTGCAGGTCGATGATCGGTAATTTGTATCACATACAAACTCGCATTATCATCAACATAGATCGGGCCCATAATCGTATCGAGATTATTACTGCCCTGCTCCAACTGCTGCATGACGGCTTCACCCACCGCTGAAAACGTTAAAGGCGCCATATTATTACTCACCCAGTTAGTCTGTTCAGATGATAAATTCATCTTCTGGGCAATGTCACTCAAAGACAATCCTTCGCTAATATATTGTGTTAACTGATCTTCTGCGTGATGTAAACGCTCATCGGCTAAACTCTGAATCATATCAGCCTTAACTTGTGCCACGATGGAATCTAACGCCGGAATTTTTTCTGGGCGAATATCATCTAATCTGACGATCACATAATGTCCATTGGTTTGCGCAATCGGTTTTGAGAACTGTCCGACTTTAATCAGATTAGCCTGTTTGATCAGGACAGGCACTTCATCGGCACTAAACCAGCCAATAGTCCCTTTATTTTGACGTTGTAATGGATATAAACCCTTTTCCGAAGCTAATTGTGCAAAATTGGCGCCATCAATCAAACTTTGATAAATAGTATTGGCTTGCTCAAGACTGTCAGTTTCAATTGAACTATAAGCGAATTGGGCTGGCTGAGCATAAGTTTGCTGATGTTTTTCGTAATAGGCTTTAATCTCCGTATTAGAGGGATTAATACTGGAGAGTAGTGTCGAAGTCGGCAGACGTAACACGTTGAGTTTGACTAAATCAACATTAGCGGTAAATAATTCTGGGTGTAGCTGATAATAAGCATAAGCTTCATCATCACTAAATGTTTTATTTTCAATCCCCAAATCTTTAAAAGAAACCGGTGCAGCGGAAAAGGTCCGCGTCTGATCTTTAAGATTCATGATATCGGTTTCAGCAGGTAAGACAAAGTCAGAATATAATAATCCACCAAAAGCCTGCTGCTGTTTCAATAGATTACGAATATATTCGGCATACATATCCGAAGTGATGCCTTGTTGCTGCAAAAACTCAGCATAACGCTGGCTACTAAAACGGCCGTTCTCGGCAAACATAGGATGTTGACGAATAATATTTTTGATCTGATCGTTAGAGATCGTAATATGCAAATCATCGATAAACTTATCACGAAGATAACCATCAATTTGTTGATTCAGTACATTTTGGCGAACCGCAGTAACGATGGGTGAACCCGGATTTTCAGAACTCAAATTATTTTTCTGTAGTTCATCACGAACCGCATTCTCATATTGAATACGATTTAATCCTTTACCATCAACTTTAACAATAAATTCTGGATCATTATTTCCTGCTGAAAATAGCCCACCGGCACCAGCAAAAATAAAGGATAACATAATTAAACCAAAAATAACTTTTACAACAATATTATTCGCTGCACTACGAATTTTTTCCATCATATGCGGTTACTCTCCATGTGGAATAAATTTTCATGATTAATGAATCATTTATTATGGTATTAAGTAAAGCATAAAAGTATAGCACATCTGGGCAGATGTGCTATCAACAAAATGTATTAACAATTAGATTTTAATTAATCGAATCAGTGACGGAGGATGAACTTTTACTCTTCTTGACTGATCGTTTCACACTGGTTTTTGGTTTATCCAGTTTAATTGATTCAATACCAAAAGGATTATTTTGTAATGCAATCACTAAAACCTCATCAATCCATTTAACCGGATGGATACTTAGCTCAGCTTTGACATTAGCTGGAATCTCTTCCAAATCCTTCTTATTATCAATCGGAATAATGACCGTTTTAATACCACCACGATGCGCCGCTAGTAATTTCTCTTTTAAGCCACCGATAGGTAGCACTTCGCCGCGTAGCGTAATTTCGCCAGTCATTGCCACATCAGCTTTGACTGGATTACCTGTCAGTGCAGAGATGAGCGTGGTACACATACCAATACCGGCACTCGGACCATCTTTGGGCGTTGCACCATCAGGTACGTGCACATGAATATCACGCTTTTCATAAAAGTCAGGATTAATCCCTAACTTATCCGCACGTGAACGTACTACAGTCATCGCAGTTTGGATCGACTCTTTCATGACATCACCTAACGAACCGGTATAGTTCAATTTTCCTTTACCGACCACGCTAACCGCTTCAATCGTTAACAGATCACCGCCCACTTCAGTCCAGGCTAAACCATTTACCTGACCAATGCGGTTTTGATTATCTGTTTTACCATAGTCAAAACGAGGTACGCCAAGATACTCTTTAAGATTATCCTGATTGACCACCAATTTCTTCAAACGTTTATTGAACGCTAATTTTTTCACTGCCTTACGACAGATCTTGGCAATTTCACGCTCCAAACTACGCACACCGGCTTCACGCGTATAATAACGAATAATGCCCATCACTGCACTATCTTCGATCGTTATCTCCGCTGCTTTTAAACCATTATCTTTGATCTGCTTAGCAACCAAATGCTGTTTAGCTATATTGAGTTTTTCATCTTCGGTGTAACCCGCCAAACGAATCACTTCCATACGATCAAGTAGTGGACCTGGGATATTCATCGAGTTAGCGGTGGCAATGAACATCACATCAGATAAATCGTAATCCACTTCCAGATAGTGATCGTTAAATGCACTGTTTTGCTCCGGATCTAACACCTCAAGCAGCGCCGATGCCGGATCACCGCGCATATCAGAAGCCATTTTATCAATCTCATCGAGCAAAAAGAGCGGATTTTTCACACCAATTTTCGCCATCCGCTGAATCAATTTCCCCGGCATAGAACCGATATAGGTGCGACGATGTCCACGGATCTCAGCTTCATCGCGTACGCCACCAAGTGCCATACGGACGTACTTACGACCAGTGGCTTTGGCAATCGATTGACCTAGCGAAGTCTTACCCACACCTGGCGGTCCAACAAGACATAAAATAGGACCTTTGATCTTATTCAGACGACTTTGTACCGCTAAATATTCCAGAATTCGTTCTTTAACACGATCAAGACCATAATGGTCAGCATCTAAGATTTTCTCAGCCGCCAGCAAATCTTTTTTCACTTTACTGCGCTTAAACCATGGCACCTGTAACATCCAGTCAATATAACCTCGGACAACGGTTGCTTCTGCCGACATCGGCGGCATCATTTTCAGCTTATTAAGCTCTGCTAGCGTCTTATCTTTCGCCCCTTTTGGCATCTTAGCCCGAGTTATTTTGTCGAGCAGTTCATCGAACTCATCGGCTTTATTGTCAACATCGCCTAACTCTTTGTGAATCGCTTTAATTTGTTCATTAAGATAGTACTCTTTTTGCGCTTTTTCCATTTGCTGCTTCACGCGCTGACGAATATTTTTCTCTACTTGCAGCAAATCAATCTCGCTTTCCATCATCGAGATAAGCAATTCAAATCTTTTTTCCAGGCTAGGTGCAGCTATAATTTCTTGTTTTTGTTCTACTTTTAAAAACAGATTCGCAGCAATAATATCGGCTAACTGGGAAGGATTTTTGATCGCTAATACCGAATCAATAATTTCCTGCGTAATTTTTTTATTTAACTTGGCATAATCTTCAAAGTTGGAAAGTACAACTCTAACCAGCGCTTCATTGAAAGCCGGATTCTCTTCTTCCTGATAAAACGTGATAGCCGCCATATCAAAATCACCAGAACTATGTGGCGTAATATCAATTAACTGCGCACGTCTAACCCCTTCAACTAATACTTTGATCGTACCATCAGGCAGTTTTAGTAGTTGTAAGATATTGGCAACTGTACCGACAGAATAGAGATCATCAAACTCTGGTTCATCTTTGGCCGCATCCTTCTGCGTCACAAGAAAGACTTGTTTATCCATTTCCATTGCGCTTTCGAGGCAACGAATAGATTTATTTCTTCCAACAAACAGAGGAATCGCCATATGCGGAAAAACAACAACGTCACGCAAAGGTAATATTGGCATGCTTATCTGTTTGGAATTTTTTTTATTCATAATACTCTCTCAAAATAGTAAGTCGCTTCAAATAAGATATATAGGGGTGAATATTCATTATTCAAGTTATACGACCCAAGTTCATTTTTTATTTACCTATTACATCGATACCTATTTCTTAAGTACAACAATAATTTTACAGTGGATAGTGATGATGAATGAACAGATTCGATAATTTGCATTCGTCGTATCAGCACCAAATAATCGTTTATTTGGTGCTGATGATAGAAAAGATGATTATTTGATGCTAGGTTTGGTTTGCTTTGGATTACTTTTTTGAGCTTTTTTCAGATTATTTGCGACCATCAATGCAGAATCTCGCGCCTGATTAACCTGTTTTTTTGCTGAAGATTTGCGTTTATTATGGTCTGCTTCCCCGGCTTCATTATAAATCAATTCAGGGGCTGAATTATGTTTAACTGAATCGGCGGTAACAACCACTTTGTTAATATTATCCAATGACGGCAGATCATACATCGTATCGAGTAAAATATTCTCAACAATCGAACGCAGACCACGCGCACCGGTTTTTCTTTTGGTTGCTTTTTGGGCAATGGCGACTAAAGCATCATGCGAAAAATCTAAACCGACATTCTCAAGTTTAAATAATGCTTGATACTGTTTGGTTAAGGCATTTTTAGGCTCAGTGAGAATTTCAATTAAAGCCGCTTCATCTAACTCTGATAGGGTTGCTATCACCGGTAAACGACCAATAAATTCAGGAATTAAACCAAATTTAACTAAATCTTCTGGCTCAATTTGGGCTAGTAGTTCCGTTTCATTGAGTTTATGTTTTTCAGATTTTACTTCAGCACCAAAACCAATACCGGTGTTGGTGACAACGCGTTGGTTAATCACTTTATCTAAACCTGCAAACGCACCGCCACAAATAAATAGTATCTTAGAGGTATCTACCTGTAAA
The DNA here is from genome assembly GCA_036251705.1 of Orbaceae bacterium lpD01. NCBI lineage: Bacteria > Pseudomonadati > Pseudomonadota > Gammaproteobacteria > Orbales > Orbaceae > Utexia > Utexia brackfieldae. The sequence continues at coordinate 412,299 of CP133959.1, read as the reverse complement.
AACTCTTGTTGAGGATGTTTACGTCCACCTTTAGGTGGCACCGCTGAAACCGTTCCTTCAATCATTTTAAGTAAGGCTTGCTGCACCCCTTCACCCGAAACGTCGCGAGTTATTGATGGGTTATCCGATTTTTTAGATATCTTATCGATTTCATCGATATAAATAATGCCGCGCTGCGCTTTTTCGACATCATAATCACAGTTTTGTAGTAATTTTTGAACGATATTCTCAACATCTTCGCCCACATAACCTGCTTCAGTCAGCGTCGTTGCATCAGCCATCGCAAAAGGCACATCCAGAAAACGCGCTAATGTTTCCGCAAGCAATGTTTTACCACTCCCCGTCGGTCCTATCAGTAAGATATTACTTTTACCTAATTCAACACCAGCTGTATTTTTATTACTATATAAACGCTTATAGTGGTTATATACTGCAACTGCGAGAACTTTTTTAGCGCGCACCTGACCAATAACATATTCATCTAAATGGGCTCTAATTTGATGAGGTGTCGGCAAACTTTGCTTATCAAACTCGTCTTTCTCAGGAAAGTGATCATTATCTTCTTTGAGAATATCGCTACAGACGTTAATACATTCATCACAAATATAAATTGATGAAGGTCCGGCAATCAGTTTAACCTCTTGCTGGCTTTTACCACAGAATGTGCAATATAGCGTTTTATCTGCATTTTCTTTATTCACTTAAACCACCTACCTCTATTGTCGGTTTTAGTTACAAACTTACCTGAATAATCTATTTTTTATATACCATCAGATATATCCAAAAGATGATTCAACATACCTACTATATAAGATGATTAATCAAAAATTCAACTCTTTAGCCTAAATACGTTTGGTGAAAATATTATCCACTAAACCATAATCCATCGCTTCTTGAGCTGACATAAAATTATCACGATCGGTATCTTTCTCAATCGTTTTGATTGATTTACCCGTATGAGAAGCCATCAGTTCATTCATTCTACGTTTAACTTTTAACATCTCTTCAGCATGAATTTGAATGTCAGTTGCCTGTCCTTGATAGCCACCAAGCGGTTGATGAATCATCACTCTGGCATTGGGTAAACAAAAACGTTTTCCTTTGGCGCCGGCCGACAGTAAAAATGCGCCCATTGAACAAGCTTGACCTAAACAAATCGTACTCACATCAGGTTTAATAAACTGCATCGTATCATAAATTGACATACCAGACGTAATCACGCCACCCGGAGAGTTGATGTAGAGATAGATATCTTTTTCTGGATTTTCTGCCTCAAGAAATAACATTTGAGCGACGATCAGATTTGCCATGTTATCTTCTACTTGGCCTGTCAAAAAAATAACACGCTCTTTTAAAAGACGAGAATAGATATCATAGGCGCGTTCGCCACGGGCACTCTGTTCAACGACCATAGGAATAACGCCCATTGTTGGCGCTGAAGATTGATTAAAATGAGACATGTATCCTCCTGATAAACAAAACAGCCCAAAGAAGAGCAACTCTTTTTTGGGCTATGGCAATGATATAAATAACAATATTGAAATTATGCAGCAGGTGCTTGATTCATAATCTCAGAGAAAGAGTAAGATTTATCGGTGACTTTTGCTTTCTCAAGTAATAAATCAACAATCTGATCTTCTAATGCAACGGCTCGGATGTTTTCCATCGCTTTATTATCTTTTTGATAATAAGCAATCACATCTTTCGGATCTTCATAAGCAGAGGCAATCTCATCAATCAGTGATTTAACTTTCGCTTCATCAGCAACCATTTTATGCGATTCAATAAGCTCGCCAAATAGTAGACCGATAATTACACGTTTTTTCGCTTCCGCTTCAAAAAGTTCTTTTGGTAATTCAACAGGTTTTTGCATATTACCACCAAAGCGCTGCATCGCTTGTTGACGTAAAACGTCGACTTCACGCTCAATCATCGCAACAGGCACATCAATTTCATTCGCTTTCACTAAAGCTTCAATAACTTGATTTTTAACACGACTACGAATCGCAGCCGTTAATTCACGTTGCATATTACGGCTAACTTCTGATTTTAGTGCTTCTAAAGTGCCCGCAGCAATACCAAAACGTTTAATCACTTTTTCTGTCAATTCAGGTAACACTAATGCTTCAACTTTTTTCAATACAGAAGCAAATTTAGCTGGTTTACCCTTCAAGTTTTCAGCATGGTAATCTGCTGGGAAGGTCACATTGATATCAAAACTATCACCGGCTTTATGACCCATAATCGCATCTTCAAAACCAGGAATCATGCGGCCCTGACCTAACACAAGGGCAAAATCTGTCGCTTTTCCGCCTTCAAACTCAGCACCATCAACGGTACCCGTAAAGTCAAAAACAACGCGATCTTGTTCTTTCGCTTCACGCGCCACTTCTTCCCAAGTGCCTTGTTGTTTACGCAGGGTTTCAATCATCACGTCGATGTCAGCGTCAGTAATTTGCGCAACAGGCTTTTCGATTTCGATTTGCTCAATACCTTTTACTTCAACTTCTGGATAAACTTCAAACTCAACATCATAAGTAAAGTCTTCGTTATCTTTATACTGTTTTGGTGCATATTTTGGCGCCCCAACTGGATTGAGTTTCTCTTTAACGATTGCCTCAATAAAGTTTTTTTGCATTAAGTCACCTAATGCATCTTGTAAAATAGACGCACCATAACGTTGTTCAACAACATTTAGTGGTACTTTTCCTTTACGAAAGCCATCAATACGCACTTTTTTGGCTGTATTTACAAGCTCTGCATGTACAGCTTTTTTGATATCTTCGGCGCTAACAGTGATTGTTAAACGGCGACCTAAACCTTGAGTTGTTTCAACAGAAACTTGCATTTTTCTACCTCAAAAATCATAAAAATACGTCCAACGAGATCCGATTTTTTTTATCATTCGGACGGAACGCGTAAAAAATTGACAAAATAGGCGTACATTATACCGATCGTTAGCTATCTCGTCGAGCTGCTTTTATTCACTAGCGAGCTTAAACTGCTTCTCTAATGCTTTTAAGCGCTTGCTCATTTCATCAATATGTAAGACTAAAGAAGCCGTCTTACGCCAAACTTTATTCGGTTGTAAAGGAATACCTGAGGAGTAAACACCCGGTTCAGTGATGGGTCTCATCACCATCCCCATACCCGTCACCGTGACTTTATCACAAATCTCCATATGACCGTTAATGACACTAGCCCCACCAATCATACAATAACGGCCGATTTTTAAACTACCCGCCATGATGACGCCGCCAGCAACGGCAGTATGATCACCAATAATATCATTGTGTGCAATCTGACACTGATTATCAATAATCACACCATTACCAATAATGGTATCATCAAGTGCACCGCGATCAATTGTCGTACAGGCACCAATTTCAACATAGTTACCAATCACGACTGAACCTAATTGCGGGATTTTTATCCAATTGCCGCGCTCATTGGCGTAACCAAAACCATCGGCACCAATCACGGTACTTGATTGAATTAAACAGTGCTCGCCGATAACAACATGATGATAAATCGATACGTTAGCCCATAATTTTGTACCGGAACCAATCGTCACATTTTTACCGATAAAACAGCCCGGCCCAATAATCACGTCATTGCCTAAAATAACACCGGATTCAATCACTGCATTGGCACCGATAGCAACGCCTCGACCTAATATGACATCACTAGCAATCACGGCCGAAGGGGCAATATCTGCAGCAGGCTTAGGGGTTGTATCGAGTAACTGAGCGAGTTTGGCATAAGCCAGATAAGGATTTTTGACCACTAATGCCGCACCAGACCAAGAAGATTGACTATCTTGGGCTAATACCACGGCACTCGCCTGACAACTGGATAATTGATGTTGATATTTCTGATCAGCCAAAAAAGTAATCTGCCCAGCTTTGGCATTTTTCATCGATGCCAAACCAGTGATGAGGATATCCCCATCACCATAAACAGTTGCATCTAAATGATTGGCTAATTCATTCAAACGGTATGAAAACATTATTTCTTAACCTGTTCTAAAACTTGTGCAGTAATATCTGTTGAATTATCTGCATAAAAAGCCGCTTCAGCTTTTAACACTAGGCTATAATTGTCTTTTTTCACTATCTGTGTAACCACATCTTTAATACGTACGAGTAATTTGTTCGCCTCTTCGCCTTCACGTTTACGATAATCCTGAGAAAAAGCTTTAGCTTTTGTCTCAAACGCATTAATTTGATCGGCTAGTTTCTTCTTTTGTGCAGCAGATAGGGTTAAACCTTCTTTTTGCAAACGAGAAGCAGCTTCGTTGGTTTTTTGTTCTTCCGTTTGCAGTACTTTGGCTCTTGCTTCAAACTCTGAATCAAGTGCTTTTGATATTGCTTCACGCTCTGGCATATTTTGTAAAATATAAATTACATCAATGACCGCAATTTTCTGTCCATCAGCGTAGGCAAAGCCTGATAGTAATAAAGCCGTTAAACTTAAAATACAAAGAATCTTTTTCACATTTTCACCTATTAATTTAAAATAAAATAAATAATTACCAAGTTGTACCAATATTAAACTGGAACTGTTGGGCCGAATCCCCCGTATACTTCTTGATCGGTTGTGCATAAGAAAAGACTAACGGACCTAACGGTGACATCCATTGCAATGCGACACCCGCCGAATAACGAATATCATATGGATTGCTATAATCAGGTACACCTGGCATATTTTTTAAATCCCAGTGTGAATCGAATACCGTACCTGCATCAACAAAAACTGACGTTCTAACGCTATTTGAATACTTCTCACTAATAAACGGTGTTGGTACGATTAACTCAAGGCTTGCAAAGCCTAACACATTCCCACCCACCGAGTCAGAAGATGGAGAACAGTAGGTAAAGTCACTATTACAGTTCTTATAATAAATCGCTTTTGGGCCTACCGTATTGGATTTAAAGCCACGTAACATATAAGAACCACCCGCATAGAAGTTATCGTAGAATGGTAAATCACGCGAACCAAAACCATTACCTATCCCAAAACGACCTTTGGTTAATAATACCCAATTATGGTCATTATCCACTGGATAGTAGTATGAACCATCCCATGTCACTTTATAATAACGGTTATCAAAAACCGGTAATGAAATTTTCGCATTAATACTGGTTTTAACCCCTTCCGTTGGGAAATAACCACGGTCTAATGAGTTATATCCCCAATAGGTACTTAACAGTAAATCATTAGTATCGAATTTAAAGTTTTGATCGGTATTAGAGAGTTTTTCTCCCACAGAACGGAAATAGCGCCACATCGTGTATTGTGGCTGCATATCCGATAGGTGGTGATTAGAGTAATCTAATCCCAAACGAATAAAGTTATTTTCACTGACCGGGAAGCCTAAGCTGACGTTAGTCCCATAAGTTCGACTTGAATATTCGGATAAATCACCATCTTTATCAGCGTTATAGGTATTATAGAAAACCTGCCCACCTAAACTCACACCATCAACCGTAAAGTACGGGTCAGTCATTGAGATTGAAGCCGTTTTATCTGAATTGGTGGTATTTACATCAAAAGAGACGCTATTACCAGTCCCTAACCAGTTAGTTTGTTGGATACCTGCATTGAAACTTAAACCACTTTCAGTACCAATACCGACACCAAGCTTAATACTACCGGTGTTTCTTTCGGCAACGTGATAAATAACATCAACTTGATCGGTGGTTCCTGGTACTCTTTGTGTATCTACCTGAACCGTTTCAAAGTAACCCAGACGATTAAGACGTTCGCGTCCTTTTTCAACCAAGCTACTACCTAGCCAAGCACCTTCCATCTGACGTAACTCGCGACGAATGACCTCATCACTAGTGATATCATTACCGACGATATTGATTTTCCTAACATAATAACGATTACCTGCGTCGACATAAACCATCAATTTAACCGTTTTATCTTTATCATTAATATCCGGTTGAACAACAACTTTAGGAAACGCGTAACCATAATTGGCCAGCATAACTTTAATACTATCTTCTAGTGCCGTCACGCGCTTACCGTTATAAAGTTGCCCATCCACAACACGCTCAGCAACAATTTGATTAATCTGCTTTTCATAATCAGAAAAATTACCTTTTAAATCATAACCCGACAGACGATATTGATCGCCTTCGGCAATATTGATAGTGACGTAGATACCTTTTTTATCCGGCGTTAAGCTGACATGAGTGGAGTCAATGGTAAAACGCGCATAACCACGGTCCAGATAGAAACTCTGCAACTCATCCAAATCTGCAGATAATTTCTGCTTCTGATATTTGCGATCACCGACCATATTCCACCAAGGCACTTCATCACGTAAAGCGAAGCGAGAAATGAGCTCTTCTGACGAGTATGCTTTCGCACCCACGATATTGATTTGTTCGATTAAAGCTGAAGTTCCCTCAGCAATCGTTAAATTCAGATCAACACGATTACGATCAAGTGGTGTAATAACCGCTTTAACCTGTGCATTATATTTACCAATACTATAGTAGAACTCTTCTAAGCTTTTTTCGATTATCGATAATTTAGTTCGATCTAATGAGTCACCTACACGAATCCCTGAACTATCAAGGTTCGCCATCAAGGCATCACTTTTAACTGATTTATTACCAGAAAGAACGATATTGGCAATTGTTGGTCGCTCTTTCACTTGAACGATTAATTTATTACCATCACGATAAACCTGAATATCTTCATAGTTACCACTCGAAAACAGCGACTTTACAATCCGGCCAAGATCATCATCATTGATGGTATCCCCAACCTGAACAGGCATTTCGAGTAAAGCGGCACCCAGTGCAACACGTTGTAGGCCTGAAAATTGAATGTCTTGGACGACAAAATCTTCAGCATAGGCCGCACTGCTATAAGTTGCTATACCACCTAAAATGAGCGGTATCGTAAATAGCTTATTTATATTCATTATAACTGTTCATCCATATTTCTATAGTTTTATAGTAATCAAACTATAATCGTGAAAAATCATTATACAACGTAAATCCCATAACTATCATTAATAACATAAAGCTAATTCGATAAAATAGTGCCTGTTTTTTTTCAGATAAAGGCGCACCTTTTATTTTTTCGATGAATAAAAACAGTAAATGACCACCATCAAGAACGGGCAAAGGAATCAAATTCACAATACCTAAACTAATACTAATAAAACCTAAAAAATATAAGTATGCCACTATACCATAACTTGCCGATTGCTCTGCACTTTTTGCTATCGTCACCGGACCAGATAGATTCTTTAAACTCAACGACCCCGTCACAAGTTGATAAAATGAACGCACGGTTACTTTCATCATCATACCCGTTTGCGCTAATGATTTACTTAATGCTGATACAGCATTATATTTTTTAATCACCACATCACTACTTGGTACAATACCAGCAAAGCCCTCTTGTTCCTTTTCGCCATACTCATTTTCAATTATACGCAAATCGGGAACAAGATTTAAATATTGGGTTCGTCCCGCTCTCAAGATTTCCAAATCGATGGGATGACCTTGTTTAATTTGCGTGACTAAGTTATTCCAATTATCAAGTTGCACACCATCAATCCGCATAATTCGGTCACCAACCATCAAGCCTGCCCGTTCCGCCGCAGAAGCGCTAACCACCTGAGTGAGTACGGGGATAACCTGTGGATTTTGCGGTATGAAACCGAAGGCCGAAATGGGATCTTCTTTTTCCAAATCCACTTGCCAACCTTGAATATCCGCATTGACTGTTTTGAGACTTGATTGGATTACTGGTATATAGTCAATTTGAATATTCTGTTGCCCCACAGCGCTCACTAAAGCCAAACGCACATCTTGCCAATCATCTATTTTGATACTATTTATTGATTTTAGTTCCGCACCAGGCGGAATATTTGTATAAGAAGCGATTGAATTGGGTGATATTTGTGCAACTTTAACGGGGAAAGAGGCAACCCCGGCTTGAAAAATAATCCAGTAGGTGACAAAAGCCAAAATAAAATTAGCTATCGGGCCCGCACTAATAATCGCTGCGCGCTTGGCAATAGATTGCTGATCAAAAGCAAAACGCCGGTTTTCAGCCGTTAAACTATCCACCCGACCATCAAGCATTTTGACGTATCCACCTAATGGAATCGCTGAAATCATAAATTTGGTGCCAGACTTATGCCTGAAAGAGACTAAACTGGGTCCAAAACCAATCGAAAAACATTCAACACGTACACCACATAGGCGTGCAATCAAAAAGTGACCCAATTCGTGAATAGTAACTAATACACTGATAGTAATGATAAAAATTAATATAGTCCAAAGCACGATACGGTCACCTTACTCAGTTAACTTGTTAAACTAATACCGCAAACAGTAAACCGACAAAGACAGGCATAGCAGCAGTAATACTGTCAATTCGGTCTAAAACACCGCCATGACCAGGGATAAGATGTCCACTGTCTTTGATACCAGCCGCACGCTTAAACATACTTTCTGTTAAATCCCCTAATACCGAGGCGAGAATTGCAACAATCGAGGCGACCATAATACTGCGAAACGAACCAGCTGAACCCCAAATAAGCATCACAATTGTCGCAATGATAACAGAGGTTAACACGCCACCAATGAATCCTTCAACTGTTTTACCCGGAGACACGTGTGGGGCGAGTTTATGTTTACCAAAAAATCGACCCGCAAAATAGGCGCCTGAATCGGTCGCCCAGACTAAAACTAATACGTACAAGACCCAAAATGCACCGATATAGGGATTAAAGATATAGAGTAATGAGCGCAGCGCCAGCAGACTGGTGAAAAAAGGAAAAATAGTACAAAATCCAAATACGCTTTTCAATAATACCGAATTTTGCCAAATACGCGCTGTTTTAGGGTAGGTAATCACTAATATCAATGCGACTAGCCACCAGACTAAGGCGAGTTCCAGCGAGTAGACAATCAGATTATTAAACCAAGAAAATGGAATAAAATAGGTCATCACGGCTAAAACAATCATCCCTATTAAGGCACAAAGTCCACGCATATTAGGTCTTTTTATGCCTAAAAATTGCGTCCATTCCCACATTGCCAGCCCACAAACTAAGATAATCACAGCGGAGAAATAAGGCAGGGGTAAAAAGAATAGCGCCATAACGACACAGGGAATTAAAACTAACGCGGTAATTAAACGTTGCATCAACATGGTAAACCTCTAGGATTGTTCTTTGATATTGCCAAAGCGGCGTTCGCGAGATTGGAAAACTTCAATGGCCTGCATAAACGCAGATTCATCAAAATCAGGCCATAATGTCTCTATAAAGTAGAGTTCAGCATAAGCAATCTGCCAAACTAAAAAATTACTGATGCGGCATTCACCACCAGTACGAATCACTAAATCAACATCCGGAAGATCGGCAAGACAGAGCTGTTTTTGAAAAACTGCCTCATCTAATTGCGCTAGTGATAATTGATTATCTTCAATTTGCGCGATCAATTTTTTGGTTGCCTGAAGAATATCCCAGTGGCCGCCATAATTAGCCGCAATATTTAACACTAATCCGGTATTATTTTCAGTTAATGATTGCGCTTGATAAATCATTTTTTGTAGCTGCTGATTGAAGCGTGAGATGTCACCAATAATACGTAATTTTATATTGTTTTGGTGTAGACGCTTTACTTCACGATTTAAAGCGTAGATAAATAGCGCCATCAGCGCCGATACTTCAGTTTCCGGCCGATTCCAGTTTTCACTACTAAAGGCATATAAGGTTAATGCCAAAATACCTTTTTCCGAAGCCGCCCGAACAATTTTTCTGACTACTTTCAAACCTGCTCGATGCCCGATTGCACGTGATTGACCACGTTGATTCGCCCATCGTCCATTACCATCCATGATAATCGCAACGTGTTTGGGAATCCCTATATTCAGTCCAGGCATATTAATCCTTTAGTATTGAGCTTACTAAATCGAGTCAGTGACAAGTAAAAGTGCAGCTATGTTAACATAACCACTGATAGGGATAAAATATTTTCAGAAAGGAATCGCCAACGAAAAATAAAATTATTCGCTGAAATTGCACGATTTTGATCATCATCAACTATTATCGGGTACCGTATACCACAATCGTCTTACCGTGCGCAGAGATAAGATGTTGTTCTTCAAGCATTTTTAAGATTCTGCCCACCGTTTCTCGTGAACACCCTACAATTTGACCAATCTCTTGGCGCGTGATTTTTATTTGCATACCATCTGGATGGGTCATCGCATCAGATTGTTTAGCTAAATTTAATAAGGTTTGCGCGATACGACCGGCAACATCTAAAAATGCTAAATTACTCACTTTTTCTGAGGTTACCTGTAAACGAAGTGCCATCTGGCCAGCTAAACGCATGAGAATATCGGGATTCACCTGAACTAATTGCTTAAATTTTTTATAGGAAATTTCCGCAACTTCACAACTGGTTTTAGCTTTCACCCAAGCACTACGCTCAGTGCCCTCTTCAAATAAACCAATCTCGCCAATAAAATCACCCTGGCTTAGATAAGACAAAATCATCTCTTTGCCTTCATCATCTTTAATTAAAACCGCTACAGAACCCTTGATAATGTAGTACAACGTTTCAGCTTTTTCACCTTGATGTATAAGAGTACTTTTTGCTGGATATTTATGTATATGACAATGAGATAAAAACCATTCTAGTGTGGTATCCGACTGCTGTTTACCAATAATCATTTAAAGCCCCTTATATCAACAAAATATTATAAATATAATAGAGATATTATTTCTTAATAACCTTATTATCTCATTTATGTTTGAATCAGACTAGCATCTATCACTTTCACATCAATCGATTCATGCAGTTCAGACCAGACCAAAACAAGCTTACCCTCGATTAATTGTCTTTTAATATCGGCGACTTTTTGTGCTAATGACTTTTCTTTAGCACCATAATCAGTACCTTCACGCAATACAAAATATTCAATTACATTATTTAATGTCGCTTGTTCTAGCTGCTGCCAAGGAATAATCATTATGTTACAAACATCCTAACGAGATAATGAGTTTATATGCAAATAAGATAATAAAATAAATGCGATTATACAACATGATGGGTAAAAAATATTGAATTGAAATATGAGTATTGATGTATAAACTTTCAATCAGTCAACAAAAGAAACAGATATCTGCTTATCTCGTCATCCTGTCAGAAGGAAATAGACTGATAATCAAATTTCAACACGGTTCTCAATATGATCCATATCATTTTTGAATGATAACAGATATATCGCCAATAAGCATATAAATCAATATAGCGTAACGCTATTTAAGCCTTCTGACCTCAATAATGTGATATTTTTATTCCGCCATTCGCTTGTCGCTGATAGTATAACTATGCAAATAGCACCTGCTATTGTCAATAAGAAAGAGCTGTTAAGCTTATTGATATCTCTGTTTTTAGCATAATAAAAAGGAAAAACAATGATGCAAAACCTATCACTTACCCATGCGATTAACTTTAGAGAACTCGGTGGCATAAAAACCCAAGATAACGCAGTGATTAAGCACGGTGTATTATTCCGTTCCGGTGCCCTGTCGGATCTCTCGAAGCAGGATCTCAATATATTGACCCATGATATTCAACTAACCTCAGTATTAGACTACCGCGATAAGAGTGAAATAGATCAAAATCCGGATACGTTATGGCCTGGCGCCCAATACTTTAGCGTACCCGCTAACCCGATTGATGATGATATCACGGCAAATCTTATGCAAGAGGTACAATACAATAAATCCCATCAAGGCACCGGTCATCAATTTATGATTACCCTGTATGAGCGACTCCCTTTTCATAATGCAGGTTATTTCCAGCTCGTCGATTTATTAAAAGAATCAACCCTGAAACCGATGGTGCAACACTGTGCTATAGGTAAAGATAGAACTGGTGTTGGTAGTGCTTTAACCCTGTTTGCTTTAGGTGTTGATGAAGATACGGTGATGGCAGATTATCTATTAACCGAACAAACCCTTGCGCCTTTTCGAGCTAAAATATTGTCACAGCTCAAACAACATAAGGCGTTTGAAGATACCCAGTTTCAACAGGATATTTTTGCGGCTAAAACCGATTATTTACACGCCGCGCTAAAGGCGATAAAGAAGCAGTACTCATCAGTAGATAAGTGGTTAGCACAGGAATATGGCCTAAACAAACCGCAGCGAGAGCAGTTAGAAAGAAAATATCTTTTTTAAGTAAGATATTAAAAGCGAATAACCTTAACCTGAGCGATCTTTAGATTTGATGATATCGATAAATGAATATCATCAAATCGACGATAAATAGTATAAATCTGTGGCGCAAAATCTGCAGATACCGATAATGGCTCAGGTATCACTGTTAACTGACGCATTTGCCAGACGCCCTTTGCATAGAGTTTTAAAGCTGACTCGCGAACCGTCCATAATAACCAAAAAGCCGTTAATTGATCAGACTGCTGATGAAGCCATAAAGACTCTGATGGCGAGAAAAAGTTATCCGTAACCTTATCAATATTTTTGCGCTGGCGGTGCCACTCTATATCTAAACCAATTCTGCCATACCGACATACCGCAACAGCAATCGCTGATTGGCTATGACTAATATTAAAATCAGGGGCTTGTTTATCCATAAATTGAGGGCGTCCATTCGCGCTTATTTCGATATTCGGTAAACCATCAAACTGATAATGATCTCGCAGAATATGACTTAATAGTAATCGGCAGGCTAGAAACTGTATTTTACGCTTATCCGCTAATGTTTGTGCCTGCCGTTTAACCCAATTCGGAATTCGCTCGTCAGCCATCAATGATGCTTCATTAAAGTCGTCTAAATGCGCTAAATAAACGATAATATCACTATTTTGGGGATGACTATTAGGCATGAATGTCTCGGTATTTATCACTGCAAAGATCCCATCTTGCCAGTGAGGATAAAATATCTTGGCTCAACTATTTTCAGATACTCAGTATATCTTAACCCTATTACAAATCCTATAGTCATCACGAGATAAGCCTGTAGCTGATTCGCTACCCTATGTGATAACTCAGTATCAGGCTTTAGTCGCTGCTATATTTATGCCATCAATCCGTCTTTATTCGCTGCTTTTGATAAAGTAATTAGGTTAGGATTTGAAAAACAGGCTAATCCTGCTATGCTAAACATCACTCTATTATGATTGGATAAGATGGCAATGAAGCAGACAAAAATGCAAACTACGCTAGTGAGTGCTGGCCGCAAACAGCGTTATACACAAGGTTCGGTTAATCCTGTTATTCAAAAAGCCTCTTCATTAATATTTGATTCGGTCGCCGCTAAAAAACAAGCCGCAAAAGAGCGTAATCACGGCGCCTTATATTATGGCCGACGTGGCACGCTAACCCATTTTGCCTTACAAGATGCGATGACCGAAATTGAAGGCGGGGCTGGCTGTTATCTTTATTCTTGTGGTGCAGCCGCCATAGCCAATGCCATTCTCGCCTTTGTTTCAGCCGGTGATCATGTACTGGTAACAGAAACCGCTTATGAGCCAACCCAAGATTTTTGTCATGGCGTCCTAAGGCGTCTGAATATTCAAACTGATTATATTCCCGCACAAGTCGGCGCGGAGATTACAGATTATATTAAGCCTAATACGAAAGTGCTTTTTCTTGAGTCACCAGGCTCGATTACTATGGAAGTACAAGATATTCCAGCGATTATTCAAGCGGCGCACGCAGCCAATCCAGATTTAATTATTATCGTTGATAATACCTGGGCTGCCGGCGTACTCTTTAAACCCCTTGCTCATGGTGCAGATATCTCCATTCAGGCGGCGACAAAATATATCATCGGCCATTCGGATGCGATGTTGGGTACTGCGGTGGCCAATAGTCGCTGTTTTGATCGCTTAAGGGAGCAGTCTTATCTGATGGGACAAACCTGTGATGCTGATACGGCCTATCTTGGCTCAAGAGGCTTAAGAACACTTGCTGCACGATTAAAGATTCACCAAGAAAACAGTCTGAAAATAGCGCATTGGCTGGCGGCGCATCCACAAGTGGCAACCGTCAATCATCCCGCCCTGCCAAGCTGCGCAGGTCATCAATATTTCAGTCGGGACTTCTCTGGTTGTAGCGGATTGTTCTCTTTTGTACTCAAACAAAAATTAACCGATAAGCAACTGGCTGACTTTTTAGACCATTTTTCACACTTTGCCATGGCTTATTCTTGGGGTGGATTTGAATCACTGATTCTCGCCAACCAACCTGAAGAGATCGCCCAAATCAGGCCCTTATCTGGCGTTAATTTTTCAGGGACACTGTTTCGTGTCCATATCGGTTTAGAGGACTACGATGATTTGATTGCGGATCTTCAAGCTGCATTTGCGCGTATCGCCTAATTGAAGAGAATAGATAGAAGCACGATGACAGATTCAGATAATCCACAGTCTATTTTTAAGGCAATAAAGCCCTATTTAAATCAGGCACCAGCAATTTTGGTTGCCTTTAGCGGGGGTATCGATTCTACAGTATTGTTACATGCCTTAGTCACTTTACGGACACAATATGGGCTCAAGCTGCGTGCTATCTATATTCATCACGGTTTAAGTATACATGCTGATAAGTGGGCAGCACACTGTGAAACCGTCTGTAAACAGTGGGATGTACCTTTACACATTACCAAGGTCAATATTCAGCAAAACGGTAATATTGAAGCACAAGCCAGACAAGCTAGATATCAGGCGATTAAGCAGGCGCTGCTGGTAAATGAAGTGGTGATGGCAGCTCAGCATCAAGATGACCAATCGGAAACTTTTTTACTGGCATTAAAACGCGGTAGTGGTCCAACCGGATTATCGGCGATGCCCGATATAAGCAATTTTGCTACAACGTCCTTAATTCGGCCGTTATTAACTATCTCACGTAGTCAAATTGAAGACTACGCCAATCATTTTGGCCTAATCTGGATAGAGGATGAGAGTAATCAAGATGATCGTTATGACCGCAATTTTTTACGGTTACAAATTATTCCTAAATTCAAACAGCGCTGGCCTTATTTTCATCAAATGGTATCGCGCTGTGCGGCAATCTGCGCTGAAGAAACGGCGCTAATCGCCGAATTGCTCCATGATGAGATAGCCAACTGTATCGACCACCATCATAATCTCAATATCGCACCACTCTTGACGATGTCAGATATCAAGCGTAACGCTATATTGCGCGCTTGGTTTAAGCATCATCATGTTGAAATGCCTGCCAGACAACAACTCAACCTAATCTGGCATACCGTCGCGTTAGCCAAAGAAGATGCCAATCCACAGTTTGTGATAAATGACTATACGATTAGGCGATATCAGGCGCAACTCTACTTGGTACCGCAACACATGCAATTAATCAACGAAACCATAGAATGGGATTTAGCCACCCCTTTACTACTCCCTGATCATCTAGGCCGGTTAACTATCGATAAAATATCCCGTGGTAATTTACGATTACCGAACAAAAATGAAAAAGTCACTGTGCGCTTTCAAGCGCAGGGCCGTCTTAATATCGTCGGACGTCAAGGCTCCAGGCCAATTAAAAAAATTTGGCAGGAATTAGGTATTGCACCTTGGATGCGCCAGCGTATTCCAATTATCTATTATAATGAGCAGATTATTACGGCAGTCGGCGTTTTTGTCACGCAGGAAGGGCAAGGAAACCAAATCGAGATTTCGCATAATCATTACATCAGCTGTAAAATAAGTACATGACTCATCCTTATTTTTATCCTTCAATAAAGTAAGTGATTAACCGCCTAAATCAGTATAGAATGATCCTCTAAAAGCTGAGTTAATCATTTAAAATTAAATAGATAGATTATATTAATACCGTTAAACGCAGCCACCAATATACCTAAAATTAATCATAAAATATGCAATGTGGCTCTGCCTATCATTAACTCACTCAGCCAGTTTTTATATATTACTATTTTGGAGGTTATAAAAAATGGCTGAACGTCCTATCGGGCTTGCTGCCCTCACTGTTTTAGATGTGTCCCCTGCCAATCAAGTGATTGTTGCTGCAGAAGCGGGCTACACACATGTTGGTTTGCGTTTGATTCCGGCAACCCCAACTGAGCCAGTCTATGCCACAGTCGGTAATACACCTTTAATTCGGGAAGTAGAACAGCGGCTAAAAGAGACCGGTATTAAAGTACTGGATATTGAAATTTTCCGTCTTAAACCAGATACCCGCGTGATTAATTTCTTACCGGTACTTGAAACGGGTGCTCGCTTAGGTGCGAACCAGGTGTTACTGGCTGGTAACGATCCCGAACCCAGTCGCCTTGCAGATAATTTTGCTCAACTCTGTGATATTGCCGCACCATTGGGCATTGCGATAAATATAGAACCGATGCCATGGACCAATGTACCCAATGTGAAATCTGCCGTTGAGTTACTAACGCAATCAAATCAAAACAATCAGGGTTTGATTATTGATCCATTACATTTTGATCGTGGTGCAAATACCTTAGATGATCTGAAATTAGTCCCTAAAGATTGTTGGCGTTATATGCAATTGTGTGACGGCACTAAAGAGAAGCCACAAGATACCGAGGGTTTACTCTACCAAGCACGAAACTATCGTTTATCGCCGGGCCGTGGCGGTATCGATTTAATCTCTTTACTCTGCGCCTTACCCGAAATGCCGATCTCAATTGAGTGCTGTAACGATGTGTTAGCACTGCATAAATCACCTATCGAAAGAGCAAAGATGTATATCGAGGATGCCAGAGCACTCATCAGACGCGTGGCCGAATCAGCATAGCGAAAAATAAAAAAGCCGAATTAACTTAATTCGGCTTTTATACATCAATGAGAGGATTAAACGTCAATCGCTACGCGCATTTTTTTCATCGCGTTTTTTTCTAACTGACGAATACGCTCAGCAGAAACCTGATACTTATCAGCAAGCTGCTGTAATGTTGACTTACTGTCATCGGCATCAAGCCAACGAGCACGAATAATATCCTGACTACGTTCATCAAGCGATGCTAATGCATGATTAAGTTTATCAGTTGCATCATCTTCCCAGTTATCATCTTCAATCGACTGAGAGAAATTAGACCCCGCATCCTCTAAATAAAGTGCAGGTGCAACAATGGAATTCTCGTCATCATCATTATCCATATCAAAAGACATATCCTGAGCCGCCATACGTGACTCCATCTCAAGTACATCTTTAGTCGTCACACCTAACTCATCAGCAACAACCTTCACTTCTTCGCTATTAAACCAGCCCAAACGCTGTTTGGACTTTCTTAGATTAAAAAATAATTTACGCTGCGCTTTGGTTGTCGCAACTTTGACAATACGCCAGTTTTTTAGCACATATTCGTGAATTTCAGCTTTAATCCAGTGCACCGCAAAAGAGACTAATCGCACACCCATCTCTGGGTTAAAACGACGAACCGCTTTCATCAAGCCAATATTACCTTCCTGAATAAGATCGGCTTGTGGTAATCCATAACCAGAATAATTACGCGCAATATGCGCAACAAATCGTAGGTGCGATAGCACCATTAATTTTGCAGCTTCTAAATCATCATTGTAATAAAGACGCTCACCTAACTCTTTTTCCTCTTCTGCTGTTAACATCGGATAAGAGTTAACCATTCTGACATAAGCTTCAATACTACCTTGTGGGATTAAAGTAACTGCAGACAACTTCATTTCAGCACTCATATAATACCCCTTATATTGTCATTCGATAAAAGCAACTTGATTCATCTTAATTAAAATAAAAACCAACCGTTGCTTATGTCTATATATAAAGTTAGACCATAATATTGTGATTTAGTTCACAACTTCTTAGCTTAAGACTATTAAACTACCATCACTTATTGGTAATTCGCAAATATTTTTTGGTGGCAACCCAGGCGGAAAACCATCCCAGAATCGTTGAAAGCAGTATGATAAATAAACTTTCGTCCCAGGATAAACCACTCATGGTGAATATTGTTCCAAAAATAGACGAGACATTCAATATAATTGAATCTATTCTAAAAATAAATATTTCCGATAGAACCAGCGCCAAAATAGCACTAACCAAACCATGAAACATACCACTATATAAAAATGGCCGCAGGATAAATCCTTCCGTCGCGCCAATCAGCTGCATGACGGTAATAGTTTGCCGTCTGGCAAAAATCATTAACCGGATACTATTACCTATCACCAAAGAGACCGCTATAATCATTAAAATAGATAATGTCCAGGCAATGGTGCCCACCATGCCGGTTAAGGCTGTCAGACGTGTAAACCAACTATCATCTAAACGCACATCATCAACATTAGCTAGAGCCGCTATCTTTTTTTGTAAATCATGCAAAATAATAGTTTGTTTTGCATCATCTGTTGGTATCACAATCATCACTGCGGGTAGCGGATTTTGAGCTAATAGTTCAATGGCATCACTAAAACCAGACCATGACTGAAACTCTTCCAGTGTTTCATCGCGGGAAAGATAAGTGAGTTTTTCAACCTCAGGAAAAGCGGTGATTTTTGCTCGCAAAATAGCCGTTTGTTCTGGTGAGATATCTTTATTTAAGTAAGCCGTTAAATTGGGCGTTGGATACCACTGGTGCGCAGCCTGATTAACATTTTTCCACAATAAATAACAGATGGTTGGCAAAGTAATCGAAATCGCAATCACGATAATCGTTAAAATCGAAGCGAGTAAATGCTGGCGAATATCATTAAACACATTTCGCCAGGCATAATTAATTTGACGGCACCAGCGATGGAAAAAAACATGCTTTTCACTCTGTTTCTTAATCGCCATGTTGTGAATCTCCTGCTAATCGACCTTGGCTTAAATTCAGTATTCGGTAATGCTTACGACGAATTAAAGCCATATTATGGGTGGCCATCAAAACAGTCACGCCGGTCTGATTAAATTCTTCGAACAACTTTAAAATATCTTTTGATAATTTATCATCTAAATTACCGGTTGGCTCATCAGCCAGTAGAATCATAGGTTTGTTAACTATCGCTCGGGCAATGCCGACACGCTGCTGCTCACCACCTGATAACTGGATTGGATAACACTTTAATTTATCAATCAACCCAACTTTATCTAAAGCGGCCGATACGCGCCGACGAATCTCCTCCATCGGTTTACCAAGAATAATCAGCGGTATCGCGACATTATCATAAACCGTGTGATCCATCAGTAATTGATGATCCTGAAAAATCATACCAATATGTCGACGCAAAAAAGGTAAATCTTGTTTTCTCAACCGATTGATCTCATGATCATTGAGTAGCACTCGACCATCATTAGCCCGATCTAAACCACAAATTAGTCTTAATAACGTACTCTTTCCTGCACCGGAGTGACCGGTTAAAAATGCCATCTCTCCCGGTTTCATCGCAAAACTAATATTTTGAAGTGCTGGCCGGCTACCAGAGTAAACTTTACTCACCGACTCGAAGCGAATCATGATGATGCATCCTCACGCTCTTCTTGTGAAAACAGCGCATCAATAAAATCAGTTGCGACAAAAGGTCTCAGATCTTCAATTTTTTCACCGACACCGATATAGCGAATAGGAATCGAAAACTGATCGGCAAGGCTAAAGATGATGCCACCTTTGGCCGTTCCATCTAGCTTCGTTAAGGTTATTCCGGTTAAACCGACCGCATCATCAAATAATTGGGTCTGACTGATCGCATTTTGTCCAGTACCCGCATCAATCGTCAGCATAATTTCATGTGGCGCACTCTCGTCTTGCTTTTTCATGACGCGCACAATTTTCTTCAACTCATCCATCAGGTGCGCTTTATTTTGTAAACGGCCGGCGGTATCGGCTATCAATACATCAATATTTTTAGCTTTTGCTGCCTGCATCGCATCAAAAATAACCGAAGCTGAGTCGGCATTAGTATGCTGGGCAATCACAGGGATATGATTACGATTTCCCCACTCTTGTAACTGCTCAACTGCCGCCGCCCGGAAGGTATCACCGGCCGCTAGCATGACCGATTTTCCTTCCGCCTGGAACTGGCGGGCTAATTTACCAATGGTCGTTGTTTTCCCCACACCATTGACGCCAACCATTAGAATAACAAACGGACGATGTGCCGAAGTATCGAGTTTACCATCGACCTGATTTAATATTTCCGTCATCTCCTGCTTGAGTAAATCATGCAGAGCATCAGCGTCTTTCAATTCTTTGCGAGAGGCATGCTCAGTCAGAGATTTAATCAGCTTTTGTGTGGTTCCGATACCCACATCAGCGATTAATAACTGCTCTTCAAGCATTTCAAACAGATCATCATCTATTTTTTTGCCACGAAAAAGATTTAAAAAACCTGAACCAATATTTTTCTTGGTCTTAAATAAGCCTTGTTTTAAGCGGACAAAAAAACCCACTTTTTTCTCTTCACTCATTAACGAATTAACCTTGATTGTCTAGATAACGATAGTCATCTATCGATAGAATAGTTCTTATTATTCACTAAAATAAAATTTTTCTCAAATCTATGCCATTAAAGCTGATACTATTTAAATAACTGATTCACCGCAATGAAATTCCACTCACCTAAAGCCGGTCCATGATCAAATAAATTAAAATCACCAATCTGCACTCTGACTAAACGCAAGCAAGGAAAACCAACCGCCGCACACATTCGCCTAACCTGACGATTTTTACCCTCTTTGATAGTGATACTGAGCCATGAGGTCGGAATACTTTTCCGTTCACGAATCGGTGGATCGCGTAACCAAAGGCAAGTTGGTTCATCAAGCATAGCTACTTTGGCTGGCGCGGTAGTGAACTCTTTCAGTTCAACTCCCTGAGCTAACCTTTCAAGCGTAGGTAAAGAGATAAGCCCCTCCACTTGGGCCCAATAGGTTTTTTCAAGTTTAAACTTTGGCTCAGCAATTTTTGCCTGTAAATGTCCATCATTGGTTAACAATAACAAACCTTCGCTATCGGTATCCAACCGACCAGCTGGATAAAATCCAGATTCAGTAATGTACTGTTTTAATGAATCATGTTTCTCGTGTGATGAGAACTGGCTAACTACCCCATAAGGTTTATTAAAGGCAATTAATCTATTTGTTGTCATAAATAATCTATTTTATTGATTAGCTTAAATATTTCCTGATTATCAATGATATGCAATTATACATCACATATACATCTTATTACGTATTTCGTAAAACCCAGACAAATCATACTTTATGATGATTTATTGTACTTCACCAGAAAACTGAAACAAACAAGATATAATGAAAATCAATATCTCGTTATCGGTATGCTATGCAGTGTATTAAACATCTTGATAATCAGCAAATAAAATCTATCTGCTCGCCAATTCATAGCTAGATTACCGGTACCAGCCAAGCGCTTTTACCACTATCAATGTATTATAGCTCAGCATAACTCACAGACAAACCACGCTATTAACAGCGATAAATTATGATCCAAACAAAAAATAAATCATAACAACTCATTGTATTTAATTGACATTTTAAGAAATAATCCACACCTACCTCTTTGGTAGTAATCACTTAGAATAATTATCTTTTTCGTAATTTAAATTACAATATCCCCTAAAATTGTAATGATTTAATATTTAATATACTCTATTAGTCTATTTTTTAATGACTTTTAATCAGATATCGCTGTTCATAAAACAAGGAATAAAATATGCCCCAAAATAAAACTGTACCCAAAGGTGTCATTACGGATTGGCGTCCAGAAGAGAGTACATTCTGGGAACAAACAGGTAAATCAATCGCACGAAAAAACTTATGGATATCAATTCCTTGCTTAACCTTAGGGTTCTGTGTCTGGATGTTATTTAGTATTGTGGCGGTTTATCTAAATCGTGTCGGATTTAACTTTTCAACCAACCAATTATTTCTGTTAACCGCCATCCCTTCTATTTCAGGTGCACTATTTCGAATTCCGTACTCATTTGTGATTCCTATCTTTGGCGGACGTCGTTGGACAGCTTTTAGTACCATTATTCTGATTGCGCCTTGTATCTGGTTAGGTTTTGCTATCCAAAATCCACAAACGCCCTACATTATTTTTATCATTATTGCGTTACTTTGTGGTTTAGGTGGGGCTAACTTTGCCTCCAGTATGGCCAATATCAGCTTCTTTTTCCCTAAGGCGAAACAAGGTAGTGCATTAGGGCTTAATGGCGGTTTAGGTAATATGGGAGTGAGTGTCATTCAACTGGTTGCCTCACTCATTATTTTTATTCCGTTATGGAGTGGTCAACAATCGATCACCATCACAGAAGGCTCTCTCTGGTTACAAAATGCAGCGCTTATTTGGGTACCATTTTTAATTATTTTTGCCATTATGGCGTTCTTTGGTATGAATGACCTGTTAAGCAGTAAAGCCTCATTCAAAGAGCAGTCTGTCGTATTAAAAGACAAACATATGTGGTTACTCAGCTTATTATATTTAGCCACATTTGGTTCTTTTATTGGTTTCTCTGCCGCTTTCGCGATGTTAGCGAAAACGCAGTTCCCTGAAGTGAATATTTTAATGTTTGCGTTCTCAGGTCCACTTGTTGGCGCGATTGGCCGTCCTTTAGGCGGTATGATATCAGATAAGTTTGGCGGCATCAGAGCCACATTTATTAACTATCTGCTAATGATCTTATTCGTGATTATCCTCTTTACCACCTTACCAGGAGAAGCCGCCGGCAGCGGTTCATTTATTGGTTTCTATCTCTGCTTTCTTTGTTTATTCTTTACCGCGGGCTTTGGTAGTGGTTCAACCTTCCAAATGATCTCAATTATTTTTAGACAAATTACCTTAAATAAATTAACCGCTGCTGGTATGAAAAATGAACCGGCACAAAGAAGAGCAGCGACAGAAACCGCTGCTGCATTAGGTTTTATCTCAGCTATCGGCGCAATTGGCGGATACTTTATTCCACAAGTATTCAGTTTATCACTTTCGCATATGGGCTCTGTCAGCTCTGCGTTTTATATCTTTTTAGTGTTTTATATTTTCTGTGCGTTAGTGACTAAATTTGTTTATGGTCGTAAGTAAAAATATTAATAGATAATTTCAAAATTATCATAATTTGAACAATTGCTGGAGCAATGTAAATGAGCAAATTTATTGATCGATTCCGTTATTTTAAACAAATAAAAGGGACGTTTGCCGATGGCCATGGTGAAACATTGTCGACCAATCGTGATTGGGAAAACAGTTATCGTCAACGTTGGCAGCATGACAAAATCGTCCGTTCAACCCACGGTGTTAACTGTACCGGCTCTTGTAGCTGGAAAATCTATGTCAAAAACGGTTTAGTCACTTGGGAAACGCAGCAAACTGACTATCCGCGTACTAGACCAGACTTACCGAATCATGAGCCAAGAGGCTGCCCACGTGGCGCAAGTTACTCTTGGTATATGTACAGTGCAAACCGTGTTAAGTACCCATTAATTCGTAAACAGTTACTAAAACTTTGGCGTGAAGCAAAAACACAGCATCCAGATCCAGTCGATGCCTGGGGCGCTATCGTACAAGATAGTCATAAATCACAAAGTTATAAGCAAAAGCGTGGACGTGGCGGTTTCGTTCGTGCTGATTGGCAAGAGGTGAATGAACTGATTGCCGCTTCAAATATCTATACCATCAAAACATTTGGTCCCGATCGTATCGCGGGATTCTCACCTATTCCAGCGATGTCAATGATCTCTTATGCAGCGGGTGCGCGTTACCTCTCGCTGATCGGCGGATCATGCTTAAGTTTTTATGACTGGTACTGTGACTTACCACCAGCATCACCGATGACTTGGGGTGAGCAGACTGACGTACCAGAGTCAGCTGACTGGTATAACTCATCCTATATTATTGCTTGGGGTTCAAATATCCCACAAACGCGTACGCCTGATGCGCACTTCTTTAGTGAAGTTCGTTATAAAGGGACGAAGACCGTTGCTATCACACCTGACTATGCTGAAGTCTCTAAGTTCAGCGATGAATGGTTAAGTCCAAAACAAGGGACTGACAGCGCCTTAGCCTTGGCGATGGGACATGTTATTTTAAAAGAGTTCCATTACCAAAATCCATCGAGCTATTTTAGTGATTATCTGCGTCGTTATTCAGATTTACCGATGCTGGTCCTGCTTGAAAAACGTCCAGATGGTAAATTTGCACCAGGACGCCTGCTGCGCGCTTCGGATTTAATCAATCATCTTGGTCAGGAAAATAATCCGGAATGGAAAACCATTGCAATTGATGAACTAAGTGGTGAATTAGTCGCACCACAAGGCTCAGCGGGCTTCCGTTGGGGAGATCAAGGTAAATGGAATCTTGAAACAAAAGAGGGGCTAAATCAAAAAGAGGTTAAATTACAGCTCTCTTTACTCGATAATCATGATGATGTACTTGATGTCGGTTTCCCTTATTTTGGTGGCGAAGAGCTGGCACACTTTAATCATGTAGCCATGGACGATATCCTCTATCATAAATTACCAGTAAAATCGTTAACCTTAGCTGATGGCTCGCAAGCTTATGTGACTGCCGTGTACGATTTAATGATGGCTAACTATGGCGTTGAGCGTGGTCTTAAAGATAGCAATGCCGCTGAAAGTTATGACGAAATCAAAGCCTATACCCCAGCCTGGGCAGAAAAAATTACCGGTGTTGCACAAAATCGCATCGTAAAAATTGCTCGCGAGTTTGCCGAAAATGCCGATAAGACCCATGGTCGTTCGATGATTATCGTCGGTGCAGGTCTTAACCACTGGTATCATATGGATTCAAATTACCGTGGTTTAATTAATATGTTGGTGTTTTGTGGTTGTGTGGGTCAAAGTGGCGGCGGTTGGGCACATTATGTTGGCCAAGAAAAATTACGTCCACAAACTGGCTGGCAGCCTTTAGCCTTTGCACTTGACTGGCAAAAACCAGCCCGACATATGAACAGTACCTCTTATTTTTATAACCACTCAAGCCAATGGCGTCATGAAACGGTTTCGGCACAAAATTTACTCTCACCACTAGCGAATAAAGAGAATTATTCAGATAGTCTGATTGATTTTAATGTAAAAGCCGAACGTTTAGGTTGGTTACCTTCATCGCCACAGTTAAGTGTTAATCCCTTGAGTATTACCAAAGCAGCTGCGGCAGAAAATAAAGATGCGATTGAGTACACGATTGAATCACTCAAAAATGGACAAATGCGCTTTGCCTCTGAAGCGCCGGATAGTGCCAATAATTATCCTCGTCAGCTATTTATTTGGCGGTCTAATTTATTAGGCTCTTCAGGTAAAGGTCACGAATATCTATTACATTACCTATTGGGTACTGAAAACGGCATTCAAAATAAAGACTTAGGCGTACAAGGTCGCAATAAACCGCAAGAAGTGGATTGGCAGGATAATGCCACCACGGGTAAACTTGATTTAGTCGTCACCCTTGATTTCCGTATGTCGAGTACCTGTTTATTCTCGGATATCGTTCTACCTACCGCAACTTGGTATGAAAAAGATGATATGAATACATCGGATATGCATCCGTTTATTCATCCTTTATCTGCCGCGGTTGAACCGACCTGGGAAGCGAAAAGTGACTGGAATATCTATAAAGATTTAGCTAAAACCTTTTCTGATCTCTGCCCTAGTCATCTTGGCGAAGAGACGGATATCGTCACATTGCCGATTCAGCATGATTCACCGAATGAGTTAGGTCAACCTTTTGAAATCAAAGATTGGAAAAAAGGCGAATGTGATCTCATTCCAGGTAAAACCGCACCACAATTCATTAAAGTGGTGCGTAATTATCCAGAAACTTATCACCGTTTCACCTCTTTAGGACCACTACTTGAAAAGCAGGGTAATGGTGGTAAAGGGATTAGTTGGAATACTGAAATTGAAGTTGATTTCTTACGAAAACTCAATGGATTACAAGAGAGTGCTGATGCCAATAGACCAAAAATCGACAGCGCAATAGATGCAGCTGAAGTAATTTTGACATTGGCGCCAGAGACCAATGGGCAGGTTGCGGTCAAAGCATGGGAAGCCTTAGGTAAAATAACCGGTCGTGATCATACTCACTTAGCCCTGAACAAAGAAGACGAAAAAATTCGTTTCCGTGATATTCAAGCGCAACCGCGTAAGATTATCTCAAGCCCGACCTGGTCAGGCCTTGAAGATGAGCATGTCTCTTATAATGCCGGTTACACCAATGTGCATGAGCTCATTCCATGGCGAACGATCAGTGGTCGCCAGCAGCTCTATCAAGATCATCCATGGATGCGAGATTTTGGTGAAAGCTTACTCGTCTATCGACCACCGGTTGATACTAAATCGGTTGATCCAATGCTCGGCAAAAAATCGAATGGTAATCCAGAACTGGCGCTAAACTTTATTACACCACATCAAAAATGGGGTATTCATTCAACTTATAGTGAAAATATTCGTATGTTGACGCTTTCACGTGGTGGTCCGGTAGTCTGGATCAGTGAAAACGATGCGAAAAAACTCAACATTGTCGATAATGACTGGATCGAAGGATTTAATGCCAATGGTGCTTTAGTCGCCCGCGCTATCGTCAGTCAGCGTATCCCTGATGGTATGACCATGATGTACCATGCCCAGGAACGTATCGTCAATATTCCAGGTTCTGAAATTACCGGTCAGCGTGGCGGTATTCATAACTCCGTGACTCGTGTGTATCCAAAACCAACCCATATGATTGGTGGGTATGTACAATTAGCTTATGGATTTAACTACTATGGCACAGTAGGTTCTAATCGGGATGAATTTGTGATTATAAGAAAAATGGCAAAAGTTGACTGGTTAGAAGAATCAGAGAGTCAATTACAGGAGAAGAAATAATGAAAATCCGCTCACAAATCGGTATGGTACTAAACCTAGATAAATGTATCGGCTGTCATACCTGTTCGGTAACCTGTAAAAACGTCTGGACCAATCGTGAAGGTATCGAATATGCATGGTTTAATAACGTTGAGAGTAAACCAGGTGTTGGTTTTCCCGTTGAATGGGAGAATCAATCACGCTGGCATGGTGGCTGGACACTGAATAAGAAAAACCAGCTTACCCTTCGTGCAGGCAATAAAGTCGGGTTACTTTCGCGCATTTTTGCCAATCCGGATCTGCCGGAAATCGATGATTATTATGAACCGTTTAATTATAATTATGAGCATTTAAAATCTGCGCCAGAAAGTAAAGCACAACCGATTGCGCGTCCCTATTCGGCAATCACTGGCTTAAAGATTGAAAAAATCCTTGCTGGGCCAAACTGGGAAGACGATTTAGGCGGTGAATTTAGCGTTCGTGGCAAAGATTACAATTTTGCCAATATAGAGAAACAGGTTTACGGTCAATTTGAAAATACCTTCTTAGCCTATTTACCGCGTCTTTGTGAACACTGCTTGAATCCTGCTTGTGTGGCATCTTGTCCAAGTGGAGCGATTTACAAGCGTGAAGAAGATGGTATTGTGCTTATCGATCAAGATAAATGCCGTGGCTGGAGAATGTGTATTTCAGGCTGTCCATACAAGAAAATCTACTTTAACTGGAAAAGTGGTAAATCAGAAAAATGTATTTTCTGTTATCCGCGTATTGAAGCTGGCCAACCAACCGTTTGCTCAGAAACCTGTGTCGGCCGTATTCGTTATCTTGGCGTGGTACTTTATGATGCCGATAAGATTAAAGAAGCCGCTTCAACTACTGATGATAAAGATCTTTATCAACAGCAGCTATCGGTATTTTTAGATCCAAATGATCCGGAGATCATCAAACAAGCACTGGCTGATGGCGTACCACAAAGTGTCATCGATGCCGCACAGCAATCACCGGTGTATAAAATGGCGATTGATTGGCAAGTTGCCCTGCCATTACATCCGGAATATCGCACCTTACCGATGGTTTGGTACGTGCCACCGCTATCACCGATTCAATCAGCACTTGGCGACAGCGATAAAAATGTTAATTTCTTACCGGCGATTGATGAACTGCGAATTCCATTACAGTACTTAGCTAATATGCTTACTGCTGGTGATGTCAAACCGGTCTCATTAGCGCTTAAACGGATGATGGCAATGCGTCAGTTTAAACGTAGCGAAACCGTCGATAATAAAATTGACCTGGATGTGTTAAAAGAGGTGGGGTTAACCGAAAAACAGGTTCAGGAGATGTATCGTTATATGGCAATAGCCAATTACGAAGATCGTTTTGTTATCCCAACGCATCACGCTGAACTGTCGAACCCGGTTTTTGCTGAACAAGGTGGTTGTGGTTTTAGTTTCGGTGACGGCTGTCAGGGAAGTGATTCTCAGTTTAATTTATTTAATGCTAAACGAACTGATCGTATTAATATTCGTGATATTTCTGATGAGCAAGATAAATTATGAGAAGCCTAACGATTCTATCGTACTTAATCGATTATCCTGATCAGACATTATGGGATATGAGCGCACCATTGATTGAAGCCATTGAGAAGAGCGCTGATTTTACTTCAGCGCAAAAACAGTCACTGGTTAAGTTTATTGAGACTTATCTAGCGATGGATTTACTTGATGCGCAAGAGCAATATCATGCTACTTTTGATGTGGGCAGTTCAACCTCATTACTCCTGTTTGAACATATTCACGGGGACTCCCGTGAACGTGGTCAAGCCATGGTTGACTTACTTGTGCAATATGAACAAAGTGGTCTGACGATAACAGAAAATCAACTACCTGATTATCTACCGCTATTTTTGGAATATGCCGCGCACTTACCCACAGAGGAGGCGATTCATTGGTTAAAGCAGATCGCCGTGATTATTCGTTTACTCGCACTGCGTTTAGCAAAACGAGAAAGTGAGTATGAAATTTTATTTAATCTGTTATTTGAACTCAGCGGTGAACAAGCCGATGAGGTCTCATTACAAAATAAAATTATGAATGAGCAAGCAGACAATACGCCGCAAGCGTTAGATACTATTTGGCAAGAAGAACAAGTGTTATTTAACGCTGGCTCAGCCTGTGATTCATCGGTTGCTCAGCCTTTGCAAACCCAATCAAAAACATCGACATATTATGTTAATGTCGGTGAAGATAAAAGGATCTGAATATGCATTATTTTAACTCATTCTTTTTTGATATCTATCCTTATCTGGCACTAACTATTTTTTTCGTTGGCTGTCTTGTTCGCTACGATTATGGCCAATACAGTTGGCGTGCCGGTTCAACTCAGCTGCTGTCGAAAAAAGGCATGCGCTGGGCCTCTAATCTGTTTCATATCGGTATCATCGGTATCTTTTTAGGTCATTTAGTCGGTCTGTTAACACCGCACTGGGTCTATGAACCGTTTATTTCGGCGCAACATAAGCAGATTTTAGCGATGAGTGTCGGCGGTATCTGTGGCATTATGGTGCTGATCGGCGGTGGTTTTTTATGCTTTCGTCGTCTGACTAATCCTCGCGTGAGAGCAACCTCATCAACGGCCGATATTTTAGTTATTGTTATTTTGGTCGTTCAGGTCTGTTTGGGATTATTTACGATTCTATCCTCCGTTCATCATCTCGATGGCCGTGTCATGCTGAGATTATCGCAATGGGCACAAGATATTGTCACCTTCCGTTTTGGTGCTGCTGAGCACCTGCGTGATGTACCATTTATCTTTAAATTGCATATTACGTTGGGACTCACAATATTCTTAATCTTCCCATTCACCAGACTCGTACACATCTGGAGCGTGCCAATAGAGTACTTGACGCGACGTTATCAAATCGTTAAAACGCGTCGTTAATTATATTAGTCGTTTCATTATGAAAAAGGGTAGCCTTTGCTGCCCGTTTTCATAAAAGCGTACAAATGGTAATCTTTGCGTACTTGCGTTCCGATATCAGCAACCATGATTATCTGTGCTTTACGTGATAAGCATGCATCAGGTTCGTGCCAGTTTCATTAAGAAATATTATCGAAAAATAAAAACAGCTGTTATAATTATCCACTCTTTGAATGAAGCAAAGTACTGAAAAATGGCCTATTGCTCCACTTTCCCTCAATACTTTTATATTTAATAACCTACTAAATTAGTCAACTAAATACTTGACTAAATCTTATGGTTATATACAATAGTAACAAATCGAAAAAGAGGATGAAGTGGATGAAATTAACATCAAAAGGACGTTATGCCGTTACAGCAATGCTTGATGTTGCGCTTAATTCCAAAACAGGTCCGGTTTCTTTAGCTGAAATATCCGAACGACAAGAAATATCACTCTCTTACTTAGAACAGCTGTTTGCCCGTTTACGCAAACATGGATTAGTCGCGAGTGTTCGGGGCCCAGGTGGCGGATATGTATTAAATAAAAGTATGGATAACATCGCCATCAGTTCAATTATAAAAGCGGTTGATGAATCGGTCGATGCCACTAAATGTAATGGTGGTGAAGGATGTTGTCAGGGTGGAGTACGCTGTTTAACCCATTCGCTGTGGAATGATCTAAGTCAACGAATTGATAGTTTTTTAACTGGCATTACCTTAAATGAGCTGGTTACCAACAAAGAAGTGCAAGCAGTTGCCGATCGTCAACAGGCAAATTTAACCAGAATTAATATGCATTAATAGACTTATGCTCATCCATCAGTCATGAGCATTGAGTATAGCAGTACAGCTTACGGTTATAATATATTGGAGCAAAAAATGAAATTACCAATTTATATGGACTACGCGGCAACGACTCCCGTTGATCCAAAAGTTGCAGAAAAAATGATGCAACATCTGACGATGGATGGTTCCTTCGGTAATCCCGCTTCACGTTCACATCGTTTTGGTTGGCAAGCTGAGGAAGCGGTGGATATAGCCCGTAATCAAATAGCCGATCTGATTGGCGCAGATTCACGTGAGATTGTTTTTACCTCTGGCGCGACCGAAGCGGATAATTTAGCCATTAAAGGCGCCGCGCATTTCTATCAAACTAAAGGTAAGCATATCATTACCTGTAAAACTGAGCATAAAGCCGTACTCGATACCTGTCGACAGCTAGAAAGAGAAGGTTTTGATGTCACCTATCTGGCGCCGAAAGCAGATGGCTTGATTGATCTTAATGACTTTCAAGCAGCACTGCGTGATGATACGATTCTCGTTTCCATCATGCATGTGAATAATGAAATCGGAGTGATTCAGGATATTGAAAAAATCGGTGATATCTGTCGTAGCAAAGGAATTATCTTTCATGTAGATGCCACACAAAGTGTCGGTAAATTACCGATTGATGTCAGTAAGTTAAATGTTGATTTGATGTCATTTTCAGGCCACAAACTTTACGGACCGAAAGGTATTGGTGGTTTATATGTTCGCCGTAAACCGCGTATTCGTATTGAAGCACAAATACACGGCGGTGGTCATGAAAGAGGTATGCGTTCCGGTACATTGCCAGTCCATCAAATTGTCGGCATGGGTGAAGCCTATCGCATTGCCAAAGAGAATATGTCGACTGAAATGCCGCGACTACAAGCCATGAGAATGCGTCTCTGGGATGGCCTAAAAGATATTGAAGAGGTCTATTTAAACGGATCTTTAGCACATAGTGCGCCCAATATCTTAAATGTTAGTTTTGCTTATGTTGAAGGTGAGTCGTTAATGATGGCGCTAAAAGATCTTGCCGTATCTTCAGGATCAGCTTGTACTTCAGCTAGTCTGGAACCGTCTTATGTTTTGCGCGCTTTAGGTTTAAATGATGAATTAGCACATAGCTCAATTCGCTTCTCTATTGGTCGTTTCACTACCGAGCAAGAGATAGATTACGTAATTAAATTAGTACATGATTCAATTGGTAGACTACGAGAGCTATCACCACTTTGGGAAATGTTTAAAGACGGTGTGGATCTGAGTAAAATTCAATGGACCAATCATTAATCTGCACTGACAGATAAGGAGATAAAAATGGCATATAATGATAAAGTTATCGATCATTATGAAAATCCGCGTAATGTAGGTTCATTCGATGCAAAAGACACCAGCGTTGGTAGTGGAATGGTCGGTGCACCAGCTTGTGGTGATGTAATGCGTTTACAGATCAAAGTCAATGAAGACGGCGTGATTGAAGATGCAAAATTTAAAACTTATGGCTGTGGTTCAGCGATTGCTTCAAGTTCACTCGTCACCGAGTGGGTTAAAGGTAAAACGCTTGAGCAAGCGCAAGCGATTAAGAATACAGAAATTGCCGAAGAACTTGCTCTGCCGCCAGTAAAAATCCACTGCTCTATCTTAGCAGAAGATGCGATAAAAGCAGCGATTGCAGATTATAAAAGTAAGAATAGTAAAGCATAGATATCGGAGAAAATACGATGGCGATTACACTAACAGAGAGCGCAGCAAAACATGTGAATGCTTTTCTAACCAACCGAGGTAAAGGCGTCGGATTGCGGTTGGGCGTAAAAACCTCTGGTTGTTCAGGCATGGCTTATGTTTTAGAGTTTGCTGATCAAGTTAATACTGAAGATAGCGTATTTGAAGATAAACAAGTTAAAATTATTGTTGATGCAAAAAGTTTAGTCTATATCGATGGCACCGAATTGGATTTTGTCAAAGAGGGATTAAATGAAGGATTTAAATTCAATAATCCTAATATCAGTAACGAATGTGGATGTGGTGAAAGTTTTAATGTGTAATGAGGCAAATTGCTATCGTTTTAATCATAAGATGACATAAATTGAGTTTATCGTGAATAATCTGCAAAAAAACTATTTTGATTTATTTGAACTGCCGATTAAGCTACCGCTTGATCGCGATAAACTCGCTTTATGCTATCAACAATTGCAACGTCAATATCATCCAGATAATTTTGCCACCTCGGAAGAGTCGGCGCGGCTTGCGATGTTGCAATACTCAGCCGATATCAATCAGGCCTATCAAATCTTAGACAATCCATTAAGTAGCGCACAATATTTGCTTGCCTTAAATGGTATTGATATCGATCCAGAAAAAAATATCATTAACGATCATGCATTTCTGATACAGCAATTTGAATTACGAGAACAGTTAGATATCATCGCGAATCTACGTGATCTGCCAGAAAAAGAGCAACAATTAACCGAGTTTACCAGCACAATCAAAAATATCTGGCAAGAAAGTTACACGCTATTACTTTCGGCCATCGCACGTTCGGATTGGTCCTTAGCGACATCACAAATAAATACATTACGTTTTTTAGAAAAACTACAGCAAGATATCGACATATTAGAAGAAAAGTTATTTGATTTCTAAAGGTTTGAAATCTGCTCAGATAAGAGAACATTTAACGATATGGCATTACTACAAATCAGTGAGCCCGGGCAGTTTCAGGCACCTCATCAACATCGTTTAGCAGCTGGCATTGATCTCGGTACCACCAATTCATTGATTGCATCAGTCCGCAGTGGCCAGGCTGAAACATTACCGGATCTTGAAGGCCGACATCTGCTCCCCTCTGTCGTGCATTATGGCTGGGATCATGACGAACAGCTGCTCGTGACGGTAGGCTATGCCGCTCGTCAACTAGCCGCAAAAGATCCTTTTAATACCGTTAGCTCAGTCAAACGTTTAATGGGCCGCTCACTCAGTGATATTAAAACTGAAAACTTGCCCTATCATCTTTCTGCTTCAGAAAACAGTGTACCGATTCTTGAGCTACCCAACCAGCGAGTGAATCCCATTCAAGTCTCTGCAAGTATTTTAAAAACTCTCGCAAGCCGAGCAACTGAAACACTGGGCGGCGAGCTAGATGGGGTTGTGATCACCGTACCTGCTTATTTTGATGATGCCCAACGTCAGGCAACCAAAGATGCTGCCAAACTAGCCGGATTACAAGTATTACGCTTACTCAACGAACCAACAGCTGCGGCTATCGCCTACGGCTTAGATTCGGCTCAAGAAGGCATTATTGCGGTTTATGATCTAGGTGGCGGGACGTTTGACCTGTCAATCTTAAAATTGAGTAAAGGGATTTTTCAAGTATTAGCAACTGGGGGAGATTCAGCATTAGGAGGGGATGATTTTGATCATCTTTTAGCCGGCTGGATTGTAGAACAAGCAGGGCTCAGTGGAAACCAAGATCCCTTTCTGCACCAGCAAATTTTAACCCTAGCGACACAAACTAAAATAGCGTTATCAACAACCGAGAAAGTAACACTAACACTTGATCAATGGCAGCAAGATATTACGCGGGAAACCTTTAATCAGTTAATCGAACCGTTAGTTAAACGAACGATACAAGTCTGTCGTCGTGCTCTGAAAGATGCACAAGTTGAGTCTGCTGATATTATTGAAGTCGTCATGGTTGGTGGTTCAACACGGGTACCTTTTATACAGCAGAAAGTA
This sequence comes from Orbaceae bacterium lpD01, assembly GCA_036251705.1. NCBI lineage: Bacteria > Pseudomonadati > Pseudomonadota > Gammaproteobacteria > Orbales > Orbaceae > Utexia > Utexia brackfieldae. The sequence goes on along the minus strand of CP133959.1, from coordinate 377,951 downwards.
GGTGATTTTTTTGCCAGACCGCCGCTCACGTCTATCGATCCTGATCGTGTGGTAGCGATTGGCGCCGCGATTCAAGCGGATGTCTTAGTCGGTAATAAACCTGATAGCGATATGCTACTTTTAGATGTGATCCCGCTCTCGTTAGGGATTGAGACGATGGGGGGGTTGATTGAAAAAATCATTCCTCGAAACAGCACCATTCCTTGCGCTAAAGCGCAAGAGTTTACGACGTTTAAAGATGGTCAAACGGCAATGATGATTCATGTGTTACAAGGCGAACGCGAAACTGTGGCTGACTGTCGCTCATTAGCTAAGTTTACCTTAAAAGGTATGCCGGCCATGCCGGCTGGGGGCGCCCATATTCGCGTCACTTTTCAGGTTGATGCTGATGGATTATTGAGTGTCACCGCCATGGAAAAATCGACAGGGACGCAAGCCGCTATCCAAGTCAAACCATCCTATGGTCTGACCGAGATAGAAATTGCCGATATGATTACTGCCTCACTCAATAACGCCCAGCAAGATAAGCAAATCCGTAAACTTGCCGAACAGCGTGTTGAAGCCTCGCGAGTACTGGAGAGTTTGACTAGTGCGCTGGCCAAAGACCAACACTTACTGACCGATGCTGAATTCACCCAGATCGAATCCGCTCAGCATGCTTTAGCGCAGGCTGTGCTGCAGGATAATGCTGATGTGATTACGCAGCAGATAAAACATTTAGATCAGGTCACACAATCATTTGCCGCCAGACGCATGGACCATAGTGTTAAACATGCCTTAACCGGACATCGTCTGTCAGAGATAGATAACACCTGATCAAGTGCTGATAAAATAGGAAAAATATATGCCAAAAATTACATTTTTACCTCACCCAGAGCTTTGTCCACAAGGTAGTACAGTCGATGCAGAGGAAGGTGAATCCATTCTTGAGGTTGCATTACGCAACGATATTGATATTGATCATGCTTGTGAAATGTCATGCGCCTGTTCGACTTGTCACTGTGTGGTTCGTGAGGGTTTTGATTCATTAACGCCAAGTGATGAACAAGAGGATGATATGCTGGATAAAGCATGGGGTGTTGAACCGCAAAGCCGCCTTAGCTGCCAGGCGCGTGTGAATAAAACCGATTTAGTAGTTGAAGTGCCGCGCTATACACTTAATCATGCTAAAGAGTAAGATTTAAACCGAATCAATGGAGACGCGTGAATCACAGTGAATTAGCGCGTCTTTATAATTAAATAGATAATGCCTGCTCACGCTCAAAATTGACTTTATCAACTGGGTTATCCCTGTTCTAGAATAGAATAGAATAGAATAGAATAAAATAAAATCAATTCATCCTTTCTCTACCAAAACCGAGCAAAAATAGTCACCCGATCCCTATGCCATCGATAATTAATATGATGCGAAGCATGAAAAATAGATGAAAACTCATTGGTGATACAGTCAGTTGGGATAAGAATAATGCTCTCGAGAAAAACCTAGAAGCGAATGATACTCTCTTGCTGCTGCAGTAGAACCTGACCCTGCACGGCCGTTAATATTTCAATATCAATGATGGGATCAGTAATCTGGCGCTGCGACAAATCTGTGGCTAAAGCATAACAGTGCTCAATATCATAAAGTTCGAGCAACTTAAAACTGCCAATATAATTGCGCATCAAAATATCATTAGGCATCTGATTTTTTAACAGATGAAATACACCATCACCGATAAAAAATAGCGATATTTGATGATATACCGATAAGGCTAAAGCGGCATCGAGCGCTTCACGACCGGAGGCACTCCCATGAGGGGGCTGAGAAATAATAATCGCAATCTTTTTCATCATAAAACTAAAACTGGATCACTCTATCACTGTTGGCGATAGCTTCAGCAAGTGATGTTAAACCGCTCGCGTTAAAGTGGCTATCTATCGTATTTAACTCATCCTCACGAATGATCCCTCGACGCAATCCTGCCGATACACACACATCTAAACTGATATCATACTGGCTGGCTAATGTTCCCCATGCTTCTCGCAAGTTAAACTCATCATTGGCTGGTGCAGAATACTGATTGGCATTATAAACACCTTCAGCATAAAAAAAGATGTGTTTAAGATGGTGTGAAGTTTTGAGTAATGCCTCGGCAAATTGATAAGCGAGATAAGCTTGTTGGGTCCCATATATGGGACCCATAATAATGATAGTATAGTTTAACGAAAAACAGTGACTCATCAATTATTCATGATAATCTTCATCCGAGATGAGATTATTTTTTAGCAGCAGGTTTAACCGCTTGTGCAGGTGCTGCACTGTCTTTGTCTTCGTCGGCTGCTGGTGTTTTTTCAACACTTAATAGCTTCACATCAAAGACTAAGGTAGCTTGTGAAGGAACTGAAGCTTTACCTTCTTCCGATGAAGTTAAGCTCTGTTCACCATAAGCAAGTTCAGGTGGCACAACTAATTGAATTTCACCGCCTTCGCCGATTAATTGAATACCTTCGCTCCAACCTTTAATCACATAAGAAACCGGGAAAGTAGCCGGTTCATTACGACTGTATGAGCTATCAAATTCACGGCCATCAACTAATTTACCGCTATAATCAACAACCACGATATCATCTGAAGTAGGATGCGTATCGTTACCTGGGGTGATTACTTTGTATAAAAGACCTGATTTAGTTTTCTTCACACCGTCTTGTGCAGCGAAATCAGCACGGAATTTATCGCCGGCAGCAATACTATCTGCGGCTTCTTTTTCGATACGCGCTTTGTTTTCGTCCTGAATACGTTTACCTAAATCATTCAAGGTTTTGTCGATCTCTTCTGTCGTCATTTGGCCTTTACCTAAATATGTTTCAGTAAAACCTTTGATCAGATAGTCATTATCAACTTGAATTTTTTGAGACTCAAGACTACGTTTGAGATAAGTTGAGAAAGAAGAACCCATAGCATAAGCTTCTTTCTGTGCCGGCGTAGAAATTGCCGCTGGTTCAGTTACTGCGTTTTTTTCATTACATCCTGTTAAAGCCAACACAACGACACTGCCGATCAATGTCATTTTCATCAATGATTTCATATTTTATGCTCCATAATCATGCCGAAGAACCCCGAATCTATTTAGTACTAATCTTGCTTGTTCTCTTAAACAAAATTATTTATTTCACGCTATACAATGAATAAATAATTACACGATAGTCCTCTTAAAATACCACGTAAAAATAAGCTTTCAAGAGATAATTCGAAATAAATTTAATTATATAATTTCATTTTTAAACAAAATAGAGAAGAATATTGCATAAGATCAATTTATTATCATTTGTAACCAGAAGGATATTTACATATTTCTTCACCTCGAAACATGAGCTATAATGCAGCCTACACAAATACTATAAGGATGATTATTTTGACAACAGAACTTAACTCGCTAGACATTGAAGAAATCATTCGCTTATTGCCGCATCGCTACCCATTTTTGATGGTTGATCGTGTATTAAGTTATGAGAAAGGAAAATCACTACGCGCCATTAAAAACGTTTCGGTTAACGAACCTTTTTTCCAAGGCCACTTTCCAAACAAACCGATCTTCCCTGGCGTACTTATCTTAGAAGCAATGGCACAAGCGACAGGCATTTTGGCATTTAAAAGTATTGAAGAATTGACACCAGGTCAGCTCTACTATTTCGCATCCATTGATAATGCTCGCTTTAAACGCCCAGTCGTTCCAGGAGATCAAATCGTCTTAGATGTTGATTATATTAAAGAACGCCGAGGCATTGCACTATTCCATGGTGTCGCAACAGTCGATGGTAAATTGGTTTGTGAAGCCGATATGATGTGTGCACGAAAATAAGCCAATCTATCAGGATAAAAGGAAAAGAGATGTCAATTGATAAAACGGCGATCATTCATCCAAGTTCAGTCATTGAAGACGGCGCCATCATTCATGCAAATGTTAAAATAGGTCCATTTTGTTACATTGGTGCCGATGTGGAAATTGGTGAAAATACGGTTCTGCATTCACATGTCGTGGTCAATGGTGTCACTAAAATTGGCCAAGAGAACCAAATTTTTCAGTTTGCTAGCATTGGTGAAGTCAATCAGGATCTTAAATATGCCGGTGAGCCAACACGTACTGAAATTGGCGATCGCAATCGTATCCGCGAAAGTGTGACCATTCATCGTGGTACCGTTCAAGGTGGTAATCTCACCAAAATCGGAGATGATAATCTATTCATGGTCAACACCCATATTGCCCATGATTGTCATATCGGAAGCCGTTGTATTCTAGCCAATAACGCTACGCTCGGCGGACATGTCTCCATCAATGATTTTGCGATTATTGGCGGTATGACAGCTGTACATCAATTCTGTACCATTGGTGCTCATGTGATGGTGGGTGGTTGCTCAGGTGTTGCACAAGATGTACCGCCCTATGTGATTGCTCAGGGTAATCATGCCACACCATTTGGCATTAATATTGAAGGTTTAAAACGTCGCGGCTTTAGCAAAGAAGCCATGCATGCGATTCGTCACTGTTATAAACTACTGTACCGAAATAACTTAACGCTTGATGATGCAAAAATTGAAATAACCGAAATCGCTAAAACGCATCCAGAGGTTGAGCTTTTTGTCAGTTTCTTCGCAAACTCGACGCGCGGGATTATCCGTTAAGGGTCGAAAAAAATGGCACAAGCGATACCATTAATCACCATCGCACTGGTTGCCGGAGAAACCTCCGGCGATATTTTAGGTGCGGGGTTGATGCAAGCACTTAAACAGCGTTATCCGCATATTCGTTTTGTCGGCATCGCCGGCCCACGAATGCAAGCTGAAGGCTGTGAAGCATGGTATGATATGGAAGAGCTATCAGTAATGGGGATTGTTGAGGTGCTGGGAAAATTACGCCGCATCTTAGCAATCCGTAAAGCCATTACTCAAAAACTGATTTCGCTCAAGCCCGATATTTTTATTGGTATTGATGCTCCTGATTTTAATTTATCGCTGGAAGGTAAATTGAAACAAGCTGGTATTAAAACTGTCCACTATGTCAGTCCATCAGTTTGGGCCTGGAAACAAAAAAGAGTGTTTAAAATCAAGCGAAATACCGATTTAATCCTCGCTTTCTTACCTTTTGAAAAAACTTTTTATGATAAATATGCCGTACCTTGTCGGTTTATTGGTCATAAAATGGCTGACGATATTCCACTTCATCCCGATAAATGCAGTGCACGTGAAGCTTTAGGGATTAGCCAACAAGATTTGTGTTTAGCCCTATTACCAGGTAGCCGGCATGCAGAAGTCGCCTTGCTGAGTGAACCCTTTCTTCTGGCGGCTGAGAAGCTCAAACAATTATTTCCCGATCTACACCTTATCGTGCCACTCGCGAATCCAAAACGTCGCAGTGAATTCGAAGCGATAAAACAACGAGTTGCACCAACATTATCTTTGCAGTTGCTCGATGGACAAGCCCGTGAAGCGATGATCGCCAGCGATGCAGCACTACTCGCCTCAGGTACCGTCGCGCTAGAGTGTATGCTCGCTAAATGTCCGATGGTGGTGGCGTATAAAATGAAACCCTTTACTTTTTGGTTAGCCAAGAAGTTAGTCAAAACACCATATGTTTCGTTACCCAATATTTTAGCGGGGCAGCAGATTGTGCCGGAACTTTTACAAGATGAGTGTAATCCTGACAATATCGTCAAGCACTTACAACCCTTCCTTGAAAGCCATAATGAGCACTTAAAAACCACCTTTCTAGCGTTGCATAAGCAGATTCGCTGTCAAGCTGATCAGCTGGCTGCTGAGGCCGTACTCACGCTTTTGAACCGATAAGACAACACAATGAAAGAACCTATTTTAACGCCTTTTATATATCCACATGCGAATTTCATTGCTGGTGTTGATGAAGTGGGTCGCGGACCGTTATGTGGTGATGTCGTCACCGCGGCAGTAATTCTCGATCCAACAAAACCGATTGCGGGCTTAATGGATTCCAAAAAACTGACCGAAAAAAAGCGCGATTACTTATTTGATATTATTCAAGAAAATGCGCTCAGCTGGAGCATCGGCCGTGCCAGTGTTGCTGAAATCGATCAGTTAAATATTTTGCATGCGACGATGCTAGCCATGCAAAGAGCCGTCAATGGTCTCACCATAAAAGCCGATTTTGTACTGGTTGATGGAAATCGAAGTCCAGGCTTTTCAGTGCCCTCTTTGGCAGTGGTTAAAGGGGATAGCTTAGTACCTGAGATCAGTGCAGCTTCAATTCTGGCTAAAGTCACCCGCGACCGGGAGATGGCCACACTCGATAAGTGTTACCCTCAATACGGTCTAGCCAAGCATAAAGGTTATCCAACTAAAGATCATCTGGCCGCAATTAAACAGTATGGCATTAATGAGCACTATCGGCAAAGTTTTGGTCCGGTGAAAGCGATGCTGAATATGAAATAATCTTGGCGATATTCATTTATTGTCAGAAAATCAATAATGAAATATATCGCTTGTTCTGGCACTCATGGGCGTGTCGTAAAACTACCATCACAGATAAGCATTAATCTATAGTCACCACACAGTAGCCCGAAAATAAGCCAATCAGGCGTAGAACTAACTGTCTTAAAGTGGCAGTAAAATAGACAAAAACACGCTATCTTCTCGGTAAGCCTGACACGATATGTGCGGAACAGACTAATAACATTAATAGATGCAAGTGCTTTCGTTGCCAAATTGATTATTGAAGGTTATACTCAGTTCACAAACAATGACACACAACGCAAACTCACAATTTTTAATTTAAAAGGTATCTAAGATGATTAAAGAAACCGTTACTGTCAAAAATAAAACCGGTATCCATGCACGTCCAGCTGGCGTCATCGTCAAAACAGCGGGTAAATATCAGTCTACTATCGAATTAGTTTACAATGGCAAAACACTAAAAGCTAAAGGCATCATGGGTCTTCTTGGCGCAGGTATCAAAGGCGGTTCAGAAATTGAAATCATTTGTGATGGTGCCGATGAAAAAGAAGCAATGGCTGAATTAAAAGGCTTATTTGAAAGCGGTTTTGGTGAAGAATAATTTTGCTTAACTAAAAAATACTACAATCAAAATATACGGCAAAGCCTTATAATTAAGGTCTTGCTGTATAGGCTAAAACTATTAATTGTTTCTGATTAATTTCTTTTCTTAATATATTATAGATTTTAAATTTCTTTTTAGATATTCTATTTCAACATATGCTAATACTCAAAATTAGGCAGTATTACGTTTTATTTCAATCCATCGTACTAAAATTTTCTATTATTTATTATAAAATAAACCTATTAGAACAATAAAATCATAACAATTCAAATTGATTCATCTTTTAGTAAAAGATTATCAAATTTATTTTTCATTAAACTCTATATAAAAACTAAAACTACACCAAAGTACAGTTAATAAATTGAATGATATCAATTAGATTTAGAGATTAACTTAAAGCATAAAAAATAAATTCTAAGATATAAATTTTTAATTAATTGTTAATTAATTGTTAATTAAGGATTTATATTTATAAGAATGATAAATAAAAAAGGCAATCTATCTTTATGTCTAAAATAAAATTTAAATACTATAAATATACTGACATACCTCAATCAATCAAAAATGAACTATATAAACTCCGCAAAGAAGTATTTAAAGATCGATTAGATTGGCAAGTAGAAATAAAAAAAGGACATGAAATCGATACTTATGATAATGATAATGCGACATATCTTTTAGGATTTTATAACAATATACTAATTGCTGGCGCACGATTTATTTCCACTATCTATCCTTATATGGCACAAGGACCTTTTGAGAAATTTTTCAATAAACCTTTTCCTTGCTCTCATGATCTTGTGGAGTCCAGTAGATTTTTCATTGATAAATCTCGAGTTATTGAACTAAAACTCCAGCATCAGCCACTTACCGCATTATTACTTTTATTTATGCATGAATATGCAAAAACATTTAATTTCTCTTCAATTGTAACTATTGTCAGTAAACCAATGACCAGAATAGTAAAAAATAATGGCTGGAATTATCAATTTTTAGATAGTGGAGATGTTAATCCCAACGAAACTATTTTTTTTATAGATATGCCTGTTAATTCAAGCAACTACGAAAATATATTCTCTCACGTAAAACATAAGCTTACTATAGATTACACCTTTAGTTTACCCTAGCTTTTTACACAAAAATGATCAAAAAAATAGAATTAATTCGATCAATAAGCAAACTATTTTCGCTTAAAATATTGAACTAAAGTACTAGTTTTTGGAGGAAAAGACAAATATTGATGCTATAATAGCCGCTACGGTATATAACTCCGTAAAAATTTATAAATATAATTATTTTTACTTGGATGAGATGGAGGCGATAGAGATGAGTAATGAAGATATACTGACTTTAAATTCTAACGTTTCTATGCATGCTAGTTTTCAAGATTATATTCAGCAAATTATGAATGCTCATGATATTGAACAATTTGCTTATTTTGTTGCGAATAAACGCGCAATTAATGAACCTCAAATATTTTCAAACTACCCTAAAAAATGGTTAAAAGTATATAAAGAACGTAACTTACATATGCAAGATCCTATTATTAATTTTGCGTTTAATTCAATTATTCCTTTTTCTTGGTCTGACGCAATACTTAATATATCAGCTAAAGAAAAGTACTTTTTAAATCAGGCTGAAAAATATTATTTGAATGATGGATATTCGTTTACATTACATGATGCTAATGGCAACTTTGCTGCATTGAGCATCGGCAATCCTCGTAATAGCGAAAAGTTTAGTCATCTAATTAATGCCCAAAAACCTAATCTTCAAATGTTACTAATTGAAATACATCATGATTATTTATCTAATTATTTTAATCTCATCACTCAAAATATTCTAAAAGATAAACAAATAACCAAAAGAGAAAAAGAAATTCTAATTTGGTGTAGTAAAGGAAAAACTTATAATGAAATTAGCATAATTATAGGCATAACTGAACGAACAGTTAAATTCCATATGGCAAATTTAGTGAAAAAGCTCAATGTATGTAATGCCAAACATGCCATATTTAAGGCTCATGAATTAAATCTTATTTAATTTAAAATTTTTCTAGTTCTAATAATCAGTTCCGATACAAGATTTATGTATATCCATTAACATCATCTGCATCTCTGCACGATAAACACCTAATAAGTTATCGAAATCATGCTCTCCTGACATCTTTGTGATGCTCAATATAGAAAAATTGCCTTTAGCATCATGGACCGTAAACGAATAACCTTCACTAACAGAATGTTTATCGGCATGAGATAAAAACTTTTTATCACGTGTAGTCATTTTTCCTAAAGAATCCGGCCAAAAAAAAGGTTTCGGTGAGTCAAAACCAAAGTTAACAATCGGATCGACCATATGTAATTTAAAACGATGATATAACTTCATCCAATTTTCAGGAAAATTGGTTACAATTATCGGATTAAGAATTTCAAATTTATCTACAAATAAATAGCCATATTCACAAATATCATGATCGATCATTTTTTGATAGATATATTGCTTCAACTTATCTAAACTACTAGCTTCCTTTTTTTCAGAAAAGGACGAATTTAGCTCTGTCATTATTTAACTCCATTCTAATTATTAAATTAAATAATATTATTATTTTTTTATTCTAATATTAATCGAAAAATAAATATTTAAAAATAAAATTAACACTCAACATTATCCACTAAAATTAATAAAAACTTAACAAATAATATTGAATATTTATTTTGTATTAAAATACAATAATTCATTTATAATTTAATTCACCTTTATCCATTTTTGTATTAAATTAAGAAATGAAACGAATGGCTTAATTAAGGAAATAATTATGGACAAGCATCAAATTAGAAATGTTAAAGAATGGGCAAAAATTCGAGATACTTCGCTTGAAATTGCTGAAGTTATTTTTGAAGCAGCCAATAATGATGAAGCTCTGGCGCAGCAAATTTGGGAAAATGGCGATGATCACGTTTTAGCCAAAGCCTTTGCGCAAACAGATAAAGACGAGCTTATCTGGAATGGTGAAATTGCTCAGCGTGATTGTGGTGCATAACAAAGACGGTGCGCCAAGGATCATTTAAATAATCCGATTTTAATCATAAAAAAACCGCCTTAAGGCGGTTTTTTATATTCATAGGATTATGCTTCGTAAGGGTCACGTAAAATCATCGTCTCATTACGATCTGGGCCGGTTGAGATAATATCAATCGGTGTCTCTGTCAACGCTTCAATACGCTTAATATAAGCTTTAGCGGCTGCAGGTAAGGCATCGTAGTCTTTAACACCAAAAGTCGTCTCACTCCAACCAGGCATCGATTCATATACCGGCTCAACTAAACTCCACTCTTCCGCTGAAGAAGGCGCTATCTCTGTTATATCGCCATTCGGTAAACGATAACCAACACAGATTTTAACCTCTTTCAAGCCGTCAAGCACATCGAGCTTGGTTAAACAAAAACCAGAGACTGAATTAAGTAATACTGCTTTACGGACCGCAACGACGTCCAGCCAACCAGTACGACGACGACGTCCTGTTGTTGCACCAAATTCATTACCCTGCTTACACAAGTATTCGCCAGTTTCATCAAATAACTCGGTTGGGAAAGGTCCGGCACCAACACGGGTCGAATAAGCTTTAACAATACCCAGTACATAACCGACATAACGTGGACCAAATCCTGAACCTACCGCAACACCGCCCGCAGTGGTATTGGATGAAGTCACATACGGATAAGTACCGTGATCAATATCGAGTAAAGTACCCTGCGCTCCTTCAAACATAATATGCTCACCGGCTCTGCGTGCTTTTTCTAGCAACGTTGGGACATCAGCAATCATGCTAATCAAGACATCAGCAATACGTAAAACATCATCTAACACAGTCTGGTAATCAACTGCATCAACTTTATAGTAGTTAACTAACTGATAGTTATGATATTCCATCACTTCTTGCAGTTTCTGGGCAAAAGTATCACGGTCAAGTAAATCACCTAAACGTAAACCGCGTCGCGCAACTTTATCTTCATAAGCAGGACCAATACCGCGACCCGTTGTACCAATCGCTTTACTACCACGCGCTTTTTCACGCGCATTATCTAAAGCAATATGATAAGGCAGAATCAAAGGACAAGCCTCAGAAATCAATAAACGCTCACGAACTGGAATGCCTTTTTGCTCAAGTTCAGTCATCTCTTTCATAAGTGCATCTGGTGATAACACTACACCGTTGGCAATAATGCTCATCACATTTTTTCTAAGAATACCTGATGGGATCAAATGTAAAACCGTTTTTTCACCATCGATCACCAGCGTGTGACCTGCATTATGTCCGCCTTGATAACGAACTACATATTTGGCTTTCTCTGTTAATAGATCAACAACTTTACCTTTACCTTCGTCACCCCATTGAGTGCCCAACACTACTACATTATTATTCATAATCTAATTCACTCGTCTCTTCGATGTGTTACTTATTTCTATCAAGTTTCATATAACGGAAAAATTCACTATCCGGACTAATTACCATGACATCATGACCCGAGAAACTTCTTTCATACGCTTTTAAACTTCGCATAAAACTAAAAAACTCTTGATCTTTATTAAAGGCATCAGCATATAATTTTGCCACAGAAGCATCACCCTCACCACGAATGGTACGTGCTTGTTTTTCTGCTTCTGCTAAGATTTCGGCTACACGCAAGTCCACTTTAGCGCGAATCTCATCAGCATCTTTTACGCCGCCATAACGCTGCTCTCTGGCAATAATTTCGCGTTCAGTACGCATTCTTTTATAAATCGATTCAGACACTTCTTCAGGGAAGTTAATCTGTTTAATGCGCACATCGACCACTTCAACACCAAAAGCCGCCATCGTAGCCTTCTCGTCAATATCATCATTGGCCGTTGTCGTATCTGACTTATCATTAATATTGCCATTGAGCGCATTCTTAACTTCAATCATTAACGAGTTACGAGAATTAACATTGTCTGCCGACTCATTAATAATATCTTTTATATCGAGCTTACCAATTTCAGCACGTAAGCGACCATTTAAACGGGCGAGTAATAAATTCTCAATACTATAGCCCCCTTCAATCGCTTTATAATAGAGATCAAAGTTAGTAATTTTCCACTGGACATAATAGTCAACAATCAACTCTTTCTGCTGATTGGTGAAAAAACGTTGATCCGTACTACCTTGATTATTTGAGCTATCCGTTGTTTGAATCTTGGCATTAACAATTTTAACCCGATCCATACCTGGGATCTTAAAATGTAATCCAGGATTAGACAAGGCAATAATTTTATTAAAACGCAGCACAATACCACGTGTACCCTCTTGTACAACATAAGCCGAAGAGAAAAATAGACCAATTAGTATAACCAAAATCGGAATTAATAATTTACGCATTTTCTATCTTTCTCCTATCGCGCTGCAGATAATCGGCCAGAAGCAGTTCGACCGGTTGCTAACTCAGCAGGACTCTGATAATGAGTTGTTTCAGGTTTGCTGGTTATGACTGTATCAGATGAGGGCTTCGTTTTGATTAAATCTGTCATCGATTGCGTCTCTGTCGTATTGTTCGCTTTTTCATTATTATTGGTAGCACGATTTTTTAGCATCTGCTCAAGCGGGAACACCATTAAATTGTTATTTTTATCGCTAATCAAGACTTTATTGGTATTAGATAATACGTGTTCCATCATATTAATATAAAGACGTTCACGAGTCAGTTCTGGTGCAAGGCGATATTCGGGTAATAACAGTTCAAAGCGAGCCACCTCACCTTGCGCTTCTAGTTCAACTTTGAGTTTATAAGCGTTGGCATCAGCCACAATACGTAATGCTTGACCTTCTGCTTGCGGTTCACGCTGGGCACGCTCAGCTCGCGCTTCATTGACCAGACGTTCACGATCTTCGCGTGCTTGAATCGCATCATTAAAAGCATCTTGAACATTTTTCGGCGGACGTACTGACTGGAAGTTCAAATCAACGATACTAATCCCCATATCATAATTTTTGATAATATCGATTAAACTTTCTTTGGTTTTAAATTCAAGCAGCGTACGACCTTTAGTAATAATATCGTCCATTTTTGACATACCAATCTCAGTTCGCAAGGCACTATCGGCAGCTTGACTTAAGCTATCATCAACATTAGTAACATTGAATAGATACTTAATCGGATTAGAAACACGATACTGCACATTCATCTCAACAAACATTAAATTTTCACCCGCAGTGATCATAAAACCTTTGACATTAAGACTTCTGGTACCTTGCGTATCAACACGATAAACTTTATCAATAAAGGTTGGTGACCAGTTTAAACCAGGATCAACTAACTGCGTTTGTACTTTACCCAAACGTGTCACCACGCCATGCTGACTTTGACTAATCGTATAAAAACCACTTGCAGCCCAAATGACCGCAATAACCACCAAAACGCCGATGATAATAAAAGAAAAATTAATTGAGCGACCACCATTAGCGTGGCCGCCATTGCTTTTTTTAAATAGATTATTTAGCTTATCAACAATGCTTGCACTTGATTGTGTATTTTTTCGTTTATTACTTCCCCATGGATCATTATCTTGTCCGTTATTACCGGGCTGATTCCACGCCATATATCACTCCACTAGGTTAACAAATTAGTTGACTGTGTCTTTTTGAATAAAATCTATCAAATTATGATCTTGTTTACAGAGTCGATTCCACTCAATCAGTGGAATACGGATCTGTAACTGAAAACTACCTGTATCATTAATCGTTTCAGCTTCGACCGCATTTAACTGATACAAACGACTACGTAGTTTTGCCATATGAGGCGGTAAGCTTAATTGACAGCGCTTTATTTGTCTAGCAAGTAATTCTGTCAAAGCACTAAATAGTAGCTCAAGGCCTTGATTTTTTTGGGCAGATAGCCAAACCCGAATCGGTTTACCACGATCATCACGATCAATTCGAGGTTTAAAATCATCCAGTAAATCAATTTTATTCATCACCATTAAAACCGGAATTTCATCTGCTTCAATTTCGGTTAACACTTCATCAACCGCGGCAATATTATCTAATAGATGGGGATCTGCGGCATCAATAACATGTAATAACAGTGAGGCTTCTTTGGTTTCTTGTAACGTGGCTTTAAAAGCGGCCACTAAATCGTGAGGTAAATGACGAATAAAACCGACCGTATCAGCCAAAACTGTCTCGCCAACATCATCAACATTGATTCGACGTAACGTTGGATCTAACGTGGCAAACAGCTGATCCGCTGCGTAAACATTGGCACCGGTGATGGCATTAAAGAGTGTGGATTTACCGGCATTGGTGTAACCGACTAAAGAGACAGTTGGAATATCGGCTTTAAAACGAGACTGACGACCTTGTTCGCGCTGTTTTTCGACTTTCGTTAAACGAGAAAGAATGAGCTGGATTCGATTGCGTAATAATCGGCGATCGGTTTCTAACTGGGTTTCGCCCGGGCCACGTAAACCGATACCGCCTTTTTGTCTTTCCAGATGCGTCCAGCCCCTAACTAAACGAGTTGAGAGATGGCGTAGCTGCGCTAACTCAACTTGAAGTTTACCTTCATGGGTACGCGCTCTTTGCGCAAAGATATCGAGAATAAGGCCGGTACGATCAACAACACGGCATTCACACAGTCTTTCTAAATTACGTTCTTGTGCAGGTGTGAGGGAATGATTGACTAAAATAACAGAAGCGTCATGCTCTTTTACAGCATCAGCAATCTCTTGCGCCTTACCCTGACCGACAAAGTATTTAACCTGAGGCGCATTTCTACTGGTTGTGATAGTCCCGAGAATTTCAATCTGAGCCGAGGTGACTAACACCTCGAATTCTTTTAAATCCTCTATATCACTCTCTTGGGGGAAAAAAACATGGACAAGTAACGCTTTTTCTCCACCTTCGTAACGATCAAACAATTACATCCCCCAATTGATACAAATAGGTGAATAGTTATTGATTTTGAATATCACTATCAGCAGATTCAGTTTGTTCTGATACTTGATTTGAAGCGTTTGATATTGAAACAGGGCGTGATGGAACAACCGTCGAAATCGCATGTTTGTAAACCATTTGGCTGACAGTATTTTTCAAAAGAATCACAAATTGATCGAAAGATTCGATCTGTCCCTGTAATTTAATACCATTAACTAAATAAATAGAAACTGGAATATGCTCACGACGTAATACATTTAAATATGGATCTTGTAAAGATTGCCCTTTTGACATTATTGTTCTTCCTTTAAATTAGTAATCACTACGCCGTCATAATAACGCATGAACATCAACTCAACCACAAATTAACATAATTTTTTCCAATATCAAACAGGCTAAATAAAATTATTGCATAAAATAAGATATTTGATGCGATAGGCCTTAGTATAATTGAGAAGAATCCTGCCAATTCAAGTCCAATAAGGAGGATATTGCTGACATTTATTTTTATTTTTTCGTATAAATTAATTCTCAACAGTGACTTACTCTTTAAACTGCCCAGAAACAATCGTTAAACTATCGTTAAAAGTATCACTATTTAGCCAAGTAACCTCAGGCCAACCGCGTAACCAGGTCATTTGACGTTTAGCTAACTGACGAGTCGCGCAAATTCCTTTAAAAACCATCTCATCATAAGAAATATCGCCGCTTAAATACGCCCACATCTGCCGATATCCAACACAGCGGATAGAGGGCATATTCGCATCTAAATCACCACGAGCGATGAGCTGTGCCACTTCAGCTTCAAATCCCTGCTCAAGCATCAATTTAAAGCGTAATTCGATACGCGCATGTAACTGTTCACGGGTCTGCGGTGCAATAGCGAATTGCACCATATCATAAGGCAACTTCTCACCCTGTATTTGCGTCAGTTCAGTGAGTGATTGACCGGTAATTAAATAAACTTCTAAAGCCCGGCTCAAACGCTGAGGATCATTAGGATGTATCCGTGCCGCTGAAACAGGATCCACCTGTGCTAATCGCGCATGTATTGTTTGCCACCCATGTTGTCCGGCATCAGATTCAATTTGTTGACGGATAGTATAATCCGCCGTTGGTAATGGCGATAGCCCTTCCAGCAGGGCTTTAAAATAGAGCATCGTGCCGCCCACCAAGAGCGGTGTCCTGCCGCGCGCAATACTCTGTACTATTTCATGTAACGCATTATGGCGAAAATTAGCGACCGAGTAACTCTGTGCGGGATCAAGAATATCAATCAGTTTATGCGGATAGGCCGCTAATTCAGCGGGCGTTGGTTTAGCCGTACCAATATCCATACCACGATAAATTAAAGCTGAATCAACACTGATAATATCAATCGGATACTGATCGTATAGTGCCATGGCCAATGCAGTTTTACCTGCGGCTGTCGGCCCCATTAAGGAGATAATTTTGGGTTTCGGTGAAGTCATAAAGTCTATTTAGTGTCAAAACATACGCGTAATTGATGCAAATCAATCTGTTGCAAGAAGCTGCTAACATCAATTTGTGGAGATCGAATTTGCTCAAACTCATTCAATAAGCTGATCGCCTGAGCTTGCGTCCAAATAAGATGATTTTTATTAGATGCATTAAATTGAGCATATTGCTCAGCAAACCAAGCTGCTAACGCCAGTCTATCAACTGATTGATGATTAGCAAAAACGCTTTGCAAATAATTTAATAATTGAGATAACAGTTGCTGCCAATTCATATTACGTAGCAGCAGGGGGACTTCGTTTAACACTAACTTGTGTGACTGAAACGTAAAAATAACATTGAGCGAAGTCAGTAACGGCGCATATTGCAGCCATAATTGTTTCTCTTGCTGATTGATAGATAACATTAACGGTACCAGTAATTTTTCCGCCGGCTGATCGGTTTGTGCTAATAATTTGGCTTGGTATAAACCCATCTGCGCTAATTTCAGTGATAATAACTGCAGCTCACCCTCTTGCATTAAAACCGCATACTGTTGATGATAAATCGTCAGCACTTGACCAAATTTAAGCATCTCATCGGCAACGGCAAGGCGAACAGGATGAGCATCTAATACCAGCGGTGCGGTGCGCTCAGGAAATAACGTTTTACCCACCGACAACGACTGAACCGGCGGTAACCCAATCGCCAATTCGGTGTAATTAGTTGATGGCTCAGTCGGTTGCCTGGTCTGATTAAACGCATTCACATAGTGTTGATACAGTGCTTTTTCACGCTGGCCAGAAGTGTAATGACCCGGATTGGGTTCATGCAGTCGATACGTCTGATGAGCAGCGCCCTTTTCCAACGAAGTAGTAAAAATGCTTTTACCCGCTGCAGTACGGTTGGGTGGTAGTTTATCAGACGCTGAGACAGTATCATGGCATAAGTGATCATGCGTGTGTGCATGCGGTATCTCTAAGGCCATGCTGATCGCCTGATAAACAAAATCATGTACCAGTCTTGCCTCGTGAAAACGCACTTCATGTTTAGCAGGATGAACATTAACATCAACCTGATTTGGATTGACTTGCAGATAGATCACATAAGCAATCTTGTCACTCTGCGCTTGCTTGAGATAGGCCTGACGTAATGCATGATTGAGCAGTTTATCCTTTACCACACGCTGATTCACATAAAAATACTGATAATCACAATCTACCTGATCACTCACCCAGCCCTTGATTTTAAGATCATCATGCGCCCAATCCAGTTCTATGGCTTGCTGCATAAATGTCGTGCCACAAATCGTTGCGACGCGCTGGGCAAGCTGTGCCATATCTTTAACGGCACGATATTGACGAATCAATTTACCATTATGCTGCAAATTAATCGAGATGGTCGGACAAGCCAAGGCGATACGACGAAGCGTTTCATCGATATGGGTAAACTCGGTTTTATCTGTTTTTAAAAAACGCTTTCTAGCCGGTGTATTATAAAACAGATCTAAAACTTCTATTGTTGAACCAACCGGATGAGCCGCAGGCTTAAGCGTCGTTTGCATATCTCGACCTTCAGCGTAGACTTGCCAAGCCTCTGTTTGGTCCTCAGTGCGTGAAGTCAAGGTTAAACGAGAAACAGAGCTAATACTGGCGAGGGCTTCACCTCTAAATCCCAGACTCATAATGGCGGCCAGATCATCGAGATCTCGAATCTTACTGGTGGCATGTCTGGCTAAGGCTAAAGGTAATTCATCTTTACTAATACCACAACCATTATCTCGTACCCGGATCAGTTTGCAGCCGCCCTGCTCAATATCAATATCGATACGTGTAGCGTCAGCATCAATACTATTTTCGATCAGCTCTTTTATCACTGAAGCAGGACGTTCAACAACCTCACCAGCCGCGATTTGGTTGGCCAGTTGCGGCGATAAAACCCGAATCACCATTAATGTTTCTCTCCAATATTCGGATTTTTTTTCACGTAATCTTTGACGCCTAGATAAATGGCTCGCGCAATTTTATCTTGATGCGCATTACTCCGTAGTAATTTCTCTTCACCGACATTGGAGATAAAACCGACCTCAATCAGTACCGAGGGAATATCTGGAGAACGAAGTACCCCCAAGCTGGCATGTTCGGGCGTTGATTTATGCAATTTAGTGACCGCTTTCATCTCTTGCAAGATAGCTTGGGCCAGACTATATCCAACCCGCTGAGAATTCGAAAATTGCAGATCTAAAATAGCCTGACTTAAATAAGGATTGCTGTCTTCACCCGCCAAAGCATCGCCGGCTCCGCCCAGTAACTGCGACTGCTTTTCATGCTGTTCAATCCAGCGGCCAAGCTCTGTGTCCGCTCGTTTGGTAGATAATACCCAAATCGAGGCACCACTCGCAGCTCGACTAGGCGCCGCATCAGCATGAATGGAAATGAGTAAATCAGCTTTATATTTACGGGCTATCTCTGAACGTTCTGGTACAGAAATATATTTATCCATCGAGCGTGTTAATACCGGTTTAAATAGGGCATCTTTTGCCATTAATGCGGATAACTTTTTAGCCACGGCCAGTGTCACATTTTTTTCGTAGAGTTTATTGGGCCCGACCGCACCAGAGTCTTTACCACCATGTCCGGCGTCAATGGCGACCACCACTTTTGTTCTAACCGCCGCATAGGCGACCGGTGAAACCACAAACAGTATCATTACTATTGTTAAAATCAATTTGCAGCCACACTTCATGCTCTTTATTATCCTTATTGGTACTTAATCCATTCCTGCTCCAGCCAAAATATCCTGACCCATTTCAGTGTTATCCCAAAGGGTAACTGTGCGCTGCATTGATAAATAATCTAAACAAACGATTAAATCAGCGAGAGGTAAAAAACCTTCAGCACGCTGAGGCCATTCAATTAGGCAAATACAACGAGAATCAAAATAATCTCTTATGCCCATAAACTCAAGCTCCTCAGGGTCAGACAGGCGATATAAATCAAAATGATAAACCGCTAAATTGTCTAACTGATAAGGCTCAACCAAGGTATAAGTTGGGCTTTTAACTGTCCCTAAATAACCTAATCCCTGTATAAAACCTCGGCTTAATGTGGTTTTCCCTGCGCCCAAATCACCTAAAAGATGGATCATAATGGCTTTATTCGGCAATCGCTTTAAGGCAGCGACACAAGCTAAAGCTAGCTGCTCACCCAGCGCGAGGGTTGCTTGTTCATTGTCTAATATAAATTTACGCAATCTGACCACTCACGTATCTGATATAAAGTAATAGATTTATTATAACCAGTTAGCCGGCAAATTGCACAACTCAATTACCGCTAAAAAGCGATAAAAATAGAAACTTCATGAATAAAATTAGCCCAATCAGCCCTTAAATGAATCGAACATCATCATTAATCGTGATAGGTGATCAGCGTTTCATTCATTCTATTGAAAAATAAGCGTGATTAAAACCCTCGATTTTTATTCAATGCAATGTTTGTTAGAAAAAAATCATCAGATACTTTAAAATGATGGGTAGTTGTTCACTGATCATGGCTAAATTATGTTACATACGCTTTCTCATACTAGCAGTCAAACCGATAGCGCGCTTTTATTATCGCTCATCAATCAACAAGATATCATTGTATTGTGGCAAGATGGTGTCACTATCGCCGTCAAAGGCAATGATTTACTACAAGACATGTTCAAGCAATCAATCCAAGTTTATGCGCTTAAGCAAGATATTAGTGCCAGAGGTTTACTGCCTCTGCTTGACGACAACGTGATACTTATTGATATGGAAGCGTGTATTGCACTAACCGCACAACACTATCCTCAATTGGCTTGGTAAGCTAATCATTAGCGATCAGGATGAATATGACAAACATCCTTAATCGATGACTGTTTTAGTTGATGACTATCATCAGCCGCTTAAGGTAAACGCGGCTGCCAATCAATCGGTACACCACCCTGCTTAGCGATAATTTGGTTAGCTTGAGAAAAATGCTTACAGCCTAAAAAACCACGATGCGCAGATAAAGGAGAAGGGTGTACAGAAGTTAATACGTGATGTTTATTACGATCAATAAATTGTCCTTTCTTTTGCGCATGTGCACCCCATAATAGAAACACCTCATTTTGCAAATGATGATTAATCGCCTCAATCACATGATCGGTAAAGGTTTCCCAGCCAATTTTTGCATGGGAGTGAGCTTTACCTGCTTCAACCGTAAGCACCGTATTAAGCAATAAAACACCTTGCTGTGCCCAGTATCCAAGGTAGCCATGATTGGGGTAGGTAAATCCATCAATATCCTGCTGTAGCTCTTTATAAATATTGACTAAAGAGGGCGGCGGCGCAATACCGGGTAACACCGAGAAAGAGAGCCCATGGGCTTGTCCCGCGCCGTGATAAGGATCTTGACCTAAAATGACCACCTTTATATCAGCAAACTCGGTAAATCGAAATGCATTGAAAATATCTTTTTGCGGAGGATAAATCGTTTTACCAGCATTGCGCTCGTTTGCCACAAAGGTCATTATCTGTTTAAAATAATCACGCTCTTTTTCTTGGCCAATCACATCATGCCATGTTATTTGATTTGTCATTTTCATACCTTAAATACTGATTATCATTGATAATATTACGCACAATATTAATATGTAATGACGATATCTGCGCTCAGTGATGAGACGCTACATACCACCCGTTTATAGCAAGATAACCAACTGACAAAGGTTTGCACATACGGATATGCATGCCAATCGCTTTAACTGTGCAAGTAATAATGTAAGGATAATAACCGATAATCGCAAAATATAAAAATGTAAGGTGATAATTATTAAAATAATAGGTTTTTTTGATTTTAATCAAAAAACAAAAGTGCTATATTAGCCAATATACAAATGTAGGGCATATTAGCTCAAAGGAGATATAATTATGATTACAGGTATCCAAATTACTAAAACCAGCAACGAAGCACTTTTAAACTCTTTCTGGTTACTAGACAGCGAAACTAACGAAGCTCGTTGTGTTGCTGCAAAAAGCGTCTATAAAGAAGATCAAATTGTACCAGTTAACCAACTTGGTCAAATCGAATATCGCGAAGTGCCAATTGATGTTGCACCAACTGTTAAAGTTGAGGGTGGTCAACACTTAAACGTTAACGTTTTACGTCGTGAAACATTAGAAGATGCGGTAAAACATCCGGAACTTTACCCACAATTAACTATCCGTGTATCTGGTTATGCTGTGCGTTTTAACTCACTAACGCCAGAACAACAACGCGACGTTATTGCACGTACATTTACAACAACTATCTAATTAGTACTGTACACCTAACAGAAAATAAAGCTCGAATGTCGAATGGATTCGAGCTTTTTTATTAGCCTCATTTTAGGTCAATCCCTATGCTTACCAGATGACATCCGGACAAAAGATCTTAACCTCAGTTCTTTGTCATAACGCCTAAGCGCCAGCTAATCGCCTTACTATCAGTTTGATAACTAACACGATAAAAAAAGGCCTGATATCACTATCAAGCCTTAAATTTCATCAAATAACCGTTTTAAAAAAACTTCTTCACTTTATCGAAAAAGCTTTTTGCTTTTGGGTTATGCTTTGAGCCTTTATCACTATTCAAGGTTTCACCCAGTTCGGTTAAGAGCTCTTTCTGACGAGCCGTCAGATTTACCGGTGTTTCCAAGATAATATGACAGTATAAATCACCAATTGCACTGCCTCTCAAGGATCTAATGCCTTTCTCACGCAAGCGTAATACTTTACCGGTTTGTGTTTCAGCTGGAATTTTTAAGCTGACCTTACCATCAAGCGTCGGTACTTGTACTTCGCCACCCAGCGATGCCATCACAATATTAATCGGGACTTCGCAGTGTAAATTGTTACCATCTCGTTCAAAAATAGCATGTTGCTTAACCTGGACTTGAACATAGAGATCACCGGCTGGTGCACCATTTTGCCCCGCTTCACCTTCACCACTTAGACGGATTCGATTACCGGTATCCACGCCTGCCGGTATTGATACCGATAAGGTCTTCGTTTTTTCGACGCGGCCATCACCATGACATTTCTTACATGGATTTTTAACCACTTTACCACGCCCGTGACAAGTCGGACACTCTTGCTGAACAGCGAAAAATCCCTGACGCATCTGCACCACACCCGCACCATGACAGGTAGGACATGTAGAGACATCAGAAGGCTTTTCCGTACCTACACCATGACAAACATCGCATTCAACCAGTGTTGGTACTTTAATCTCTTTACTAATTCCTTTTGCCGCTTCATCTAAGGTTAACGTGATGGTAACTTGTAAGTCATTACCGCGTGAAGCCGTCTGTTGCTGACCTCTGCCGCCGCCACCAAAAAACTCATTAAAGATATCACCGAAATCAGCGCCGCCAAAGCCACCAAAACCGCCGCCGCCACCGCCGCCAGCACCTTGTTCAAAGGCAGCATGACCGTATTGATCATAGCTCGCGCGCTTTTGCGCATCCGTTAAGACTTCATAGGCCTCTTTAATTTCTTTAAATTTTTCTTCAGCATTGGCTTTATCATCCTGATTTTTATCTGGATGAAATTTCATTGCAAGACGCTTATAAGCTTTTTTTATCTCGCGCTCATCGGCATCACGGCCAACACCTAATATTTCATAATAATCTTTCTTTGCCATCTCTCACCTAACTCATAAATTGAGACTATTACTGATCTCTACCTATGTGACTGATATTTGTATTTAATTGTGAATATTGTGTGTCAGCTATCTTATCATAGATTGACACCTAGACTAATTTTAACGACTAAGTGATTATGACGCCATCATAATCAAAAACTTCATATTCACAACCTTGCAACTTAAACATGATATTGATAACAAATATGATAAATCTATATACATATAAACGGGCTTGAGTTACCTCGCGCCCGTTTGTTATTATCGCTTTATCTCAAGCTGATAAAGAAAAGCTTAATCAGTAACATTAATTATTTTTTATCTTCATCAACTTCTTTAAAGTCAGCATCAACAACATCATCTTGTGCTGGCTGAGACTGTCCAGCATCAGCTTGCTGACCTTGCGCCTGTTGCTGGGCAATTTCAAGTAACTTTTTAGACGCTTCCACTAATGCCTGAACTTTAGCTTCAATTTCAGCTTTATCTTCACCACGAACAGCAACTTCTAATGCACTGACCGCGTCTTCGATAGCTTTTTTATCATCAGCAGAGAGTTTATCACCCGCTTCAGTCACTTGTTTACGTGTGCTATGCACTAAATGATCAGCTTCGTTTCGCACTTGCGCTAATTCAGCAAACTTACGATCTGATTCGGCATTCGCTTCCGCATCATTAACCATTTTCTGGATCTCTTCTTCACTTAAACCAGAAGAGGCTTTAATGGTGATGTTTTGCTCACGGCCAGTATTTTTATCTTTAGCTGATACATGTAAGATACCATCAGCATCGATATCGAATGTTACTTCGATTTGTGGCATACCGCGCGCTGCAGCTTGAATACCATCTAAATTAAATTGACCTAAAGATTTATTATCAGAGGCACGTTTACGCTCACCTTGTAAAACATGAATCGTTACCGCAGACTGATTATCTTCTGCTGTTGAGAATACCTGACTATGCTTAGTTGGAATCGTCGTGTTTTTCTCAATTAATGGGGTCATCACACTACCCATGGTTTCAATACCAAGTGATAATGGTGTTACGTCAAGTAATAATACATCTTTAACATCACCACCTAATACACCACCTTGAACCGCGGCACCCACTGCAACTGCTTCGTCTGGATTCACATCTTTACGTGGCTCTTTACCAAAGAAATCAGATACCGCTTTTTGTACCATCGGCATACGTGTCTGACCACCCACTAAAATCACATCCTGAACGTCAGAAACAGACAGACCAGCATCTTTTAACGCAGTTTTCACTGGTTCAATTGAGCGTTTAACTAAATCTTCGACTAAAGACTCTAATTTTGCACGTGTAACTTTAATATTTAAATGTTTTGGACCTGTTGCATCTGCAGTGATATACGGTAAGTTAATATCCGTTTGCTGAGCAGATGAAAGTTCGATCTTCGCTTTTTCAGCTGCTTCTTTCAAACGCTGCATTGCTAATGGGTCATTACGAAGATCAAAACCTTGTTCGCGTTTAAACTCTTCAACTAAGT
This sequence comes from Orbaceae bacterium lpD01, assembly GCA_036251705.1. Taxonomy (NCBI): domain Bacteria; kingdom Pseudomonadati; phylum Pseudomonadota; class Gammaproteobacteria; order Orbales; family Orbaceae; genus Utexia; species Utexia brackfieldae. The sequence continues at coordinate 353,282 of CP133959.1, read as the reverse complement.
AATTAATTAAACGTGAGTCAAAGTCTTCACCACCAAGATGCGTATCACCATTGGTTGCTAACACTTCAAATGTTTTTTCACCATCAACTTCATCAATTTCGATAATAGAAATATCGAATGTACCACCACCTAGGTCATACACTGCAATGGTGCGGTTACCGACATTTTTATCTAAACCATAGGCTAATGCTGCGGCTGTTGGTTCATTGATAATACGTTTAACATCAAGACCGGCAATACGACCTGCATCTTTGGTTGCCTGACGCTGCGCATCATTAAAATAAGCAGGTACGGTAATAACAGCTTCAGTGACTGCTTCACCTAAATAGTCTTCAGCGGTTTTTTTCATTTTTTTAAGCACTTCAGCTGAAATCTGTGGTGGCGCAATACGCTGACCTTTCACTTCAACCCATGCATCGCCATTATCTGCTTTAACAATTTTATATGGCATGATTGAAACATCACGCTGAACTTCAGCATCTTCAAAACGACGACCTATTAAACGTTTAATCGCAAATAAAGTATTTTGTGGATTGGTGACCGCCTGACGTTTAGCCGGCTGACCAACAAGAATTTCGCCATCTTGTGTATAAGCGATAATCGATGGAGTTGTGCGATCGCCCTCAGCATTTTCTAATACTTTTGCCTGACCACCATCCATCACGGCAACACATGAATTCGTTGTACCTAAGTCAATACCAATAATTTTACCCATAATAAAATTCTCTCCTAAAAAACTGTGATTCAATTATATCCTTTATATAAGCATGGTTTTTTATGTTTTCAAGTGGTAAAAAAAATTAATTTCAACTCACTTTTTATGCTTAATAAAGGAAAATACGCTGTTGGATTTAATATGAGGCTATAGATTGCATAACTCAAGGGGGTAAATTAAAATTTTTTTTCATTCAGCTATTGATTGCTTTACTATTGCCATTTATGATGCGCGCACTTAATCTTATAATTTAGATTATCAATAAACACCAACTTAAATTTAATAACGAAGGTTTAATCATGGAAACAACAAAATTAGCAAATCCAGGTCCTTTAGGCCTAATGGGTTTTGGGATGACAACAATCCTATTAAATATCCACAACGCCGGATTTTTTCCTGCGATGACAGCCATTGTCTCAATGGGTATTTTTTATGGCGGTTTAGCACAAGTTATCGCGGGTATTTTAGAATTCCGTAAAGGCAATACTTTTGGTGTAACAGCATTCACCTCATACGGTTTCTTCTGGATCGTATTAGTCGGTATTTGGTATATTCCAACTGCAGCAGCAACAGCTGAAACTGATCACACCTTTTTAGGTATCTTTTTAGCACTGTGGGGCATCTTTACTTTCTTTATGTTCTTTGGCACATTAAAAGCAAACCGCTGTTTACAATTTGTCTTTGCCAGCTTAACTGTCCTGTTTGCCTTACTCGCGATTGGTAACATTACCGGTAATAAAGCTGTGATTACCATTGCGGGCTTTGAAGGTATTATTTGTGGCGCAAGCGCATTCTATTTAGCCATGGCTGAAGTTGTGAATGAGCAATTAGGTCGCAACGTATTACCTATCGGCGCACCAAAAAACAGCAGCCACTAATTTATTTTAGACGCACCCTTTTTAGGGGATAAAAGCAAAAACTGCTATTGGTTTTTGCTTTTTTTATCGCCTTAATCAGCCATACTATCCGCGCAACTCTCTTCTTATTTATTATCACGCCTGTTCCTGAACACATTTTAGTTATAATCAATGTAAAATTTTATTTATCGATATCTCATTTATCCCATAATATGGATCGGCAGGTTATCTTATTGACTTATATAAAGGGACAAAAGAATGAAACACCATTTTTCAATTATCATCACATTAATGATATTTATTTTTATTCATACCACCGTCGCAGCACAAGCAGACACGGGCAAACCGAATATTACTATCTTAGCCACCGGCGGCACGATTGCCGGTAGCTCTGCAAGCAAAACCGACACTACCGACTATCAGGCAGGTTCACTCGGCATACAGACTCTTATCGACGCAGTCCCTGAATTAAATCATATCGCCCATATTACCGGGGAACAGATTGCCAACGTCGATAGTAACGATATCGATAATCATATCCTGTTGACGCTAAGCAAAAAAGTAAATCAACTTTTAAGTCAGAATCAACAAGGGGTTGTCATCACTCACGGCACCGATACCCTTGAAGAGAGCGCTTTTTTTCTCAGTCTGACAGTTAAACAATCGAAACCTACTGTCTTTGTCGGCGCGATGCGCCCTGCCACCGCAATCAGCGCAGATGGTCCGATGAATTTACTTGAGGCGGTCACACTCGCGGCATCACCGCAAGCTCAGCAACGTGGCACCATGGTCGTACTCAATGATCGCATTGCATCGGCATTTTATGTGACAAAAACTAACGCAGTTAGCAATGATACCTTTAAAGCTATCGAACAAGGTTATTTGGGACTATTTATTAATGGCCAACCAAAATTTTTCTATACGCCAGCCGCGCCTATTGACCAAGTCTATTTTGATGTCAGTCAGTTAACCAATCTGCCCAGAGTCGATATTATCTATGTCCATCAAGGACAAGATGCCACCCTCTTAAACGCGGCCATCTCAGCGGGTGCGAAAGGTATCGTTATTGATGCAACAGGTAACGGAAATATGCCTAAAGCGCTGGAAGAGGCGGTTGCAAAGGCCTTGACGAAAAATATCCCGATTGTGATTACCTCTCGCACTGGCGCGGGTTATGTCTCAAATAAAAAGCAAGGCATCAGTAGCGGATTTTTGAATGCACAAAAATCACGTATTTTATTACAACTGGCCATCGCAACTGGGGCTAATTTAACCCAGATTGAGACCTATTTCGATCATCAGCGATAGTGTTCAATCCACCACAAAACTATTTCAATATTATTTGAAATAGTTTTGTCATTATCATGAAAGTCAATACGTTACACCTATCCCCTCACAACATAGGTGAATATTATTTATCAAGATAGTATTCGCGAATCCTATTTATACTCAATTTTGCTCATTTTCTGACTTGATCAGGTAAAATCGACAGCTGAATAAAAATAACAACGTTAAGTGATGTATGAATAAACGATTTATTTTCAAAAAATAGACAGACCGGAAATGGCCGTTATGCGGCTATAATTTTAAAAATGAACGTAAAAGATAAGATAAATGACGATTATTTTGTGATCGTCATCAACATTTACTCAAAATCAGTGTACAATAACGCGCTTATTCTATTCTTGGAACAAATATTGTGATTGAAAATTTAAGAAACATTGCCATTATCGCACACGTCGACCATGGTAAAACAACACTGGTTGATAAATTATTACAACAATCAGGGACTCTCGGCGAACAGCGTGGCGATGAAAATGAACGCGTCATGGACTCAAATGCGCTAGAAAAAGAACGCGGCATTACTATCTTAGCTAAAAATACCGCGATTAAGTGGAATGATTACCGAATTAATATCGTTGATACCCCAGGCCATGCGGACTTTGGTGGTGAAGTAGAACGTGTGATGTCAATGGTTGACTCTGTATTGCTCTTAGTTGATGCAATGGATGGTCCAATGCCACAAACACGTTTTGTAACGCAAAAAGCGTTTGCTCACGGTTTAAAACCCATTGTCGTTATTAATAAAGTTGACCGTCCTGGCGCGCGTCCAGACTGGGTTGTTGACCAAGTGTTCGATCTATTCGTTAACTTAGGTGCAACAGATGAACAGCTTGACTTCCCAATTATCTATGCATCAGCATTAATGGGTATTGCTGGTAATGAGCATCAAGAAATGGCGGAAGATATGACCCCATTATTTGAAGCTATCGTGAAACATGTAGAGCCACCTAAAGTTGATCTTGATGGTGCCTTCCAGATGCAGATCTCTCAGCTCGATTATAACAATTATGTTGGTGTTATCGGGATTGGTCGTATTAAACGTGGTCGCATTAAACCAAACCAGCCCGTGACCATTATTGATGCTGAAGGCAAAAAACGGAATGCGAAAGTGGGCCAGGTACTGGGTCACTTAGGTTTACAACGTTTCGAAGCTCAAGAAGCTGAAGCGGGCGACATCATTGCTTTAACCGGTTTAGGTGAGCTCAATATCTCTGATACAATCTGCGATCCAAACGTGGTTGAAGCGCTACCAGCACTCAGTGTTGATGAACCAACAGTCACCATGTTCTTTAATGTGAATAGCTCACCTTTTGCCGGTAAAGAGGGTAAATATGTGACTTCACGTCAGATTTTAGAGCGTCTTAACAAAGAACTCGTCCATAACGTCGCATTACGTGTTGAAGAGACACCTGATCCAGATGCATTCCGCGTTTCTGGTCGTGGCGAGCTTCATCTTTCGGTATTAATCGAAAATATGCGTCGTGAAGGTTATGAACTTGCCGTATCACGTCCAAAAGTGATTTATAAAGAGATTGATGGCCGTAAACAAGAACCATTTGAACAAGTGACTATCGATGTTGAAGAGCAGCATCAAGGTCCAGTGATGGAAGCACTCGGTATCCGTAAAGGTAACTTAACCAATATGCAACCAGATGGTAAAGGTCGTGTCCGTTTAGACTATGAGATCCCAAGCCGCGGCTTAATTGGTTTCAGAACTGAATTTATGACAATGACCTCAGGAACGGGCTTACTTTATTCAACATTCAGTCATTATGATGATATCCGTCCAGGTGAAATTGGCCAACGTATCAACGGCGTACTGATCTCAAATGGTACGGGTAAAGCCTTAGAATATGCACTGCACAGTTTACAAGAGCGTGGACGTCTATTTATCGGCCATGGTGTGGAAGTCTATGAAGGTCAAATTATCGGTATTCATACGCGTTCAAACGACTTAACCGTTAACTGTTTAACCGGTAAAAAACTGACCAATATGCGTGCATCAGGCTCTGATGAATCAACCGCTTTATCACCACCAATCAAAATGACGCTTGAACAATCGTTAGAGTTTATTGATGATGATGAATTAGTTGAAATTACCCCACTCTCGATTCGTTTACGTAAACGTCATTTAACTGAAAATGATCGTAAGCGTGCTTATCGCGGTGGTAGTAAAGACTAATCGCAATCTGATTGAAAAAAACCGCAATACGTGCAAACGATTGCGGTTTTTTATTGCCTCATTGTCAGGACAATATCGATGTGCGATTAAAATAATAAACGTGCGCGAATCGTCCCCGGTACATTTTTGAGTTGAATTAACATCTGCTCAGCTTGTGATAATTGAATATTATCCACGTCGATCACCACATAGCCAATTTCAATATCAGTTTGTAGATACTGGGCAGAAATATTTAATCCTTGCTCAGCAAACAGCAAGTTGATTGAAGTCAGAATACCCGGCTGATTTTTATGAATGTTGAGGAAACGAGACACCCCTTTACTTGGAATCGGCAACGAAGCTTCTGGAAAATTCACTGCCGAAAGCGTTGAACCGGTATCAGAGTATTTACTCAGCTTACTGGCAACTTCCACACCGATATTCTCTTGCGCCTCTTCGGTTGATCCGCCAATATGTGGGGTTAAAATGACATTATCGAGTGGATTTAACGGGCAATCAAAAGGCTCACTGTTGGTTGCGGGCTCGCTCGGGAAAACATCAATCGCCGCGCCGCCAATTGACTGATCACACAGTGCCTGTACCAATGCCTCAATATCAACCACTTTACCTCTTGCCGCATTAATCAAGATAGCGCCTTTCTTCATTTTAGCTAGCTGCGTTGCCCCTATCATGCCTTTTGTCGAGGCATTTTCAGGGACATGCATGGAAACCACATCACTAATGGCGAGTAACTCATCAAGTGAATTGAGCTGTCGGGCATTACCTAATGATAGTTTCGTTTCAATATCATAGAAATAGACGTGAATCCCTAAGGCTTCGGCCATCACACTAACCTGACTACCAATATGACCATAACCAATGATACCTAAATTTTTTCCACGTGCTTCATAAGCGCCCTGCGCAATTTTGTTCCATTGCCCACGATGTGCTTTCGCATTCGCTTCTGGTACCCGACGTAATAACAGTATCAGCTCACCAATCACCAATTCAGCCACCGAACGTGTATTGGAAAAAGGCGCATTAAACACGGGTATGCCGCGTTTTGCCGCGGCCGTTAAATCGACCTGATTAGTCCCAATACAAAAACAACCAATCGCAGCAAGCTTCGGTGCGGCCGCAAGAATATCTTCGGTTAATTTAGTCCGCGAACGAATACCGATAAAACGTGCATCTTTCACCGCTGCTTTAAGCTCATCCGAACTTAATGCCCCTTTATGGTATTCTATATTATGATAACCCGCTTGCTTTAAAACATCGACAGCACTGGGGTGAATACCTTCCAGTAATAAAAATTTATTTTCGTCTTTTGTAAGTGATTGTACGGTCATCTTGGTAGCCTCATTTATTCCGGTTTTACAGCCATCCTATCATTAACGAGCATGCAACTCTTTGACACCATCAGCATAACCAACTAAAGCGACATCCGCTTTTCGATTGGCAAATAGTCCGACGGTGACAACGCCCGCAATTGAATTAATTTTATTTTCTAACGCAATCGGTTCACTGATGATTAAATCATGTACATCAAGAATAACATTACCATTATCAGTCACGACACCTTGACGATAAATAGGCCGGGCCCCCATTTTAAACAGCTCTCTGGCGACATAAGAGCGCGCCATCGGAATCACTTCAATTGGTAGCGGGAACTGACCTAATACATCAACGACTTTTGATTCATCAACAATACAGACAAATTTTTTGGCAATCGCCGAAACAATTTTTTCACGGGTTAACGCTGCGCCGCCGCCTTTAATCATCTGCATGTGATAATTAATTTCATCAGCACCATCAACATACACACTTAAACTATCGACTTCGTTACAATCAAAAACTTCAATGCCATAACTGGTTAATTTTTCTGTTGAGGCTTTCGAACTGGAGACTGCACCCACAATCTGATCTTTAATCGAAGCTAACGCATCAATAAAATGCGACGCGGTTGAACCGGTTCCTACCCCCACAATAGTACCAGGCTCAACAAACTTCAATGCCGACCAACCAACGGCCTTTTTCAATTCATCTTGTGTCATCGTTTTCCCCATTGACTAAAATATTAAAAGCAATATCTTTAAAGATATGGCATAGTAACAAATTGAGCAATAAAAATAACATGATCCTAAGTGAAAAGATTAGCCAATAAAATTTTTCACTCATAACCACATTATTCGCAATGTAGCAAACAGGTCTCAATTAAGGTGTACCCATGAAACGTCCAGATTATCGAGCCTTACAGGCATTAGATGCCGTGATTAAAGAACGGGGCTTTGAACGTGCCGCTGAAAAGTTGTGTATCACGCAACCGGCTGTTTCACAACGTATCAAACAACTTGAAGGTTTTTTTGGGCAGCAGCTCTTAGTCAGAACAATTCCGCCCAAAGCAACTAAGCAAGGTGAACATCTACTAGGATTACTGCATCAAGTTGAACTGCTTGAGCAGCAGTGGTTAGGTGATGGCAGTAATACCTCAACCCCCCTTTCATTATCGATTGCAACCAATGCTGACTCGTTAGCCACTTGGTTACTACCCGCTTTAAAACCAGTGATGGATAAAAATACGCTACGCTTTGAAATGCAGGTAAAAGACGAAGAGCATACCTTAGATATGTTACGTTTAGGTACAGTTGTAGGTGCAATTAGTATTCAGCCACAGCCATTACCGGGCTGTTTATCCAACCGTTTAGGTGCATTAGATTATATTTTTGTTGCTTCGCCTAGTTTTGCACAGCAATACTTCCCTAACGGTGTCACGCGTTCGGCTTTACTCAAAGCACCCGCAGTAGCCTTCGATCATCTTGATGATATGCATCAGGCTTTCTTACAAGAAAACTTTAATTTAGCGCCGGGCAGTGTAACTTGTCATATCATTAACTCATCTGAAGCCTTTGTGCAGTTGGCTAAACAGGGCTCTGCTTGTTGTATGATTCCGCGTTTACAAGTAGAAAAAGAGCTTAACGCCGGTGAGCTGATTGAGTTAACGGTCGGCCTTTATCAACGACGTATGCTGTATTGGCATCGTTTTGCCCCAGAAAGCAGCATGATGGTCGCCATTTCACAAGCCTTAATTAACTATACGCAAAATATGCTATGGCAACCTGATATTGATAATGATGCCGAATAGCGTAAGAATTTGATATCATTAAACTACGCTATCACAGCCTATTTGTTTGTGTGATGTGATAAACGCGAATTTGGTGTGCTGAGTGGATAGCAATCCGTATTTAGCTTAAATGGATACTCAGACTCGCTTAATTTATGATCTCCATCAACCCTAAATAGAACCCTAAACAGCCCCATTCAGGAGTCTGATATGCTTTTACCCAAAATCGTTATCCTCACCGGTGCTGGTATTTCTGCGGAATCAGGTTTGGCCACTTTTCGTGCTGAAGATGGGCTGTGGGAAGGTCAGGATGTTAATGATGTAGCAACCTATGAGGGCTATCAGCGAAACCCGGTATTCGTGCAACAATTCTACAATCGCTTAAGACGCCAATTACAAACCGATCAAATCAAGCCCAATCTTGCTCATCAAGCATTAGCCCGATTAGAACGCTATTTTGGCTCAGATAATGTCTTACTCGTCACACAAAATGTGGATAACTTACATGAAAGAGCGGGTTCACAAAATATTATTCATATGCATGGTGAATTACTCAAGGCGCGTGATGAACAAACTGATGAAGTGATCGCCTGCTATGAAGATATTGATCCGATCCTAACCCCAAATCTGCGCCCACATATTGTCTGGTTTGGTGAAATACCGTTAGAAATGGCGCGGATCTATCAGGCTTTGGCAAAAACCGATTACTTTATTTCGATAGGGACTTCCGGCCATGTTTATCCGGCAGCCGGCTTTGTACAAACTGCCCGAGAACATGACAGTCAAACCATTGAATTGAATTTAGCCCCCAGCTTAGGGCAAAATCTGTTTGAAACCAAAATCTATGGCCCGGCGACCCAGGTCGTACCAGACTTTATCACACAGCTAATCGAACAGTATCCTAGCGCCGATTAAATCTCAAAATAGACACGATTTTAATACCGCCTCAATTTCTCCCTGCGGTAATCGTTACCGCAGGGCCATCCATTTACTGCTGAATAAAGGCTTGATCATCTAGTACAAAGAGCGGCTGCATATCGCTTTCGCCCTTAATCACTAAATTTCGGTCTGAGCGTAAGCAAGTCCCGCCATAATGCCCCCCCACCGTAAACGTACATAGCTGTACATAACGATCGGCAACCTTCGGTAAACACCATAACTGCTGATAAATATTTTCCTGTCGATCAAATTGGCCAACCGTTTTGTCCAGTACTTGCTCGTTATTACTGACCAGTTCAATATTGAGGCCACGGCGACCGGCAATCGGTTTAACCGCATAGCCATGACTGACTAACTCAGGATTGAGCTCGAAACTAGCCTCTAATAAATAGCGATGATTCGGAAATAGTGACCATAATACGGGTAAAATCGCCTTATTGCTTGGAATCACTGTCCATAACGGTTCAAACACATTAATTTCTGGGCGCAGTAAAACATCGATTAAACGCACTTTATTTTCAGGATGCCCAGTTCGAATTGGCGGCGCTGAAATACGTGCTTCACTCTCTTCACGCAGCTGTTCTAGTACTGTCTCCCACGCCCAGGTTTTCCAGACACAATTGACTAAACGGTGATCAGCATCAACTAACTGGCCCTGTTTATCCCAGTATAGATCATCGAGTCCATGTAAAATTTTCGTCTCAAAACCAGCTTGATTCAATGCTTTCTGCATAAACAGTGCATGGTAATTCTCTTCCGCATCATTATCTTGCATGATATGCACAAAAGGCTTCGCATCGCTATGTTTCCAGGTATCAATCAGTGCATTAAGCAGCATTTTACCTGCATTTACCCCTTCGATTATCCCGACTTGCTGCGCCCACTTTTCGATAATGATGCCGGTTTCGGTGTGACATGAGGCGGAATCGGCATTATATTCATACGCTTTTAAACCTCGCTCGTCCATACAAAAATCTAAGCGGCCAGTAATCGTTTGATAACGACGAGAACGCCAAGATAATCTCATCCGCGGCCAAAGAATCTCTGGAATATTGAATTTCCGTAAGAGATTATCATCCTGTAAGACCTTATTCGTCGCATGTAAATACATTAAATGCAACTCATTGGTGGCCCGTATAAGTTCTTGTTCAGCACTGTCAGCGATCGTGAAATAACGATAGGGATCATCATGATTAAGTGCATGTCCGTTCGCATTAATATAAGCCAGCTCAATCGGATTTTGTTCATTAAGCCAAGTATCGGCAAGCTGACCATGATCGGGGACGCATCGGCTCTCAATCGTCATATATTCAGGCGGTGTTACCGGCTGAGGTAAGCTGTAAGTCGTGTCTTCGGTCTGAATCATCCACCCCAAAATAGTCGTATCATCAAAAGTATCTTGTAGATAATAGCCATCATCGGCAACCCGCATCGGCAACTCACGGCTCCATTGTTGACCCACCGGCAAACGGCGATGAATGACATTTTGCTCAGCAATACGTACCCGGTCATCTAAAACTTCGGTGATAATGGCTACATGGCCCGTTCGTTTAAAGAAACCCCCGTCCTGCCAAATAAGTAACGCGCCAGCAGAAGGCATTTTTTTACTACCATTATTATAGGCTTGTAGCGGTAATAATACTTCATTCGCAATTTGACGTAAAAAACGTAGTGAAAAAATTTCGTGAGCCATACCGACATCGGTAAAAACCATACCATAGTTGAGATACAAGAAACGTCTGGCAAATTCAACGCATTGCCACTTATACCCCATATACTCATGACCCACATAACTACGAAATGAAGCATCATCCGGATAATCGTCTGCACATGCCGATGCATAGTCAGAGGAATAAATGGCCACACCACCAGGCGCATAACCGAGTAGCGTACCGAAAGGTTCATGTGTATTGGTTGTATCAACGGACATAACAAAGCCTTTTTATGATTAAATCAATGAATACTGGATGATAGAGAAGGAAATTCATGGCGTAAAGCGCTACCAAGCTGTATTTAGTATACCCTTATCACACTGGTTATCAAATAAACGTACCCATACATAACGATTTTGCCAGAGAAATAAGTCAACATATCAATCGATCACGATCTAAGCGCCGCTTAGTTTTATTTCCAGAGAAAAAGGATCAAGTACTTTAGGCTATTTATTTAATCTTTAATCATAGATCAATTTATTGCTGATAACCAGATGGTCTACTAAAAACGGCCTAGCTAAATGTGCGAAATAACAGTAAGCTCTATTTAATCTAGCATATCTTACTTTTAGTGGGACGCATGCAGAAGATAGCGCCACACCATCACTAAAGTACAGTTTTTTTGTTTAAAAGCCGTTATTTCAAGGAAAAAAGTAATTTAGTATCATCATAAGCGAATTAATTGACTGCATCATGATAATATTAAGCCAACTAAAGTATCCAATTAGCACAACAATGATACTAAAGTAATATCAAACCGTTGTTCACTGATACTCATTCAAGTCATAAAGACTATTCTCGAAAAACAGCATAGTCTGCTGGCAAAATCACAATCAATAGGCAACACCCAGTCACCACGATTAAAATCATCCATCGTTATCTCAAATAACAAAAATTGCTTAAAAACGCGTTTTTTGTAGCTAAATAATGAGTTAGTTAAAAATCGGCAGCCATAAAAAACCTTTAATCACAACGGCATTGACCAGATCAATAAAGAAGGCTCCAACCATTGGCACAACAATAAAGGCAACCGGCGCCGGTCCATAACGGTCGGTCACCGCCTGCATATTCGCAATAGCCGTCGGCGTTGCACCCAGTCCAAAACCACAATGGCCAGCGACTAATACCGCGGCATTGTAATCACGGCCCATCACACGATAAGTGACAAAAATCGCATAAAGCGCCATCACGACTGTTTGCACAGTTAAAATCACTACCATCGGTAAAGCTAAGTTGGTCAGCTCCCATAATTTTAAACTCATTAAAGCGATGGTTAAAAATAGCGATAAGCAGACATTACCCACCACCGATACCGCCCGCTCAAAGAGATTATAACCGGGAATAAAGGCGATCACGTTATTGAGTACCACGCCAACAAACAGGACACACACAAAGGAGGGTAACTCAAATATCGATCCTTTCAAGAATCCAGCGATATAATTACCTAAGCTCAAGCAGATAGAGAGCATAGCGATGGTTTCGATTACCGCATAAGCACTGATAGCTCGTCTCACTTTCGGCT